>NZ_JAQEGR010000004.1:0-234039 GCF_027667425.1 Fusicatenibacter saccharivorans
CCGAAGGGTTGTTGGTTCGAGCCCAACTCGGGGAGTGAATGCGACCTGTAAGAAACTCTTACAGGTCAGTTCTTTCAAAAAGTAAATATGGCTCCGTGGTCAAGCGGTTAAGACATCGCCCTTTCACGGCGGTAACACGGGTTCGATTCCCGTCGGAGTCACTGAATATAAAATATTTGTTATGTATGCCGATGTGGCTCAATTGGCAGAGCAGCTGATTTGTAATCAGCAGGTTATCGGTTCGAGTCCGATCATCGGCTCTTTGGACCTTTAGCTCAGTTGGTTAGAGCAACCGGCTCATAACCGGTCGGTCCCGGGTTCGAGTCCCTGAAGGTCCACTTTAGTTCTATATTTTATATTCTGTATATGTCTGGCCCGGTGGCTCAGCTGGTTAGAGCGCCGCCCTGTCACGGCGGAGGTCGTCGGTTCGATCCCGATCCGGGTCGCTTTAAAAAGTCTGCGGAAGCAGGCTTTTTTCGTGTATAAAATTTCTTCCAGCTATAAAAGATGCCGTATTCCAGACATAGAAAAAAGTCTGAAATACGGCATCTTGCTTAACAGATAAATTAACGGATAAAGTTTGTGCCGACGCGCGGTTCCTTTTCCGGAAGACCCAAGGATTCTTTTCCGAGCTGGATGCTCTTCATCAGAAAACTCATATTCCGTGCAAGGGTACGCATGATCTGCAGGCCTTCGAGATCTTGTTGTGCCTCGTCCGCATTATTTCCATGGATACTGTTCCAATACTGGCCGGAAGCAACCGGCATGCCGGAGATGGTGAAGTATTTGTTCAGCTCATCAAAGGTAGCGGAAAGACCGCCGCGGCGTGCAGAGACAACCGAAGCGCCGACTTTCATGGTCTTGTCAAAGTGTGTGCTGTAGAACAGCCGGTCAAGAAAAGCAATAAGTGTTGCATTTGCAGATGCATAATAAACCGGACTTCCGACAACAAGGCCGTCAGCCTCTTCAAATTTCGGAGCAACCTCATTTACCATATCGGAAAAAGCACATTTTCCGAGCTTGGAACAGGCACCGCAGGCAACACAGCCGCGGATATCTTTATTTCCGATATGTACGATTTCCGCCTCAATACCATTTTCTGTAAAGACTTTTTCCATTTCGTGCAGGGCAGTATAAGTGCTGCCTTTTGCGTGAGGACTTCCGTTGATTAATAATACTTTCATTTGATGGTACCTCTCTTTCATAATTTCCTTTATTATAACACCGGAAAAGATGCAAATAAAGACGCTTTTTTGGGCAAAAACTGATCTTAACAGAAATAGCTGCTGGACGGTATAATACAATCAGCAAAGAAGGCAAAACTTGCAATGGGAGGTTACCAAATGAAGATAGAGAGAATTCTGATTGAAGATCAGATGGCACCGATCGGGCTGGATGAGAAAAAACCGGCATTTTCCTGGCTGCTGACGGCAGAAGAAGGAGAACAGAATCTGATGCAGAGCGCATGCCGGATCGTTGTGCGCACCGGAGAAGATACTGTGTGGGACAGCGGAAAAATGGAAACCGGCGTATCAACAGGGATTGGTTATGAAGGAGAAGCACTGCAGCCCTGTACCAAATATGAGGTAAAAGCAGAGGTGTGGGATAACCACGGCGGAAAAGCAGAAGCAGAAAGTTCCTTCGAGACAGGCCTTATGGATTCTTTGTATGCAGCATGGGAGGGAGCTGAGTGGATCGGCGCACCGCATGCGACGGTATGCGCGGAAAACCGCGGTGTTTTTACGATCGAGAGTGAATTTCGGATGGAAGGCGGGAAGGGAGAAGCGGGTATCGTCTTTGGAGCCAATGACTTCCGTCTGAACGATCATACGAAAAATGAGCTTGGCATGGAAGGGGAGAACTATATCCGTTATGCTGTGTGCCTTGAGGAGGGAGATGCACGCCTCGAAATTTACCGCGTGGGCTATGCGCCGGAGGATACAGCGGAAAAACCGTTTGCCGTTACGAAACTGGTCAACTGGAAAGAGAAAACACAGGAAATCCTGACACCAGAGAATGCCAATGCCTTTCATAAGCTGACCGTAGAGGTTGACGGCAATGTGGCATACGCCTATGTCGACGGCATCCTCGTGGATGCCATTGAAGAGCATGGATTTTTTGGAACGAAAGTATCAGGCCGCCAGCTGAATCCGAGAGGAAATAACGATGTGCTGCCGTATCCGAGACTGAATGAGATCGGATTTTATGCAGGAAAAGGGACGACAGGATATTTTAAGAATCTGACCGTAAGAAACGTAAGAAAACCATCCGCGGAAATTGTTCGTGAGACGCCGGAAGGACGGCTGGATGGGGAAAAAAGTATCTTTGCGGATCAGATTCCGGTGGAAAACGGATACTTTAAAGTAGAAGACAGCCAGATTACGGCAGATCCGTCCCATCATTCAATTCCAATGCTGCGGTCGTGTATTTCCTGCCAGAAAGAGAAAAAACTGGTATCGGCACGCCTTTATATTACTGCGCGCGGTATCTACGACTGCCGGATCAACGGACAGGAGATCACGGAAGATCTGCTGCGTCCGGGTCTGACACAGTATGACCACAGAATGAACTATCAGACATACGATATCACAGGGCTGATGAAACCGGGCCGAAACGGAATCGGCGTGGCGCTGGCATCGGGCTGGTGGAGCGAGGCACAGACCTTTGTGGTGAAGAACTTCAATTACTTTGGAGACAAGGAGAGTCTGCTTGCCAAGGTTGTCATGAAGTACGAGGACGGCAGCCGCGAGGTCTTTGGAACAAATACCGAGGATTGGAAGTATTTCGGAGAAGGTCCTTACCTGTTTTCCAGCTACTTTGCCGGAGAGCAGTACGATGCGCGCCGGGCAGAGGTTTACGAAACTTATTCTCTGCCGGAGTTTGATGACAGCACCTGGGAAAAGCCAGTTGTTGTGGATACCGTCATGATCGAAGAGTTCTGCACGATGCCGGGCTTTGGACGGTCCTGGCCAGCGGTTCATGAGCAGAAGCCGGAATATATCGGTGAGTACGATGCGCCGGTGCGGATTGTAGACCGGAGAACGGCAAAGACGAGAAAAGAGCTGTTCCCGGGTGTGTATCTCTACGATCTGGAACAGGAGATGGCCGGTGTACCGCGGATTACACTGCATGAGAAGGCGGGCACAAAGATCATCATCCGCTATGCGGAGGTGCTTTATCCGGATCTGCCGGAGTATGCCGGAAAAGAAGGCACGATGATGCTGGAAAATTACCGGGATGCGACGAGTACGGATGTTTATATCTGCCGCGGCGGGGAAGAGGTGTTCCAGCCGAAGTTTACCTTCCACGGCTACCGCTATATTGAGATCAGCGGTGTGGAGCATGCGCCGGAGCTGGAAGAAGTAGAGAGTCTTCAGTATTCTTCTGTGACGGAATTCCATGGAAGCCTTACGAGTAGCCATAAACTGCTGAATCGGTTTGCCGAGAATGTTTCCTGGTCACAGAAATGCAACTTTATCAACATTCCGACCGACTGCCCGCAGAGAAATGAGCGCATGGGCTGGGCGGGCGATACGCATATTTTCTGCCATACGGCGCTCAACAACAGCAGCCTGAAGAAATTCTATGAGCGGAACCTGCAGGCGATGCGTGATCTGCAGACACCGGAAGGCCAGTACCCGGAGATTGCACCGGTGGGCGGCGGATTCGGCGGCATTACGTATGAGTGTGCGAGTATTTTTATGGCGTGGGAACTGTATGAGCAGTATGGGGATATCCGCACACTGGAGAAATTTTATCCTGGCATGCAGAAATATATGGACTATATGAAGGATAAGGGTCTGCCGGGAACGAAGGTAAATCCGGCGATCGGACCGCTTGGCGACTGGCTGGCACCGGAAGAGACGGATCTGCTGCTTTTATGGAATGCATTCTATTATAAAGAAGCCGATCTGATGAGCCGGATTGCCGGTGCGCTCGGAAGAACAGAGGAGCAGCATCAGTATGAGGCGCTTGCTGCGAAGGTGAAGAAATTCTGGAATGAGACATTTGTACTTCCGGATTCCGGAAAGACCTGCAATGCGGACGGAACGCTGTGTGATACGCAGTGCTCGTATGCAATTGCACTGTCTTATGGTGTGGCAGAAGACAGAAAGAGAATAGGAGAGCATCTGATCCGAAAGACGAGAGCGATCGGCCATACGGTCGGAACGGGATTCTTTGGAACGGGTATTCTGAACCAGATGCTGACCGAGCAGGGCGCTGTGGAGGATGCCTGGAAGATGATGCTGCAGACGGCATTCCCATCGTGGCTGTATCCGGTGACCCAGGGAGCGACGACGATCTGGGAGCACTGGGATTCCTACACGAAGGAAAAAGGCTTCGGCGGACAGAATGCGATGAACTCGTTCAATCATTATTCTCTCGGAAGCGTTCTTTCCTGGCTGTATCACACGGGACTTGGTATCCAGAGAGACGAGACAAAACCGGGTTATCAGCACATTCTGCTGAAACCGCAGCCGGGCCCGCTCGAGTTTATGAAAGGTTCCGTAGACAGCCCGTACGGCGTGATTTCTGCCGGATGGGAGCGGAAAGGTGGCAAAATAGAGTATCAGGTTACGATTCCGGTCAATACAACGGCAACCCTGTTTAAAAACACGCAGGATCCGGCGGATACCGTGGAACTGGGAAGCGGAACGTATACTTTTATGCTGTAAAAAGAAAACCCGAAAGGCTCCGGCAAAGAAATGGGAGACTTTCGGGCGGAAAGAGAAACGCTGTCGGAGAGAAGAGAACTCCGGCAGCGTTTTCTTTGTCATGTTTATTTTTCGGCAGTCATGTGCAGATGACGTTTGATCGCTTCAAAGCTTTCCTGGCTGATGACATGCTCGATGCGGCAGGCATCTTCCGTGGCGGTCTGCTCATCAACACCAAGGCTCATCAGGCCGCGGGAGAGGAGCTGGTGGCGCTCATAGATCATCTCTGCGATCGCGCGTCCGCTGTCGGTCAGGTAGATGTAGCCTTCCGGCGTTACGCGGATCTGCTCTTTTTCTCTTAAGTTTTTCATGGCAACGCTGACACTTGATTTTTTAAAGCCAAGTTCTTCTGCAATATCAACACCGCGTACAACGGGTTTTTTCTGACTTAAGACTAAAATAGTTTCCAAATAATTTTCTGCGGATTCGTTCGTTTTCAGCAAGATGTTCACCTCGTTTTTCTAAATAGCTGAAGATTCATAAATATATATACATATAGAATAGCATATTTTTCGGAATAGGGCAATGATGGTTTTTGATGGTTTTTCTTAATTTCAGAAAAGTTGTAAGATTTCAGAAAAAAAAGACAATGAGGATAGAAGAAGAAAAGCAAGATAAAAGATGACAGGGGGCAAAAAGAGAGGTAAAATAGGAAAAAACAATGAAATTTAGATGGAGGTTAGGACATACCATGGAACAGGTGATAAAGAAAAGACTGCAGCAGGTGATGGATGCGTCCGTTGCAAAAGGAGAGACACCGGGCTGTCTTCTGATGGTGATCAAAGACGGAGAGGAGCAGGTTTATCTGGAGAGCGGATATGCGGATATCGAAGCAAAAAAGCCGGTTTCCCGCGATAATATTTTCCGTCTCTACTCCATGAGCAAGCCGATTACCGCGACGGCCATGATGATTCTGGTAGAGCGCGGAATCGTCGATCTGGCGGATCCGGTCAGCAAGTATCTGCCGGGCTTCCGGAACCCGGTTGTATGTACAGCGGATGGGAAGATAGAAAAAGCGGAGCGGGAGATCCTTCTGGAGGATATTATGAATATGACATCCGGGCTGACGTACGGCGGAACGGATGAGACGGGACGGCAGACCGATGCACTTTTTCAGGAGGTGATCCACGGACTTAAGGAAGAAAACGGCGGAACGATCAGTACAGTAGAATTTGCAAACCGTCTTGGAAAAGTCCCGCTTCTGTATCAGCCGGGCCAGTCCTGGAGTTATGGAACGTCGGCGGATGTCGTAGGTGCGGTGATTGAGGTGGCAAGCGGCATGCGCTTTGGGGATTTTCTGAAAAAAGAAATTTTCGAGCCGCTCGGCATGAACGATACCGATTTCTGGGTTCCGGCAGAAAAGCAGGATCGTCTGGCGAAGGTGTATGACTGCAGGGAGGGACAGCCGTCCGTCCGTTATCTGGACAATAACCTTGGCATTCAGAACGATATGGCGTACCGCCCGGCATATGAGGCAGGCGGAGCAGGCCTTGCATCTACCATCGACGATTATGCGAAATTTACGCAGATGCTGCTGAACGGCGGCACCTACAACGGTGTACAGATTCTCCGTCCGGCGACGGTAAAATTTCTGGGAGGCCACACATTAAGCGCAGTACAGCAGGCAGGCTTTGATAACTGGATCGGCCTGGAAGGATTTTCCTACGGAAATCTGATGCGTGTTCTGGTAGATCCGACGCGTGCGGTAACGCTGGGAAGCAAGGGCGAGTTCGGCTGGGACGGCTGGCTTGGATGCTACATGGAAGTCGTGCCGGAGCAGAATATGACATTTCTGATGATGACCCAGAAAAAAGATGCCGGAACGTACACCCTGTCCCGGAAGATCCGAAATATTATTTTCAGCGAATAACTTTTCATGAGAGTGATTCTCAAGTAAGGCCTTCCGGCCCGTCAGATCAGACGAAAAAAGTGCCGGAAAAGAAACAACTTAACGAATCAGACGGAACATATGAGCAAATTGCTGTAAAACTACGTCGAATTTTGTCTAAAACGGATATTTGCAGTGAGACAGATGTATGCTATTTTAGTGTCAGTCGAAAATGAAGGCGATTTCATTACTACTTTCAGAAAAAACAGCAAAAAAGGAATATCGTGTAAGCTTTTGACCGATTTTGAAGGAAATAAAAGAAAGAATTCAAAATCATGAAAAAAAGACCAAAAAGCAGAAAGGATGCAGAAAATATGATTTCGTTACCGTTAAAGTTTGATGAAGTAGAGAGTGTAGAAGAATTTGTAAATATGGTGAAACGCCTGGATTACGACGTTGACGTAAAAATAGGACGATGCGTCTTTGATGCGAAATCCCTGATGAGTGTCCTGATGATCGCCGGAAACCCGGATGCGGTTGTGGAAGCCCATACGAACGATATCGAAGCATTTAAAAAGAAATTTAAGGATTACCTTCAGTAAGAAAAAAAGTCGGAAAGGCACTGTGTGTAAGATGCATGGTGTCTTTTTTGATGCACGAAAAAGCGGGTGAAGTATCTTGCCGGGGAGACGTGTGCATGGTAAAATAAAGTCTATTGGGATGGAAATAAGAGAATCAAAAGAACGGGCTGATGTAGAAGAAGTTTTTCGTAAAAAAGGAGGCACAAAGTGGAAGAAGAGAAACTGGAAAGAAGCATCAGAAAATCAGAGATTCCCGGACTTACGAGGGAAGAGGAGGAAGCACAGCTTGCGAAGGTGATCGGGATTGCCGAGCAGAATCTGGAACAGGCGAAGGCGGATATCCGGTCGGCGAATGAGGATCTGGCGGATCTGATGGAGACGTACGACGCAAAAGAGGCGGAAGGCCTGGCGCTCTGGAACAACGCGACGGCGAAGCTGAATGCGTACCAGCACGGCATGGCGCGGCTGGAAAAAGCGAGAAAGAAGCCGTATTTCGGGCGGATTGATTTTCAGGATCCGCGGCTTTCGTTTTTAGAGTCCTATTACATCGGGCGCGTCGGCATTTCCGATGAGAAGGCGGAACCGGTTGTGCTGGACTGGCGGGCGCCGATTTCTTCCGTCTATTATGAGAACAGCACCGGGCCGTGCAGCTATACGGTGAGTTCAGAGGGTACTTTTTCGATTGATCTGAAAAGAAAGCGGACGTATGAGATTGAAAATGACCATCTGAAAGACTTTTTTGATTCCGATGTGGTAGCGAACGATGAGCTGCTGACAAAGTATCTGGCGAAGAACAAAAAAGCGGTGCTCGGTGAGATCATTGCGACGATCCAGCAGGAGCAGAACCTCATTATCCGCAGATCCCCGAAGACGAATCTGATCGTACAGGGCGTGGCTGGCTCCGGAAAGACGACGGTGGCGATGCACCGGATTTCGTACATCCTCTATAATTACGAGGAGGACTTCCGGCCGGAGGATTTCTATATCATTGGAAGCAACCGCATTCTGCTGAACTACATTACCAGCGTTCTGCCGGAACTCGATGTGTACGGCATCCGTCAGATGACGATGGAGCAGCTTTTCATCCGGCTTCTGTATGAGGACTGGGACGAAGAAAAGTACATGGTACACACCATCGACCGCGCGGATGAGAAAAACAGCATAAAGGGCGGAAGCGGCTGGTTTTTCGATCTGGAAAATTTCTGCCGTACGTACGAGGCAGAGCAGATTCCGCGGGAGCCGGTGCGGCTGGAAAAAACGGGAACATTGCTTCTGGACGCCGAGTATATTGATAACTATTGCAGGGAGCAGTCCACACTTTCCATGGAAGGAAAGATGTGCATGCTGAACGAGATCCTGCTGGCAAAATTTGAGAACGAGGTTTCGGGAAAAGAAGTGACGTTTCCGGCGCGCGAGAAAAAAGCGCTGAAGCGGAAATATGAGAAATATTTCGGGGATGGAAAATGGAAGGGATCCATTTTTGATCTCTATTCGCAGTTTCTGGAACAGCAGGCGGAAAAAGGAAAAGCAGTGGAAATGCCGGAAAACTCCTTTGATGTCTATGATCTGGCGGCGCTGGCGTACCTCTACAAGCGGATCAAGGAGAACGATCCGGTGCGTGAGGCGAGCCATGTGGTCATCGATGAGGCGCAGGATTTCGGGATGATGGCGTACCAGGTGCTTCATTACTGTCTGCGTGACTGTACGTATACCATTATGGGAGATACGTCGCAGAATATCCATTTTTCCTACGGCCTGAACGACTGGGAGGAGCTGAAAAAGCTGATTCTGACCGGCACGTACGATGCGTTCGGCGTTCTGCGGAAGAGTTACCGGAATACGGTGGAGATCTCCGATTTTGCAAACGAGATTCTGCGGCATGGGGACTTTGCGATCTATCCGGTGGAGCCGGTGCTGCGGCACGGAACGGCGGTGCAAAAGGAAGCGTTTGCGGATGAGGCTACGCTCCTGGCAGCTGGAGTGCAGAAGATCAAAGCGTGGCAGGAGCAGGGATATGAGACAATTGCCGTTGTATGCCGGGATGAGGCAGAAGCGGCTGCGACGGCGCGGAAGCTGAAAAAATATGTGCCGGTTGTGGAGGAGAATCTCGAGACGGCAGAATTTGGCGAGGGCGTGATGGTGCTTCCGGTTGCGTATACGAAGGGACTCGAGTTTGACGCGGTGCTGCTTCTTGATCCGACAGAAGAAAAATATCCGGAGAATGACGGACAGGTAAAGCTGCTTTATGTAGCGGCAACGCGTGCGCTGCATGAACTGGCAGTGCTGTATACGGGAAAACTCACAGGAATCCTTGCAAAGAAAGCGCCAAAGGGCCGTCACAACCAGGAATTTGCCATGGAGACGCTGACGAAGGCGAAGGAGTATGAGAAGGTTTCGCTGACGCAAAAAGAGACGCGTGAGGAGAACCGCGCGATCGGCATCCAGGAGATGGACGAGCGGAACAGCCACGGACCAAAAAGGATTGTAATTAAGCCGGAGCAGATACCGGGAAGGGCGCCTGGAAATACAAGCACGACGGGAACAGCGGTGATGCCAAAAAGCAGTACGGGCATGCGGAAAGCAGCGGCAGAAACAGGAAAAGAAATTGCCGCAAAGACGATGCAGCAGCGTGCGCCGGAAGGAGTTTCTGCTGTCTTTGCCGGTGCCGCCTACCGTGGAAAGACAGGCGGCAAAGCACCGGGCAGCAGACCGGCGACTGCAGGAATACAGTCAGAAAAAGCTGAACAGCCAGAGCACATGAATACATCGCCCTACGCTTTTGGGGCAATTCCGGAAAATGAACTGCTGCGCATGAAGGGGCATTCGAGGATCAAGTGCGCGGTGAAATGGGCAAAGAAAGGAAAAGCAGCGGTTGAGATGGCGAGCATGTACGGCATTCTGCGCATCACGCCGATTACGCCGGAGGTCATCCGCATCAGCTTCGTAAAAGGTGTGACGGCAAAAGTCCAGGACACGTACTGGAAGCCAAAGGCGGATACCTCGTTCCCCTGGAGTGCAAAGGAATCGAAGACGGCGGTTCTTGTTGAGACAGAGAAGCTGCGTGTCATGGTGGAAAAAAAGGACGGCGCGGTGCAGTTCTTTACGCCGGATCACAAACTGGTTCTTTCCGAGAAACGAGACGAGCCGCGCATGATCGACGGCGGCATGACATGGACATTCTTTGACTGGAGCGGTTCCGAAAAGCTGAAAGCCAAGGGCATTCTCTCGACAGAGTGGCTGGATCTGACCGCGAAGGCGCGCTACGTCTCGTTTGGCGGAAAGCAGGCGCGGATGCCGCTTGTCGTCTCAAACCGCGGCTATGGTATTGCAGCCGCCGCTTCCAGAACGGCACTGCTGTGCAATGTGCGGACGTTTGGAACGTATCTTCATACCGCCGGGGACGGACAGATCGATTATTACTTTATTCTCGGAAAAGACCGGGATGAAATTATAAAACAGTATAAAGAGCTATAAAAGGAGCAGACATTTCATGAAAACTCTGGTAATTGCAGAAAAACCATCTGTGGCACGCGATATTGCACGCGTGCTCGGATGTGCGAAAAAAGAAAACGGAGCACTGGAAGGAAACCAGTATATTGTGACCTGGGCGCTCGGCCACCTCGTGACCTTAAAAGACCCGGAGGACTATGATAAAAAGTATAAGGAATGGAATATGGCAGTTCTGCCGATGATGCCGGAGAAACTGCAGATCAAGGTCATTCCGCAGACGGGAAAACAGTATCACGCTGTGACGACACAGCTTGCGCGGAAAGATGTCGGTGAGGTGGTCATTGCGACAGATGCCGGCCGTGAAGGCGAGCTGGTGGCGCGGTGGATTCTTGACAAGGCGCACAATCAGAAGCCGTGTAAGCGTCTCTGGATTTCGTCCGTTACCGACAAGGCAATCCGTGAGGGATTTGCCAGCCTGAAAGATGCGAAAGAGTACGATAATCTCTACCGGGCTGCTGTTTCCCGTGCAGAGGCGGACTGGCTTGTCGGCATTAACGCAACGCGGGCACTGACATGCAAATACAATGCACAGCTTTCCTGCGGCCGTGTGCAGACACCGACGCTCGCCATGATTGCACAGCGCGAGCAGGAAATCCGAGAATTTGTCCCGAAGCCGTACTACACCGTAACGGCAGCAGCAGGCGGCGCAGTATACACCTGGAAGGATGAAAAATCGGGCGGAACACGGATTTCTGATCCGGAAAAGGCAAAGCAGATCGCAGAAAAAGCAAAACGGTATCCGCTTGTCCTGCAAAAAGTAGGAAAGAAGAAAAAACAGAAAGAGGCGCCGCTGCTCTACGATCTGACGGAGCTGCAGCGCGATGCCAGTGCACGGTTCGGTTATTCGGCAAAACAGACCCTGAATCTGATGCAGAGCCTCTATGAGACGCACAAGGTCCTCACGTATCCGCGGACGGATTCGCGGTATCTGACAAAGGATATTGTACCGACTTTAAAAGAGCGCCTCGATGCCGTGAGTATCGGGCCGTACAAGACGCTGGCACAGCAGGCGAAGCGCCGTCCGCTGAAGGAAAAGCCAGGTTTTGTGAATGATGCAAAGGTTTCCGACCACCACGCCATTATCCCGACGGAGCAGTATGTGCAGCTTTCTGCACTTTCCAATGAGGAACGCCGCATTTATGATCTCGTGGTGCGCCGTTTTCTTGCGGTACTGCTGCCGCCGTGTGTATATGAAGAGACGGTGATCCAGGCTTCCATCGAAAAGGAATGCTTTACTGCGCGCGGAAAGCGCATGGTCGAGAAAGGCTGGCAGGAGGCGTACGAGGATAACCGGTACGACGAAGAGGATGAGGCGAAAGAAGAGGTGCGGGAGCAGAATCTGCCGCTTCTGGAGGCAGGCATGAAGATCGGGCAGCCGAAGATCAGTCTCCGCGAAGGAAAGACAAAACCTCCGGCACGCTTCACGGAAGGCACGCTGCTCTCCGCGATGGAAAATCCGGTCCGCTACATGGAAAACCGCGACAGCAGCCTGGTAAAAACGATCGGTGAGGCGGGCGGCCTTGGAACGGTTGCGACCCGTGCGGATATCATCGAGAAGCTGTTCCGCAGCTTTCTGCTGGAGAAAAAAGGCAATGAGATCTATCTGACCTCGAAAGCACGCCAGCTTCTGAAGCTGGTTCCGGCGGATCTCAAAAAGCCGGAGCTGACGGCAAGCTGGGAGATGCAGTTAAACGAAATCGCAAAGGGAAAGAAGCGGCGCGATGCCTTTATGAAAGAGATCCGGAGCTACACGGTGGAACTGATTGAGGAGATCAAAACGGAAGAGGGAACATTCCGCCACGATAACCTGACAAACAAGAAATGCCCGAACTGCGGAAAACGGCTGCTGGCAGTCAATGGAAAGAATGCAAAGATGCTCGTCTGCCAGGACAGAGAGTGCGGCTACCGCGAGACGGTTTCCCGCACGACGAATGCGAGATGCCCGGTCTGCCATAAGCGCATGGAGATGATCGGAAAGGGCGAGGATGCGACGTTTGTCTGCTCCTGCGGGCACAAGGAGCGCATGACAAAATTCCAGGAGCGCCGCAAAAAAGAGGGCGGAGGCGTGACGAAGCGCGATGTGGCAGCTTATATGAAGAAACAGAAAAAAGAGGCCGAAGAGCCGGTAAACAATGCATTTGCCGCGGCATTAAAAGGAATCAAATTATAAAAAACGGAGCGTGTCTGCCAGAACGGAAAAAGCGATGGCAGGCGCGCTTCTTTTGTTAAAATCGTAGAGAAAAGAGTCAAAAAAATAGATTGTTTTATGCAGAGTTATGCCGTAAAATAGAAACAAATGGGATAGAAAACCAAAAATTCTGAAAATAAAAAACAGGAGGTTTTTCAATGAAACAGACAGATTTGGAAAAGCTGCTGGCGGATATGTCGCTGAAAGAGAAAGTGGACCAGATGCTTCAGTTAAGCGGAGCATTTTATCTGGGAGATGAAAACAGCGTCCTGACCGGTCCGGCAAACGATATGGGAATCGGAAAAGAGGATCTGGAGATGGCAGGCTCCATTCTGGGAGCAGCAGGCGCCGATACGATGAAAAAACTGCAGGACGACTATATGGCAAAACAGCCGCATCACATCCCGATGCTGTTCATGATGGATGTCATTCACGGCATGAAGACCATTTTCCCGGCGCCGCTGGCGCAGGGAGCCACTTTTGATCCGGAGCTCTCCGGCGAGTGCGCGTCTGCAGCCGCAAAAGAAGCATCCGCGGCCGGACTTCACGTTACCTTTTCTCCGATGGTTGACCTTGTGCGCGATGCGAGATGGGGCCGCGTTGTGGAATCCACAGGCGAAGATCCGTACCTGAACAGCCGCTTTTCCGAGGCGATCGTAAAAGGCTTCCAGGGCGATGATTTAAAAACACCGGGAAAAGTTGCCTCCTGCATCAAACACTTTGCAGGCTACGGCGGAGCAGTCGCAGGAAGAGATTACAACACCGTAGAGCTCTCAGAGCATACCTTCCGTGAATTCTATCTTCCGGCATACAAAGCAGGCATTGATGCGGGCGCAGCGATGGTGATGACATCATTCAACACGATCAACGGCGTTCCGGCGAGCACCAACAAATGGCTGATGCGCGATATCCTGCGCGGCGAGATGGGATTTGACGGCGTGCTGATTTCTGACTTTGCAGCCATTCTGGAAACCGTTGCCCACAGAAGCTCGAAAGATGCCGCCGATGCAGCGAAAAAAGCGCTGGAGGCAGGCGTGGATATTGATATGATGACGTCCGTTTATGCGGCAAACCTGTGCCGGATGGTCGAGGATGGCGAAGTAGAAGAACGCCTGATCGACGAGTGTTGCCTGCGTATTCTGGAACTGAAAAACAAGCTGGGACTGTTTGAAAATCCGTATAAAGATGCGGATGCAGAGAAAGAAAAAGAGTACAATCTCTGCCCGGAGCACCGCGCACTGGCGAAAAAAGCGGCAGAGGAATCCTTCGTTCTGCTGAAAAACGACGGCATTCTGCCGCTCGATACGACGAAAAAAATTGCCTTTGTCGGACCGTATACCGATAATCATGAAATCAAGAGCAGCTGGTCTTTTACCGGTGACAGCAAAGACTGTGTGACGATCCGGGAAGCAGCGGAAAAGGTATTCGATGCGTCCCGCACATCTTATGATGAGGGATGCCCGGTGATCGGAAATGATGTGGAGCTGATTGGATTTACCGAGACAACGCCGAAAAAATACAGCGGGGAGGAGCTTGCTGTCATGGAGCAGAGCGCACTTAAGGCTGCAAAAGAGGCAGATCTCGTGGTCATGCCGCTTGGCGAGCATTATCTGCAGAGCGGTGAAGCGACAAGCCGTGCCATGATCGATGTGCCGGAGATCCAGATGGAGTTGTTCCGAAAAGTGCTGGCCGTTAACCCGAATGTTGTTGTTGTTCTGTTCAATGGCCGTCCGCTCGATCTGCGTGAGATCAGTGCAAAAGCAAAAGCCATTCTCGAGGTATGGTTCCCGGGAACCGAGGGCGGAAGCGCTGTTGTGGATGTCCTGACCGGAAAGAAAAATCCATCCGGCCATCTGTCGATGAGCTTCCCGTACTGCGTGGGCCAGGCGCCGGTCAGCTACAACGAGTATTCCACCGGAAGACCGAATCTGCCGGGCATGAAAGAGCGGTTCCGCTCCAAATATCTCGATATTCCGAACGCACCGCTGTATCCGTTTGGTTACGGACTTTCCTATACCACGTTTGATATTTCCGCGGTAACACTGGATCAGAACGAGATGGATAAAAACGGTAGAATTGCAGCGCATGTGACCGTGAAAAATACAGGTGATACGGCTGGCTGTGATGTTGTACAGCTGTACATCCGTGATGATTATTCCGATGTGGTTCGTCCGGTGCGAGAGCTGAAAGGCTTCCGAAGAGTAGAGCTTGCTCCGGGCAAAGAGCAGGAAGTGACCTTCTATATTACCGAAGAAGATCTGCGCTGCTACCGTCTCGACGGAACCTTTGGAAGCGAGCCTGGAACGTTTACCGTATTTGTCGGTGACAGCAGCACGACGGAAAACAGTGCTGCATTTACACTGAAATAAATGCAACAGGAAAAAGGAGAAAACTTATGGAGAAAACAACGAAAAACGGAATCCACCGCATCACACAGGCAGGCGGAAAAACGATTGCCTGGGCGGAGGAGTCCGGTGTAAAGGTATTGGAAAAAGATGGATATTACTTTAAAGATCTTGCAAAAACCGGCGAACTGCTGCCGTACGAGGACTGGCGTCTTTCCGATGAGGAGAGAGCGGCAGACCTTGCGGGTCGTCTTTCGATTGAGGAGATTGCAGGTCTTATGCTGTACTCGCCGCACCAGGCGGTACCGCCGATGCCGGGCGGACCATTCCAGGGAACGTTTGACGGAAAAACGTATCTCGAATCCGGCAAAGAGCCGTATGCCATTTCTGACCAGCAGAAGGAATTTCTGGAGGACGAGCACATCCGCCATATCCTGCTGACGAACGTGGAAAGCCCGGAGATTTCCGCAAAATGGAGCAATGAGCTGCAGAAACGGGCAGAGACACTGCCGTATGGTATTCCGATCAACCTCTCCTCTGATCCGCGGAACGGAGCAAAGGATTCCGGCGCGGAGTTCAAGAGCGGCGGAAGCGAGATCAGCAAATGGCCGGAGGGCGTTGGTTTTGCAGCCTGCTTCGATCCGGAAGTAGCCGGACAGTTTGCAAAAGATGCTTCCCGCGAATATCGGGCACTCGGTATCACAACGGCACTTGGACCGCAGATTGATCTCTGCACCGAGCCGAGATGGATGCGGTTTGTCGATACGTTAGGCGAAGAAGTGGAGATGTCCAAAAAGCTTACCAAAGCGTACTGTGACGGTATGCAGACAACGGAAGGGGAAGCAGACGGCTGGGGAAAAGACAGCGTCAACACGATGGTCAAACACTGGCCGGGCGGCGGCACCGGAGAGGCCGGACGCGATGCACACTATGCATTCGGACAGTTTGCCGTTTATCCGACCGGAAATTTTGAGGACCATTTAAAACCGTTTACCGAGGCAGCCTTCCACCTGGACGGACCGACCGACTGCGCATCCGCGGTTATGCCGTACTACACCGTATCCTACGGCGTGGACAAGAAAAACGGCAAGAACGTCGGAAACTCCTACAGCGAGTACCTGATCAAGGATCTGCTGCGCGGAAAATATGAATTCAAAGGCATTGTCTGCACCGACTGGGGCATCACCCAGGATCCGGAAAAGACGATTGAGGGATTTGGAAGCCGCTGCTACGGCGTGCAGGATATGACCGAGGCAGAACGGTGTCTGCTGGCGATCACAAACGGCGTTGACCAGTTCGGCGGAAACAGCGAGTCCGGTCCGATTGTCGAGGCGTATAAGATCGGCTGTGAGAAATACGGCGAGAAAGCGATGCGTGAGCGCATGGAGCTGTCCGCCAAACGTCTTCTGATCAACATTTTCCACTGCGGCTTGTTTGAGGACCCGTATCTTGATCCGGAAGAATCCGCAAAGATTGTAGGATGCGAAGAGTTCTGCCGCCATGGCTATGAGGCACAGCAGAAATCCATCGTCCTGCTGAAAAACAGTGCGAAACGCGCGCCGGAAGGACAGAAGGGTGTGCTGCCGCTGAAGAAAGGTTTGAAGGTTTATATTCCGGAGAGAAAGATCGGACCGTCCAAAGCGTTCTTCCGCATCGATCTGCCGGCAAAAACCGAAGATCCGCTGCCGGATGGACTGCCGTCCAAGTACGGTACACGCGTGGCATCACCGGAGGAGGCCGATGTGGCGCTGGTATTTATCGAAAGCCCGGCATGCAACCCGTATTCCACCGAAGATCTTGCGAACGGCGGCAACGGCTATCTGCCGATTACACTGCAGTACCGCCCGTATACGGCGAAAAAAGCGCGTGAGGTGAGCATTGCCGGCGGTGATTTCCGCGAGAATTTCACGAACCGCAGCTATCTTGGAAAGACAAACACTGCCTACAACGAGGCTGATCTCGACAATATTCTCGAATGCCGCCGCGCGATGGGCGACAAGCCGGTGATCGTCTGCGCAACCGTCAACAACCCGATGGTGATGCATGAATTTGAAGCCGAAGCCGATGCGATCGTCGCAGAGTTCGGTGTTTCGAGAGCCGCTGTGCTCGACGTTGTCTTCGGCGGTTACAACCCGACCGGCCGTCTGCCGATCCAGATGCCGAAGGATATGGATGCGGTTGAGGAGCAAAGCGAGGACCGTGCGTTGGATATGGAAACCTATATTGACAGCGAAGGACATAACTATGACTACGGTTATGGCATGAATTACGAAGGCGTTCTTCCTGCATGGAAAAAGTAAAAGAATAACAGAAAACCTGATCGGCACCGGGAACGCGTGTGTTTCGGTGCCGATATTGGAAACAAAAGACAGAATAAGGAGGACTTAAAAAGAGATGATTGTTCCAAAATATTTCGAAGATTTCGATCACCTGCATGTGAATACCATGCCGAACCGTGCCTACTACATTCCGGCATCCCGCCGCATGGAGGACCTGGTGGAGAACCGGGAGGCGTCGGACCGCTTTTTCCTGCTTTCCGGCGACTGGAAATTCTGCTATTTTACCAGTGTTTACGATGTAAAAGAGGAGTTTTTCGCAGAAGGATACGACACTTCTGCATTCGAGACGATTCCGGTGCCGTCCGTCTGGCAGAATTATGGCCATGACCACCATCAGTATACGAACGTCCGCTACCCGTTCCCGGTGGATCCGCCGTATGTGCCGTATGAGAATCCGTGCGGTGCGTACGTGAGAACGTTCGAGTGGAAAAAACAGGAGGAAGCACCGAGGGCATTTCTGAATTTTGAGGGCGTGGATTCCTGTTTCTACGTGTGGATGAACGGCAGCTTCGTCGGCTACAGCCAGGTGTCTCATTCTACGAGTGAATTTGATGTAACAGACTTCTTAAAAGATGGCACCAACACCATCGCCGTACTGGTGCTGAAATGGTGCGATGGAAGCTATCTCGAGGATCAAGACAAATTCCGCATGAGCGGCATTTTCCGCGATGTCTATCTGCTTGCAAGACCAGAAAAAGGCATCCGCGATTACTTTGTAAAGGCAGCGCCGGACGCATCGTACCAGAATGGAGAAGTTTCGATTGCGATTACCTGGAATGACGGGGAACCGCAGGAAGGAACGGCAAAGCTGTTTGATGCAGAAAATCATCTTGTGGCAGAGGCAGCGTTTGGCGGCGATACGGTTCAGATGCATGTAAAAGATGCACATCTGTGGAATGCCGAGGAGCCGTATCTGTATACGCTGGTGCTGGAGACGGCGGGTGAGGTGATCACTGATCATGTCGGCATCCGTGAGATCCACGCGAAGGACGGTGTGCTGTACCTGAACGGCGTGAAGATCAAATTCCACGGAACAAACCGCCACGACAGCGATCCGGTGACGGGATTTGCAATCAGCCTTGCACAGATCAAAAAAGATCTGAAGGTAATGAAAGAGCACAACATCAATGCGATCCGGACCAGCCATTACCCGAATGCGCCGTACTGTTATCAGCTTTATGACCGTCTCGGTTTTTATGTCATCGATGAGGCGGACAATGAGAGCCACGGCACAGAGGCAATTTATGCGGATTACACGAGCTGGGAAGAGTATGCGAAGAACTGGAATAAACTAATTGCGAACAATCCGGTATTTACCGAGGCAACCGTAGACCGCACACAGCGTTGCGTGGAGCGCGATAAAAACCGCCCGAGCGTTGTCATCTGGTCGATGGGAAATGAGTGCGCATACGGCTGTACCTTCGAGGCGGCCTTAAAGTGGACGAAGGAATTTGATCCGACGCGTCTGACGCACTATGAGTCGGCACGGTATGTGGATGATCCGAAGAAATACGATTACAGCAACCTCGACCTCTACAGCCGCATGTATCCATCACTCGAGGAGATCAAAAAAGAGCTGGTGGAGTACGGGGATAAGCCGTATATCATGTGCGAATACTGCCATGCGATGGGCAACGGCCCGGGAGATCTTGAAGACTACTTTGAACTGATCCACAGCGAGGAGAAGATGTGCGGCGGCTTTATCTGGGAGTGGTGCGACCACGCGATTGATATGGGAAAAACGATCGAGGGAAAGAAGATGTACGCGTACGGCGGCGACCACAACGAGTATCCGCACGACGGCAACTTCTGCATGGACGGACTTGTTTATCCGGACCGCACACCGCATACGGGACTGATGGAATTTAAAAACGTGTATCGTCCGGTGCGCGTGACGGGATATGATGCCGAAAAGGGTACACTGACCATCAAAAACTATATGAATTTTGTGAATCTGAAAGATTACGCTGTGCTCGGCTATGAGGTGCTTGTGGACGGCGAAGTGACGGAGAGCGGCAAGATTACAGATGAAGCACTGCTGGAGCTTGCGGCAGGCTGTGAGAAGACGATTCCGCTTGCCATTTCCGTGCCGGAGCAGGGAAAATGTGCGCTGAAGGTTACCTGGTATCAGAAACAGGCCACTGAGGTGCTGCCGGAGCAGTTCGAACTGGGATTTGAAGAAGTTCCGGTGAAAACGAAAGACAATCAGAACCAGAAGGCAAAAGAGATGATGAAGCGCCCGGAGGGAACGGCTTCGTTTGGATGGAAAGAGGACGATCATTATCTGACGGTATCGACGGAACAGTTCAGCTATACCTATAATAAATTCACCGGCCTGTTCGAGGAAATGTGCTATGCCAACCAGAATCTGCTCGACCGCCCGATGGAGCTGAACATCTGGCGTGCGCCGACAGACAATGACCGCAATATCAAGAATACCTGGATGCGTGCTCAGTATGACCGCACCGTGACGCGGGCGTATGAGACAACGGCAAAAGAAGAAAACGGCTGCGTGGAGATCGAGACAAGCTATTCGATTTCGTCTCCGGCTCTGCAGCGGATCCTTGCAGGTGTGATCAAATGGACAATTTACAGCGACGGAACGACCGATGTCCATGTAGAAGCAAAGAAAGACCCGGTATTCCCGGTTCTGCCGCGTTTTGGCCTGCGCCTGTTCCTGCCGAAATCGTTTGCAAAACTGACCTACTGCGGTCTCGGTCCGGTGGAGAGCTACGTGGATAAGCACCAGGCAAGCTATCACGGCGTTTTCCACAGCACACCGGCAGAACAGCAGGAAGACTATATCCGCCCGCAGGAGAACGGCAGCCACTACGACTGCGATTATGCAAGTCTTGCCAGTGATCGTGCGGTATTGACGGCAGTGGGCGAGAAAACCTTCTCATTCCAGGCATCTATTTACACGCAGGAGGAGCTGACCGCGAAAGCCCACAACTATGAGCTTCGGCCGTGCGGAAGCACTGTTTTCTGCATCGACTACCGCCAGGCCGGGATCGGATCGGCAAGCTGCGGACCGATGCTGCTGGAAAAATATCAGCTGAAAGAAACCGAAATCAGCTTCGATGTGCGGCTGAAACCGAAACTGCTGTAAAGTGTAGAATTTGAAAAATAAGAAAAGCGCTGTGCCCTCTCTCTGAAAGGTGAGGGAACGGCGCCTTTTTATATGATGTACAAAAAAGTCTTGATAAACCTATTGAATTACTATGAATACAGGATTATAATGGACGAAATTATAATTCAAATCTAATCCAGGTGATTCTGGAAAGAGAAAAGGGAAGGAGAAAATCAAGCATGAGTGAAATTACAAGAGATGAGGCATTTACGTTATTAAAAAAATACAACAAAGATCCCTTCCATATTCAGCATGCGCTTACCGTAGAGGCCGTGATGAAATGGTATGCAAGAGAGCTTGGCTATGGGGCAGAAGAGGAGCACTGGGGTATTGTCGGACTGCTGCATGACATTGATTTTGAGCTGTATCCGGCAGAGCACTGCCTGAAAGCACCGGAGCTTCTGCGGGAAGGCGGCGTGTCGGAAGATATCATTCATGGTGTCGTTTCCCATGGCTGCGGCATTACCATTGAGTGTGGCGTCACACTGGATGTGGAGCCGGTGCATGAGATGGAAAAAGTTCTGTTTGCAGCAGATGAGCTGACGGGACTGATCTGGGCAGCTGCGCTGATGCGGCCTTCGAAGAGCACAAAAGACATGGAACTGAAATCCTTAAAGAAGAAATATAAGAGCAAAGGCTTTGCAACAGGATGTTCGAGAGAGGTCATTGAGAGGGGCGCCGATCAGCTTGGCTGGCCGCTGGAAAAACTGCTGACTATGACAATGCAGGCCATGGCTGACAGCGAGGATGAGATCAACCGGGAAGTAGAAGCGGAGCAGAACGCATAAAAAACTGCCCGAATTTCAACAGAAAAACTGGAATTCGGGCAGTTTTTTTATGCATGGCGCATCTTTTTCCCAGGCATTACCATTTCTTTTTTCGTCAGACGGTAAAATTCTACATGATTTCCAATGAATTTTTGAACCAGAGATACGGTTCGTCCCGTCATAAAAGCACAGAAGAAAGTTCCGATGCCGATTCCGTAAAGATGGTGAAGGATTACAAGGGACAGGATTACGGTCGTTGTCAGACAGGTGAGATCAAAGGTTGTCTTGATCTGGTTATACTTTTTATGCAGAAGTTCCGACAGATCCCGCGGAAAAATATCGGTCGGGACAATCGGCAGCAGGCAGTTGTTGGCGAGGCAGATGCCGAAGCACATCAGAAGAAATCCGGTGAAAAAGCAGACCACATTCAGCGACAGAACATTTGGCAGCAGGGTAACCCAGGTATTGTGTACATCGATCATTTTTCCGAATCCGATGCCGACAACAAAAGAAAACAGATAGCCGGGACAGAACGAACGCTTCAGGACCATCAGGGTGATGACAAGCAGCGTTTGAAAGATATAGTTCCACGTTCCGAAACTGAAAACTGGAAACGCTGTGCTGAGGATGAGCGGCACGGAGGAAATTGTTGAAATTCCAAATACGCTTTTTGACATCAGATCAATGGCAAGAGGGTTGATCAGAAGCACGATCAGAAGCGCCGCTTCGCCTGGAAGATGAAATTTTCTGGTATTCATGAGTAAAAATCCTTCTTTCCTGAGAATGAAATTACGTTAAGGTCTTGAAACTATGCTTATTATAGACACAGAAACCGATAAAAACAAATGATTATTTTGAATGAATTGATTCTAAAATTAAATGAAAAGTGGTATGATAGATGCAGAACAGGAAAAGAGGCTATCTATGAATATCGAGTATTTAAAATATTTTGCAGAGCTGGCAAAACTGCAGCACTACGGAAAAGCGGCAAAAGCGCTGAATATTTCCCAGCCGGGGCTCAGCCATGCGATCAAGACACTGGAGGACGAGTACGGTGTTCCGCTCTTCCAGAAAGAAGGACGAAACGTGAGCCTGAGCCGCTACGGAAAAGAATTGATGCAGGATGTCGAGGAGATTCTGGACGCATATCTTCGAATGGAGGAGCGGGCGGCAGGCCTTCGGACGGAAGAAAAGACAGTGCGGATCGGAACCGTATATCCGCTCGCGGCAGGAACAATACCACATATGCTGCGGGAATTCGGCGCGACCTTCCCGTTTATCATCTACAACCGCCTGACCCCAGAGATCGAGGAGGGTCTGCTGGATGGAAAATACGATATCGGCTTCTGCTCAGAACTGCTGAAATCCGAAGAACTCGAATATTATCCCCTCCGGGAATCTTACATCGCGGCCGCCGTCCCGGAAGGTCATCCGCTGGAGGGGAAAGAGAACATCACACTAAAAGAAGCAGCCAAGTATCCGCAGGTCATGTTTTCCAGGACGAGCGGCTTCCGCAGCCTCCAAGAGCAGATCTTCGCCGAACAGGGCATCCAGGTAAAACCCGTGTGTGAGGCCGAAGAAATCGAAGTCATCACCGGCCTTGTGGAAAATGGTTTTGGAATATCTATCCTCCCCTACATGGACATCGTCCGCCTCCATCACATCACCGCAATCCCGGTGCAGACCTCAAGCTGGAAATCAAAATTCTACATCGCCAGAAGAAAATACGGAATCCGCACAGCGCAGGAAGAGGCGTTTTTTCAGCATTGGAGGAAATGACGGGCAGGAAATTTTATGGTATAGTAAAACAAAATCTAAGTGAAAAAGGTGAGATACAAAATGATCAGTGAAAAAATTTTTGAGCTAATTCTTCGAAACGGCATGACCCAGAAAGAATTCTCCGAAGAAACCGGAATTTCCCAGAGCACCATCAGCGACTGGAAAAGAAAGGGCACGAATCCGTCGGCGGATAAAATACTGAAAATCTGCGAAGTGCTGAAGGTTACGCCGTATGAACTTCTGGGGGAGAATGAGACAGAGCGAAATGCGAGAAATCCGGAAATGAGCGCAGGAAATGAAACAGAAAAAATCATTCTGGAAGGCTTTCGGAATCTGTCAGACAGAAAAAAAGAACGAATCCTGGGATATCTGGCAGCATTGCAGGAGGATTAAGATGAAACAGAAACCATCCTATCTGCCAAAGAAATATAAGTATTCTGCCCGTTCCGGCAATCTGAAAGCGGAGGCAGTGGGGGTTGTGAAAGGGGAGAAGCATTTTCCGGTTTTTGAAGGAGATGTTGTTTTTAAACCGCTTACAAAATCTAAACCGCTGTCTACGCCGCTGTTCGCCTATGCTGAGGTTTTCTGGTCATGGGTGATTGATGCGTATTTTATGCCGGCGCCGCAGTATCAGCTTGCGTTTTGCGAAGGGTATGAGGCGGAGGTGGAGAAATATTACGATTATGGAACAGTTTCACCGATGATTTACGGGGAAGGAGAACATCTGCTGAATCTGCTGGAGTTCTTTCGAAAATATCCTGACGACAAAGTCCATATTGATGACTACGTCAATTACTGCCAGATGTTCTACGACTACACCGAAATCCTCGAATCCGACTATTTCCAGACCCACCCGGCGATGGCGGAGGAGCTGGTACTGCAGATTCTCGTTTCGATTTTGAAAGGCGATCAGAACTACCATTACGAAAACATCGCATTTGTCTGCCGTGAAGACGATAAGATTCTGCGTCTGGCGCCGATGATTGATCATGAGTTTTCAACATATTTCATGTTCCCGGACAGTATGCCGCGGCAGATGTACTGGTTTGAACAGCTTGCGCGGTCCATTCAGGGGGATGAAGTACAGCTGGGAGAGTTTGATTATCTGACGAACGAAACAGAACGTCATCTGATGGAAAAAAGCGCAACATGTCTGCACAAAAATCTGATATACATCAGAGAACATTATCCTGAAGTCTGTCAGGTGTTTCTGGAAAAATTGAGCAGACTGGAAAAGAATCTAAAAGAAAAGAAAGAGCTGTTTGAACTGGAAAAAGGCCCGGGCTACCCCGAGACGGCCAATTCAGATGCTTATCTGATCGGCAAAGCACGGTACAAAGACCATGACGAAAAAAAAGCCAGAGAGTATGAAGTGAAATACAGCGGAAAAGAAAAGCAGATCAATTTTGAAGTCGTAAACAGCGTATCGGTTTATGAAATTAAAAAAATTATGCAGCAGATGCGGGAAATCCTTGAAAAATAAGCATCTGTAACCGCCAGTTGACACATTTCCAGCCCGATTTGGTAGAAGGCAACCGGAAAAAATGATAGGATTTGAAGCAGAAACAGCCAATCCATTTCCAAAACAGAAATGAATAGAATGGCTGTGAGCTGCAGCAAAAAGATTACTGAAAAAGAGCTGGAAAACAGAAGAAAACAAATATGATTTTGGCAGAAAAAATCACAGAAGCGAGAAAGAAAAATGGATGGTCACAGGAAGAGATGGCGGAGAAACTTTCCGTCTCGCGGCAGGCGGTATCCAAATGGGAGAGTGCACAGTCCACGCCGGATTTGCAGAAAGTGCTCCGTCTTGCTGAAATCTTTGGTGTCAGCACCGACTATCTGTTAAAAGACGAATTAAAATCAGAGACAGGAACAGAAATACTGGAATACGCCGCAGAGGAGTCATCCGTGCGGAGTGTATCGATGGAAGAAGCAAACGCGTTCATGGAATGGAGACGGAAAACAGGGCCGACACTCGCCGGAGCTGTTGCGCTCTGTATCATCAGCCCGGCGCTGCTGATCTTCCTTGCCGGACTTTCCGATTCCCATATAGAAAACATCAGCGAAAACATGGCAACGGGAGCAGGCATCTCCGTTTTGTTGTTGCTGGTTGCCGCTGCTGTTGTGATTTTCGTATCCTACAGTATTCACGGACAGCAGTATGAATATCTGGAAAAGGAGAGAATAGAAACTGCCTATGGTGTAACCGGCCTTGTTCAGGAACGGAAAAAGGACTACGAAAGCACCTTTACCAGAGGAATCGCCGCCGGTGTTACCCTCTGTATTCTGGCAGTTATCCCGATGTTCGCTGCCATTGCATTCAGCCAGCCGGACTACATCATCACAGCCACCGTATCCATCCTGCTGCTTCTGGTCGCCGTTGGTGTCTTTTTCATTGTGCGGGTCAGCACCATAAATGGAAGCTACGTCATCCTGCTGCAGGAAGGCGAATATACACCGGAAGAAAAACGATACAAAAAGAAAACAGAAGTTTTTACAACCGCCTACTGGTGTATTGTCACCGCCATCTATCTTGTATGGAGCTTCCAGACGAGAGAATGGGATAAAACCTGGATCCTATGGGCTGTTGCCGGTGTTCTGTTCGGCGGTGTGAGGGCAGTTATGCGGGGCAGAATAAAAGAAAAATAAAAAACAGAGAAAAACGATTTTTCTGTCGCAAAATCCCTCTCTGACGTGTTAAAATAAAACATAATACGTTTGGCAGAAAAGAGGGAATTGAGTATGAAATATGCCTACAAAAACGGAAAAATCCTAAACGGAACGAAAGATATGCAGGTTCAGACCGGTCTGATCATTCTGACGGAAGGAGAAAAAATCGCAGCGATTGTCCCGGAAGAAACCAGACTTTCCGGCTATACGGAGATAGATCTGCAGGGAAAATACATCATGCCCGGACTGATCAACATGCATGTCCATCTCGCAGGCAATGGAAAACCGCAGAAGAAGCAGCGCGACAACGCAAAACTCGTCAAAACCCTGATGAGCAACAGAATTTCCCGCGCGATCGCCTACCGCATGGTAGCAGGCTTCGCAAAAGATGAACTGCTAAGCGGCGTTACCACGATCCGCACGGTCGGTGGTCTTGGCACTTTCGATACACGGCTGCGCGATGAAATCAAAGCCGGTAAAAAGACCGGCCCGAGAATCCTTGCCGCAAACGAGGGAATCTCTGTAGCGGGCGGGCACATGGCAGGTTCGGTAGCGATCGCAGCAGAGAGTATCGATGCGGCAGTCGCCCATGTAGATGAGGCAAAATGCGAAAATGTCAACCTGATCAAGCTGATGATCACCGGCGGTGTGCTGGATGCCAAAGAAAAAGGCGTTCCGGGAGAACTCAAAATGGCACCGGAAATGGTAAAAGCCGTCTGTAACCGGGCGCATGCACTCGGCTATCAAGTCGCCGCCCATGTCGAATCGCCGCAGGGTGTCCGCGTGGCACTGGAAAACGGTGTGGATTCGATCGAGCACGGTGCAAAAATGGATGACGATATGATTCGCCTGTTCAAAGAAAAGAATGCATTTCTATGTACGACACTGTCCCCGGCCCTGCCGTATGCGCTGTTCGACCGTTCCATCACCAACGCAACTGAGATAGAGCAGTTCAATGGTAACGTTGTTTTCGAAGGAATCATAGATTGTGCGAAAAAAGCCATCGCCAACGACATCCCCGTCGTCCTCGGAAACGATGTCGGCTGTCCGTGGATCACGCAGTACGACTTCTGGCGGGAACTCTTTTACATCCATAAATATGTCGGCGTCTCCAACGCCTTCGCGCTTTACACCGCAACCGCCCGCGCCGCCGAAATGGCCGGAATCGGAGCCGAAACCGGAACCATCGAGCCCGGCAAATCCGCCGATCTTATCGTGACCGTCGAAAACCCGCTTGAGGATCTTCGTGCTCTCCGCAAAGTAGAGATGGTCGTCACACAGGGAAGAAAAATCGATCATCCTCAGGTAAAAATCAATCCGGTGGTCGCGGCAGAGCTGGATCAATTTCTGGTGGAATAAAGGATACGACGGAGAAGACAAAAAAGATGGAAGAGAACAAAGAATCACAGGAAAATTTACAGGAAAAAAGAGAACAGGCTCTTTGGAGGCTTCATGAGGAACGGACAGAAGAAGCCCTGTGGGACTGCGTTGTCGCGTTCCAGGAGTTTGAATTCCATACGTATTCCGGTCTGCCGTATTCCTACCATATGAAATATGGAAGAAGCGGCACCTACACCAAAGAACTCTGGATCGACCGCCGGGAGAAAAGTAAAAGCCTTGTCTGGAGTTCCGTCCGGGCTGCGTATCATAAGGTGCTGGAACTGCAGGAAGAAAGTGCAAGACCAGTTGTCGATCGCCCGAAGGATCTGGGGGATATCCGCGGAATTACGTATATCTACGGGATTTTTTACGCGTTCGGGCTGCTGGAAATGCCGGAGAAGGCAAAAGAGAAACTCGCCATGCAGACGGAGGTACAAAAAACGCCGGAAAAATAAAGTTTCAGCCAATGCAGGACTTGACAACCACTAAATGGGTGGTATAATCTAAAAATATCGAGAGCCGAAAAAGCAATCGAAGCAAAAAAACAAAGCGTAGAAGAGACGAGTAAATCACAGCGAATGTGACAGAGAGAAACCCCATCTGGTGGTGCAAGGGTTTTCGCAGGAACGTGATCGAAGACCAGCTCTGAGCGGCCCCAATCCGGCCCGGTGATTCCGTTATCGTCAAATGAAGTGGTTTGAAAAAACAAAATGGGTGGAACCGCGGTGAATGAAAATACATCGTCCCTTTTGACAGCACAGGCGTGTCAAAAGGGACTTTTTTTGTGACAATTCAGAGCCATGCAAAAGGGAAGAAAAAATCGCGAAGCATGCTTGCATGAGTGAGCGCTTTTTTCCTGAATTTCATATGGCGAGAAGCCACATCGAGATGTAGCTCGGAACAGTTATCCCACAGATGCGCTTAAGAAAAAATATACAAAGAAAGAGGTAAAAGCAAATGATCATCACACTGAAAGATGGAAGTGCCAAAGAGTACTCCGAACCGAAATCCATCATTGAGATCGCAGCAGACATCAGCGAAGGCCTTGCAAGAATGGCCTGTGCAGGTGAAGTAAACGGAGAAGTAGAAGACCTTCGTACCGTGATCGACAAAGATTGCAATCTTTCCATTCTGACCTTCAACGATGAAGGTGGAAAAGCAGCATTCCGTCACACCACATCCCATATCATGGCACAGGCAATCAAGAGACTGTACCCGGAGACCAAGCTTGCAATCGGACCGTCCATCGCAGACGGATTCTACTATGATGTAGACAGAGAGACTCCGCTCACCAGCGAAGACCTTGAAAAAATCGAAGCAGAGATGAAGAAAATCGTAAAAGAGGATCTGAAACTGGAGCGCTTCGAACTGCCGAGAGCAGAAGCCATCGCCTTCATGAAAGAAAAAGAAGAGCCATATAAAGTAGAACTGATCGAAGATCTGCCGGAAGACGCAGTCATCAGCTTCTATCGCCAGGGCGAATTCACGGACCTGTGCGCAGGCCCTCATCTGATGAGCACAAAGCCGGTCAAAGCCTTCAAACTGACCAGCCTTGCAGGCGCATACTGGAGAGGCAGCGAGAAAAACAAGATGCTGCAGAGAATCTACGGAACTGCATTCACAAAGAAAGCAGAGCTTGAAGAGTACCTCCACATGATCGAGGAAGCAAAGAAGCGTGACCACAGAAAACTCGGAAAAGAGCTCGGCCTGTTTATGATGAGTGAGGACGGCCCGGGATTCCCGTTCTTCCTTCCAAAAGGAATGGATCTGAAAAATGCGCTGATGGATTACTGGCGTGAAATCCACAGAAAAGCAGGATACGTAGAAATCTCCACTCCGATCATCCTGAACCGTCGCCTGTGGGAGACCTCCGGTCATTGGGATCACTACAAAGAAAACATGTATACCACCGTCATCGACGAGGAAGATTATGCAATCAAACCGATGAACTGCCCGGGCGGCGTTCTCGTTTACAAATCCGAGCCTCGTTCCTACCGTGATCTGCCGCTGCGTCTGGCAGAGGTTGGTCTGGTACATCGTCATGAGAAATCCGGCCAGCTGCACGGCCTGATGCGTGTACGCTGCTTCAACCAGGACGATGCCCATATCTTCATGACACCGGAGCAGATCAAAGACGAAATCAAAGGCGTTGCAAACCTGATTGACCAGGTTTACAAACTGTTCGGATTCAAATATCACGTAGAGCTGTCCACCCGTCCGGAAGACAGCATGGGAAGCGATGAGGACTGGGAGGTAGCAACCGAAGGTCTCCGTGGCGCACTCGATGATCTTGGCCTTGACTATGTAGTCAACGAAGGCGACGGCGCATTCTATGGCCCGAAGATCGACTTCCATCTGGAAGACTCCATCGGAAGAACGTGGCAGTGCGGTACCATCCAGCTTGACTTCCAGCTGCCGCAGAGATTCGAACTGGAATACACAGGAGCAGACGGAGAGAAACATCGTCCGATTATGATCCACCGTGTTGTTTACGGTTCTGTTGAGCGTTTCATCGGTATCCTGATCGAGCACTTTGCAGGTGCATTCCCAACCTGGCTTGCACCGGTACAGGTAAAGGTTCTGCCAATCTCCGACAAATACGCAGATTACGGCAAGAAGGTTCTGGACGCCCTTCACGAGGCAGGCATCCGCGCAGAGATGGATACCCGTTCCGAGAAGATTGGATATAAGATCCGTGAGGCACAGGGACAGAAGATTCCATACATGCTGATCGCCGGAGCAAAAGAGGAAGAGGCAGGTCTTGTATCTGTCAGAAGCCGTTTTGCAGGTGATGAAGGCCAGAGAAGCCTGGAGCAGTTTATCGCAGATATCAAAGAAGAAATCGCAGGCCGCGTTAACCGCCCGGTTACTGTTGAAACAAAAGAAAATAAATAAGGTAGGTGTCAAAAAAATTGACACCTATGATACCAGATTGCTCCGTACTTCGTACTCCCGCAATCTTCAAAACATTCGTACTCCGCTCATTTTTCTTCGAAAAATGGCTACTTACTCATGTTTTGGCGTGTCCAAAATTTAAAAATCCTCGTGCAAGCTTTGCTTGCGTCGGATTTCCAAACTTTGGACACTGGTATTATCAAATAAATAAAGCATAAAAAATTACCTCTTGGAAATAATGGTTTCTATGCGGGCGAAACCGCAGAAAACTAAATTTCAGGAGGTAATTTATTATGCCAGCATTAAGTTGTTCCGCTATGACCTGTGTTTACAACCAGAACGAGCTCTGTTCCAAAGGAGATATCCGCGTAGGCGGAAGCGAAGCCAAAAGCTCCATGGAAACGTGCTGCGAGAGCTTCAAGGAGCGCGGTGAGGGCACGATGTCCAACTCCACCGGCTGCGGCTGTACGAAAATCGGTGTCGACTGCAAGGCGCAGAACTGTACCTTTAACGACAACTGTAAATGCGAAGCCGGAGACATCCATATCGCCGGAGACAGCGCATGCAGCTGCCAGGAAACCGAGTGCAGCTCCTTCCGCTGTAGCTGCGGGAGATAAATACGAAAAAATGCGAAAATCAGTATTGACAACAGGATGGGAGAGTGCTATACTGCAATAGTCTGAGAAAAAGAAAGTAGAGTATCCACTCTCACCCTAGCGCAAACACGCGACTACGGTCCAATATTGATCTTAAGTTCTCTTTGTGTAGAGATTTATGTACAATGTTAAGTGGATAGTCTGTCTATCCACTTTTCTTGCGTTATCAGTCAAATCCGGTCCGGTGAGCCGAGTTTGATTTCGTTACACCGCAAAAGCGGGAACACAGTCTTTTATAATGATGGAGGTGCACTACAATTAGCGAATTAATGATTAATGAGCAGATCAGAGACAGAGAAATTCGTCTGATCGGTCAGAACGGAGAACAGCTTGGAATTATGTCTGCCAGAGATGCGTACCTGAAAGCACAGGAAGCAGGTCTGGATCTTGTGAAAATTGCTCCGACAGCGAAACCGCCGGTTTGCAAAATTATCGACTACGGAAAGTACAGATATGAACTGGCCCGCAAGGAAAAAGAAGCAAAGAAAAAACAGAAAACAATTGAAATCAAGGAAGTTCGCCTTTCTCCAAACATTGACACCAATGATCTTAATACCAAAGTAGGTGCAGCCCGCAAGTTCATTACAAAGGGAGACAAAGTAAAAGTAACACTTCGTTTCCGCGGCCGTGAGATGGCACATATGAACAGCAGCAAATACATCCTCGATGAATTTGCAGAGAGTCTGTCCGATATTGCAACGGTTGACAAAGCGCCGAAGGTGGAAGGCAGAAGCATGACCATGTTTTTGACGGCTAAACGTTAAAATACATTTGAATCAATATCAAGGAGGAAATTAAAATGCCAAAGGTAAAAACAAGCAGAGCAGCTGCAAAGCGTTTTAAAACAACAGGAACAGGAAAATTAGTAAGAAATAAAGCTTACAAGAGCCATATCTTAACCAAGAAATCTCAGAAGAGAAAAAGAAACCTGAGAAAACAGACTACTGTTGATGCAACAAACGTAAAGAACATGAAGAAAATCTTACCTTACATGTAATTTTTGCAAGGTAGAGTTACGCCCAACAGATCAAGGAGGAAAATAAGAAATGGCAAGAATTAAAGGCGGCATGAACGCTAAGAAAAAACATAACAGAGTATTAAAACTGGCTAAAGGTTACAGAGGAGCCAGAAGCAAACAGTATAGAGTAGCAAAACAGTCCGTAATGCGCGCACTGACCAGCTCCTACGCAGGAAGAAAACAGAAAAAACGTCAGTTCCGTCAGCTGTGGATCGCTCGTATCAACGCAGCAGCAAGAATGAACGGTCTGTCCTACAGCAAATTTATGTATGGTCTGAAACTGGCAGGCGTTGAGCTGAACCGTAAAGTTCTGGCTGACATGGCAGTTAACGATGCAGAAGGATTTGCAACACTGGCTGAGCTTGCAAAAAGCAAAGTAGCATAAGTAAAAACATATTCTGTGTGAATATACGAAGAAGCTGTGAGAACCGGTAAGGGGATCGCAGCTTCTTTTGAAATATAGAAAAACATGAGGTGAATATGAAAAAAAGCAAAGTGGCAGTGGTTGCCTGTCCCGACTATGAGCCGGCGCACGTAAAGGAAAGCCTGCAAAAGGGATTGGAAGCAATTGGCGGCCTGGAATCTCTGATCGGAAAAGAAGAGAATATCTTATTAAAACCAAACCTCGTCCGCTCCGCAAAACGCGAACGCGCCGTCGTGACCGACCCGGAAGTTATGGATGCCCTGATCACGATTTTGCAGGAAAATGGCTATGAGAATATTTCCTGCGGCGATTCCTGCGGCCTTGGCACCCCGGAGGGCATTGCAAAGGAAGCCGGGCTGAAAGAGGTGCTGGAAAAACACAACGTTCCGCTGAAGGATTTCCTTACGAGCGAGCGCGTAGAAACCGCCGATGGCAAATTTCTGATGATTGCGAAAGATGCACTCGATTGCGACGCCCTCATCAGCGTCAGTAAAATGAAAACCCACGCGCTGGAACGCATCACCGGAGCTGTCAAGAACCAGTACGGCTGCATCAGCGGCGTCTACAAAAAACTCGGCCACACGCAGTATCCGAACGATGAGAGCTTCGCACACATGCTGATCGAGCTGAACCAGAAAGTCGCCCCGCGCCTCTATATCTGCGACGGAATCGTAGCAATGGAAGGCAATGGTCCGACTTCCGGCGATCCGGTTTCGATGGGAGTTCTTCTTATGTCCACCGATCCGATCGCGCTGGATACCGTGTTCTGCCATCTGGTGAACCTCGATCCGTCGTATGTGCCGACAAATCTCTACGGGGAAACGCTCGGCCTTGGAACGTGGCACGACGACCGCATCGAAATCGTGACAGCGGATGGCACCATATCCGAGAAAGAACTGAAAAGAAAGTACGGAAATCCAAACTTCAACGTCGACCGCCGCAAAGCCCGCAAAAAAGGAGCCCTCGACCTGCTCGAGATCCTCGGGGTCTTCCAGAGCCGCCCCTATATCATAGAAGAAAAATGTAAAAAATGCGGCGTCTGCGTCGAGAGCTGCCCGGTGGAAGGGAAAGCCGTCCGCTTTGATAACGGCCTCAGAAATCCGCCGGTCTACGATTATAAAAAGTGCATCCGCTGTTTCTGCTGTCAGGAAATGTGCCCGCATCAGGCAATCCAGGTAAAGAAACACCGTCTGCCGTGGGAAAAATAAGGGAGCTATCCTACAAAGTGACTGGAAAAGCAAAAAGAGAAGTGTTATACTTGAAACCGGACAAAATTTAGTACAGGAGGAACAACACCATGGAATTAGAAACTTTAAGAAGTGATATGATAGCAGCAATGAAAGCCAAAGACAAAGCGAGAAAAGAGGCCATCTCTTCCCTGATCTCCGCAGCAAAGAAAGTAGCCATCGACGAGGGCTGCCGCGATGACATCAAACCGGAGCTGGTAGACCGCGTCATCTTAAAAGAGCTGAAGACCGTAAAAGAGCAGATCGATACCTGCCCGGCATCCCGTGAGGACTTAAAAGCAGAGTATCAGTTCCGCTATGACGTCATCAGCGAGTATGCACCGAAACAGATGAGTGCAGACGAAGTCAAAGCCTACATCCAGGAGAAATTCGCAGACGTTCTGGCAACCAAGAACAAAGGTGCCATCATGAAGGCCGTTATGGCAGATATGAAAGGTAAAGCAGACGGAAAAGTCATCAACCAGACCGTTGCAGAACTGTGCAAATGAATATCATCAACATCGAACACATCAGCAAACTGTTCGGCGATAAACTGATTTTTGACGATGCTTCCTTCGGCCTGCAGGAGGGCGACAAGGTCGGCATCGTCGGAATCAACGGAACCGGAAAATCCACGCTGCTGCGCATGGCAGCAGGAGAGGAGACCCCGGATTCCGGCCAGATTATCCGCCAGAACAACCTCAAAATGGCCTATCTTCCGCAGACACCGGAATTTCCAAAGGATGCCACCGTGCTGTCCTACGCCCTTTCCGGTGATGAGGAGGAATGGCAGGTGCAGAGCAACCTTGTACAGCTCGGTATCACCGAATACGACGCAAAACTCGACACTCTCTCGGGCGGCCAGCGCCGCAAGGTTGCCCTGGCAAAAGTGCTTGCGTCCGATTTTGACGTCCTGATCCTCGACGAGCCGACAAACCATCTCGACAATGCGATGCTCTCCTGGCTCGAGAATTACCTGAAAAATTACCGCGGAACCGTCTTTATGGTCACCCATGACCGTTATTTCCTGGATAAAGTGTCGAACCGCATCCTCGAAATCAGCCACGGAAAAATGTACAGCTACGATTCCAACTATTCCCGTTTTCTGGAACTGAAAGCTGAGCGCGAGGAGATGGAACTCGCCTCTGAACGGAAACGCCAGAGCATCCTGCGCATGGAACTCGAATGGGCGAAACGCGGCTGCCGCGCAAGAAGCACAAAACAGCGCGCAAGACTCGAACGTCTCGAAGTACTCAAAAATGGCACGGCACCGACCGCAGACGCTGTCGTGGAGATGGATGCTGTCGAGACCCGCATGGGAAAGAAAACGATTGAATTCCATAACGTCAGCAAAGCCTTCGGCGATAAAACGCTGATGAAAGATTTCGAATACATCTTCCTGCGGAACCAGAGTGTCGGCATCATTGGCCCGAACGGCTGCGGAAAATCCACAATGCTGCGGATGATCACCGGAGAAGTCCTGCCGGATGCGGGAACCATCGAAATCGGCGACACGATCCGCATCGGCTATCTGGCACAGGAAGAGCCGGACATGGATACGAATCAGCGCGTGATCGACTACGTGAAAGATATCGCTGAGTATGTCCAGACCCGTGACGGCCGCATCAGCGCATCGCAGATGCTCGAACGCTTCCTGTTCACACCGGATATGCAGTACACCCCGATTTCCAAACTCTCCGGAGGCGAAAAACGGAGACTGTATCTCTTATCCGTCCTGGTGAGCGGCGCCAATGTTCTGATCCTCGACGAGCCGTCCAACAACGTTGATATCCCGACCCTGACCGTGCTTGAGGATTTCCTGAACACGTTCGTCGGCATCGTCATCACCGTTTCCCACGACCGCTATTTCCTGGATAACGTCGTGGACCGCATCTTTGAATTCGACGGAAACGGAAATCTTCTGCAGTACGAGGGCGGCTACACCGATTACCTCGAAGCAAAAGAACGCCGTTTCGGCGGAAGTGCGGAAGAAACGGCAAAAGCAGCGCCGTCCAAAACGTCCGCGGACGAACCTGCAAAGTCAAAGAACAATGACTGGAAGCAGAACCGTCCGACCCGCCTGAAATTTACGTTCAAAGAACAGCGCGAGTACGAGACCATCGATGACGATATCGCCGCACTCGAGGAAAAGATTGCATCGCTTGACGATCAGATGCTCAAAAACGCCACCAACTCTGCAAAGCTCGCCGAACTGATGGCGGAAAAAGAGAGGACCGAAGCTGCTCTGGAAGAAAAAACCGAGAGATGGGTTTATCTCACCGACCTCGCAGAACAGATTGAGGCGCAGAATCAGAAATAAAAGAAGCAAAGGAACTGTCCGCAGAAGAGAAAAAATATGCGGGCCGTTCCTTCTTTTTTTTATCGAGAAATTCGACGCGGAATTACCAGAAGTTGTAAAAAACTTGTATTTTTCCCTGAACACCCACAGAAAATCTGGACAGAATGCCCAATCGGTGTTATAATTCAAACACTGGACATAGTGGCATTGCCATGCCCTTATCCGGGTTTTTCGAAGCGCGGAGGCAACCGAAACCCGGCAGAACACCAACCTGAGAAAAGCCAAAGTAATTTTTGGTCATCATTTTTTAAGGAGGATAAAATCAAATGGCTAGAAAGATGAAAACCATGGATGGTAACCAGGCTGCAGCACATGCGTCTTATGCGTATACCGACGTAGCAGCTATTTACCCAATTACCCCTTCATCCGTTATGGCGGAGCATACCGATGAGTGGGCAACCCAGGGAAGAAAGAACATTTTCGGACAGGAAGTTCAGGTAACTGAGATGCAGTCTGAGGCAGGAGCAGCAGGTGCAGTACACGGATCACTGGCAGCCGGAGCTCTTACTACAACCTACACCGCATCCCAGGGACTTCTTCTGATGATCCCGAACCTTTATAAAATTGCCGGCGAGCAGCTCCCGGGCGTATTCAACGTATCCGCTCGTGCCCTTGCAAGCCACGCACTTTCCATCTTCGGAGATCATTCAGACGTTTACGCCTGTCGTCAGACCGGAGTCGCAATGCTCTGCGAATCCAGCGTACAGGAGGTTATGGACCTGACACCGGTTGCACACTGTGCAGCACTGAAAGGCAAAGTTCCATTTATCAACTTCTTCGACGGATTCCGTACCTCCCACGAGATTCAGAAAATCGAGACATGGGATTACGAAGATCTGAAAGACATGGTAGATATGGATGCAGTAGATGCATTCCGTAAACATGCCCTGAACCCGAACCATCCGTGCCAGAGAGGATCCGCACAGAACCCGGATATCTTCTTCCAGGCAAGAGAAGCATGTAACCCGTACTATGATGCTCTTCCGGCAATCGTACAGGAGTACATGGACAAAGTAAACGAGAAAATCGGAACCGATTACAAACTGTTCAACTATTATGGAGCAGCAGACGCTGAGCACGTAATCATCGCTATGGGTTCTGTCTGCGATACCATCGAGGAGACCATCGATTACCTCGTAGCAGCAGGCAAGAAAGTCGGCGTTGTAAAGGTACGTCTGTACCGTCCGTTCTCCGCAGAAGCACTCATCAATGCAATTCCGGAGACTGTAAAACAGATTTCCGTTCTGGACAGAACAAAAGAGCCGGGATCTCTTGGCGAGCCTCTGTACCTGGACGTAGTAGCAGCATTAAAAGGCAGCAGATTCGAGAGCACACCGGTATTCACAGGTCGTTACGGACTTGGTTCCAAGGACACCACACCGGCTCAGATCGTTGCTGTATATGAAAATACAGAGAAACAGAGATTTACCATTGGTATCGTAGACGATGTTACCAATCTGTCTCTGCCGGTTGGCGCTCCTCTGGTAACAACTCCGGAAGGAACCATCAACTGCAAATTCTGGGGACTTGGCGCAGACGGTACCGTAGGTGCAAACAAGAACTCCATCAAGATCATCGGTGACAACACAGACATGTACGCACAGGCTTACTTCGACTATGACTCCAAAAAGTCCGGCGGTGTAACCATGTCTCACCTGCGTTTCGGAAAGAAACCGATCAAATCTACATACCTGATCCACAAAGCAAACTTTGTTGCATGCCACAATCCTTCCTATGTGAACAAATATCACATGGTAGAAGAGCTGGTAGACGGAGGAACCTTCCTTCTGAACTGTCCATGGGATGAAGCAGGACTGGAAGAGCATCTGCCAGGTCAGGTAAAAGCATTCATCGCAAACCATAACATCAAATTCTATGTGATCGACGGCGTTAAGATCGGTATCGAGACCGGCATGGGACCGACCCGTATCAACACCATTCTTCAGTCTGCATTCTTCAAGCTTGCGAAGATCATTCCGGAAGAAAAAGCCATCGAACTCATGAAAGCAGCAGCAAAAGCTACCTATGGCCGTAAAGGTGATGATGTCGTAGCAAAGAACTGGGCAGCTATCGATGAGGGTGCAAAACAGATCAAAGAAGTTGCAGTTCCGGAAAGCTGGAAAAATGCAGAAGACGAAGGTTTGACCACAACTCATGCAGAGAGCGGCCGCGCTGACGCTGTTAAATTCGTAAATACCATCCAGGCAAAAGTAACTTCCCAGGAAGGAAACAACCTGCCTGTATCCGCATTTGCAGACTACGTAGACGGAACAACTCCGTCCGGCACATCCGCATACGAGAAACGTGGTATCGCCGTAAACGTACCTGTATGGAATCCGGAAAACTGTATCCAGTGTAACAGATGTTCCTTCGTCTGCCCACACGCTGTTATCCGTCCGGTTGCCATGACCGCAGAAGAAGCAGCAGCAGCTCCGGAAGGCATCCAGACCATGCCGATGACCGGTATGCCGGACTACACCTTCACAATGGCTATTTCCCAGCTTGACTGTACCGGATGTGGTTCCTGTGCAAACGTATGCCCGGGCAAGAAGGGTGTGAAAGCGCTGGCTATGGAAAGCCTTGCAGCACACGAAGCAGAGCAGAAATACTTCGACTATGCAGCAGCTCTCCCGGAGAAGACCGACGTTGTAGCAAAATTCAAAGAAAATACCGTAAAGGGCAGCCAGTTCAAGAAACCGCTGCTTGAGTTCTCCGGCGCATGCGCAGGCTGCGGCGAGACTCCTTACGCAAAACTGATCACCCAGCTGTTCGGTGACAGAATGTACATCGCAAACGCAACAGGATGCTCTTCTATCTGGGGCAACTCCTCACCGTCCACTCCTTACACCGTAAACGAGAAAGGACAGGGCCCGGCATGGTCCAACTCCCTGTTCGAGGACAACGCAGAGTTCGGTTATGGTATGCTTCTTGCTCAGAAAGCAATCCGCGGCGGCCTGAAAGCCAAAGTTGAAGCTGTTATGAACTCTGAGAAAGCTCCGGAAGAAGTAAAAGCAGCATGCAAAGAGTATCTGGATACCTTTGAATGCGGCGCAACCAACGGAACTGCAACCGAGAAACTTGTAGAAGCAATCAAAGACGCTGACTGCGACGTTTGCAGAGACATCGTTAAGAACAAAGACTTCCTCGCTAAGAAATCCCAGTGGATCTTCGGTGGTGACGGATGGGCTTACGATATCGGATTCGGCGGCGTAGACCACGTACTTGCCAGCGGAAAAGATATCAACGTAATGGTATTCGATACCGAGGTTTACTCCAACACAGGCGGACAGTCCTCCAAAGCTACTCCGACCGGTGCAGTTGCACAGTTCGCAGCAGGCGGTAAAGAAACCAAGAAGAAAGATATGGCAAGCATCGCAATGAGTTATGGCTATGTATACGTAGCACAGATCGCTATGGGCGCTGATTACAATCAGGCAGTCAAAGCAATCGCAGAGGCAGAGGCATATCCGGGACCGTCCCTCATTATCGCTTACGCTCCGTGTATCAACCATGGTATCAAGAAAGGTATGAGCAAAGCACAGACCGAGGAGCAGCTCGCTGTTCAGACCGGATACTGGCATTGCTTCCGCTTCAACCCGGCACTCGCTGCAGAAGGCAAGAGCGCATTCACACTGGATTCCAAGGCTCCGTCAGGAGATTATCAGGAATTCCTGAACGGCGAGGTACGTTACAACTCTCTGAAACGTGCAAACCCGGCGAAAGCAGAAAGACTGTTCGGCAAGAACGAGCAGGAAGCAAAAGACCGTTACACTTACCTGAACAAACTCGTAAAACTGTACGGCGCAGAAGAAGAGTAATTCTTTTTCCTTAAAAAGAATTTGAAAAAGGAGAGAAGTCATACTTGAGAGAGTATGGCTTCTTTCTTTTTGGGAGAAAAAATGAATTAGCGACATTTGGCAATAGTTTTGTATCGTTTGTCAACATTTTTATCCCGGAAAATGTTGACAAACGATACATTTTTGCGCAAGAAGGCTTTGAGATATGGTATAATGTGCGTATCACGATATAATGAGCGTTAGCGAGAGGAATTTTATTATGTTGAAAATATATCTTGGAGAAATGAAAGGTGCAATCTATCATCCGCCAACCTATTTTGATAATTGTTATGAAGATGAATGGCTGACCACGCCACTGGCAAAAGAAATGATCCGCGATGTGGATCGCTCGGAGGTAATCAGTGCGCATCTGATTGACAGCCCGGTGCTTGGTCCGATTCCACCGAAAGATTTATCCGGAGGAATCAAAACGTTGCTGCTGATGGCATACGATACAGACGGAAAGATCTTTAATGCCTCCGTATGTGGAGATAATTGTGCAAAATGGATTTTAAAATTAGGAGAGCAAAAGGATCTGACGATTAATCTGCGTCATGTGATGCGGTTTGGCAAAGATCCTTTTGAAATCCTGATTTTAAATACAGGGACTATTGTGCGGAATATGTCCGAATTTGTAGATGTTGCCGAGGCTTATGTATAGGTGGATGTATGAAGGGAAAGAAAAGAGTTATTATTCAAAATAACAGAGTTCATTATGAATTTGTGATAAAGCGTAATATTACAATCATCCAGGGGGATAGTGCATCAGGAAAAACAACACTGGTAAATATGATCCGGCAGGCAGAAAATTTAGGGGAGTCCAGCGGAATCAACGTTTCCTGTGAAGTACCGTGCAGAGTGCTGGAAGGTGTTAATTGGAAAATTATTTTGGAAAACAGCCGGGAAAGCATCTTTTTCATAGACGAGGAGAATTATTTTATAAAAACAGAAGAATTTGCTTCTGCCATACGGGGTTCAGAAAATTATTTTGTATTGATTACGAGAGAAAACTTATATAATTTGCCGTATAGTGTAGAAGAGATTTATGGATTGCATGTTTCCGGAAAATACAGAGATACCAGAAAAATATATCAGAAAATGTATCAGATCTATCCCAAAACAGCACGGCTTCCTGTTAGAGTACAAAAAATAATTACGGAAGATTCCAATTCTGGGTATCAATTTTTTGAAAATGTATGTGCAGAAAGGAATATTACATGTGAAAGCGCTGGTGGAAAAACAAAAATACCGGAAATGATCGGCAAGGCAGGAACAGAAGAAACCTGTATTATTGCGGACGGTGCTGCAATTGGAGCAGAAATGAATCTTCTCAGCAATAAAATAGAGGAAAAACAGAACGTACATTTATATTTACCGGAGTCTTTTGAATGGCTGATTTTAAATTCAGATCTTTTACAGGACAAAGAGGTTCGTAAAATTCTGGAAAATCCAGAAGATTATATCGACAGCACAGAGTTTTTTAGCTGGGAACAATATTTTACAAAATTGCTGATTCAGAAAACAGAAGGAACATATTTGCAGTATAAAAAAGCAAAATTAAATCCATCTTATTTGCAGGATAAAAATAAAAACAAAATACTGGAGAGTATACAAGGGATTCAGTGGAAAATAAAATCCTTAAAATAGCAAAAATAATGAAAGAATAGAGAGAAGAACATGAACTATACAATTTATGACTATCTCGGCCTGTTTTTCTTTTACGCCTTCCTTGGATGGCTTCTGGAAACTTCTGTGGCCGCGATCCGGAAAAAACATATGGTAAACAGAGGATTCTTAAATGGTCCGCTCTGCGCCATCTATGGAATCACAGCTGTCTTTATGACACGTTATCTGTATGAACTGCAGTCAAGCCCCGTCTTTTTGTTCCTTGGCTGTATGATTATCGCTACCGCAGCCGAGTGGCTGGCCGGTCACGCGCTGGAACGCATTGGCCATGGCAAATGGTGGGACTATTCCAATAAAAAATGGAACATGGACGGCTATATCTGCCTTCAGTATTCTGTACTATGGGGAATTTTAGGACTGCTTGCCATGAAAATCGGCAATCGCCTCTGCTTTACAGTTCTTCATTTAATTCCGGCCGGTTTCCTGCATATCACATCCTGGATTCTCTTTGGTATATTGGTAGTAGATGCCGTCGGTTCCTATGCTGTTCTGCACCACATCACGAAAAAAATGCCGCGGATCAGCGCTATGAACGATCAGATCGACGCCTTCACCAGACGCCTTTCTGTCCGTGTTTACCGCTATCTGGAGCGTCGTGTGGAACGTGCCTATCCGGCCGTACAGCCAGTTCCGGAGAAAAAAGAGAAAACAGAAACCGGCGTATTTGCCGAAGGATGCAGCTTTTACAAAATCGTTCTTCTCTTCATCATCGGCGCATTTTTGGGCGATATTACAGAAACCATATTCTGCCGCATCACCGCCGGTGTCTGGATGAGCCGCAGCAGCCTTGTCTGGGGCCCGTTCAGCATCGTCTGGGGCCTGGCCATCGCCCTCGCTACCTGGTTCCTCTACAACTACCGCGACCGCTCCGATGGATTCCTGTTTGCCTTTGGTACCTTCCTCGGCGGAGCCTACGAATACATCTGCAGTGTGTTCACCGAAATCGTATTCGGAAAAGTCTTCTGGGACTACAGCGACATTCCCTTCAACCTCGGAGGCCGTATCAACCTCCTGTACTGTTTCTTCTGGGGAATAGCCGCCGTCGTCTGGCTCAAAAAATTCTATCCTGTCATTTCGCGCTGGATTGAAAAAATCCCGATGAAATTCGGAAAAATCATCACTTGGATCCTGATCGTGTTCATGGTGGCCAACATGCTCGTATCTACCCTTGCTCTCGCCCGATACGACGAACGCGCCCACCAAAAGCCTGCAGCTAATGCCATCGAGCAGACCATAGATGCCCATTTCCCGGACGTCCGAATGGAAAAAATCTACCCCAATGCCAAAGCGATTAACTAGAATGTGTTAAAAAACATTTCCGTAGTCTGCACGCCCCAATTACAGACTACAAAAAGCCCTCTCCCGCCGTCATGCAAAGTCAGGCCCCGTTTCGACAGCTTTGGTCTGCGCGGTCCGTCACCCCAAAAGAAAACCTTTGGCAACCCACCAAAAGTATGATATAATGTCACATAGATATTTTAGGGATACCATATCCTCTAAGAGCGAAGAAAGGACTCAACCACAAATGACAGTAGACAACAGCTTCACAATGAAGAAATTTCAGAGCATGGAAATCATCTATGTCACATTTTCCCAGATCACGAAACTCCCATACGTAGAGTGTGATCCGGAAACCTTTGACGATCAGGTATATATGTTTACCGAAGAAGAAGCAGCCAAAGAATTTGCAAAATCCTATGTAGAGAAGAACACCCCGCTGCTTACCGTAAAAGTACTGCGCAAGCAGATGCCGAACTTCTATATGGGCCTCTACGCAGAAGGTGTCAACATGGTCATCTTCCACGAAGGCGGTCAGACCCGCCGCATCGAGCTGGAGCAGATCTTCCCGAAACCGGACATGGAAAAAATGAACAAACAGCATCTTCCGGTCCTCAACCCTGGCGTACAGCTCACTGTAGTCTATTTCCTGCAGGAGCTCCGCAAACCAAATCAGAAAAGAGACGATGCCGAACGCATGCAGCACCTGCGTGAACTGGAAGAGGAAATGCTCGTCAATCTGATGCGAAGTAAATTCATCCTTGCCATCGACATCTCCCAGGTACAGGGCGAATTCGATCCGGCCAACCCGGGACCGGATGTGCGCATCCCGTACATCAAAAACCAGAACGAAGACATCTTTCAGCCGCTGTTTTCCGATATTGGTGAATTCCAGAAATTCCGTCCGGATCCGCAGGCAAAACTCCGTCTGGCAGCCATCCCGTTCCAGCACCTTCTGCCGTACCTGATGAAACAGGCCAAAGGCTTCGTCATCAACCCGTCCGGCTTCAACCTTCTGTTGACCAGAGAACAGCTCCAGAGAATCATGGGAGCCCAGGCGCAGAGTGTCCGCCCGAATCTCGAGGCGATGATGGCACAGGCTGCCGCAGCTCAGGCGCAGAGAAATGCGCAGAACAATGCTGCAAATGACGAAGTAAAAGATCATGTGGATGAGGCGGAAACTACCGACGCAGAAACAGACCACGAAGAATAAAAACCGACAGGGCCGCAGAAAATCCCAGTAAACGGGCACTGCGGTCCGTTTTTGACTGCATAAAACCGGAAATAATAAAGAAAAACAAGAAAGGATATACAAAAATGAACGCAGAACATTGCAAAGCCTATACCCTGCTGCAGGAACAGCAGATTGATGATATCCACGCACATGGCTACCTCCTTCGCCACAACAAAAGCGGAGCCCGCGTGCTGCTTCTCGAGACGGAGGATGACAACAAAGTATTCAACATCGCGTTCCGTACCCCGCCGGCCGACAGCACCGGCGTAGCCCACATCCTCGAGCACAGCGTCCTCTGCGGCTCCCGCGAATTCCCGTTAAAGGATCCCTTCGTAGAACTCGTCAAAGGATCCCTGAACACCTTCTTAAATGCTATGACCTACCCGGATAAAACCATGTACCCGGTAGCCAGCACCAACGATGCCGACTTCCAGAACCTGATGCATGTCTACATGGACGCCGTATTCTACCCGAACATTTACAAACACGACGAAATCTTCCGGCAGGAAGGCTGGAGCTATCATCTGGAAAGCGAAGACGGCCCGCTGACCTACAACGGTGTTGTATACAACGAGATGAAAGGAGCCTTCTCCTCCGCAGACGATGTCCTGGAGCGTGAAACCTTCAACACCCTGTTCCCGGACACTCCGTACGGCGTAGAATCCGGCGGAGATCCGTCCTGCATCCCGAACCTGACCTACGAAAACTTCCTGAATTTCCATCAGACCTATTACCATCCGTCCAACAGCTATATCTACCTGTACGGAAACATGGATATGGAAGAAAAACTGGCATGGATGGATGAAAAATACCTGTCCCATTTTAATGCAAAAGAAGTAAAATCCGAAATTCCGTATCAGAAACCATTTGCAGAGACCCTCGACATTGTACACGAGTACCCGGTACTCGATGGCGATCCGCTTGAAAACAATGCGTACCTGTCCTACAACATGGTCATCGGCAGCGGTCTGGATGTAAAATTAAACGTGGCATTTTCCGTTCTGGAGTATGCACTCCTTGACGCACCGGGAGCCCCGGTCAAACAGGCACTCCTTGACGCACACATCGGAAAAGATGTTTACGGTTCCTACGAGGACGGCATCCTGCAGCCATTCTTCTCCATCGTAGCCAAGAACGCTGATGAAAATGAGAAAGAGAAATTCCTGTCCATCATCCGCGGCACCCTCGAGGATATCGTGAAAAACGGCATGGATCAGAAAGCCATCGAGGCAGGCATCAACTATTTCGAATTCCGTTTCCGTGAGGCGGACTTCTCCAGCTTCCCGAAGGGCCTGATGTACGGCATTGACGTCTTCGACAGCTGGCTGTATGACGAGAACAAACCGTTCGCCTACCTGCAGCAGCTTGCGATCTACGATGAGCTGAAAAAACTGGCAAAAGAAGGCTATTTCGAAAACCTGATCCAGACGTATCTGCTGGACAACACCCATGCCTCCATCGTGACCCTCATTCCAAAGACCGGTCTTGCCGCAGAAAATGATGCAAAGACCGCAGAAAAACTGCAGAAATACAAAGAGAGCCTGTCAAAAGAAGAGATCGAGAAAATCATTGCTGACACCAAAGAGCTGGCAGCATATCAGGAAGAAGAGGAGAGCGAGGAAGCACTCGAGACGATTCCGCTCCTGAAACGAAGCGATATCAAACGTGAGTCTGTCAAACTTTACAATGACGAGCATGAAGTCGATGGAACGACGGTTCTTCATCACAACGTATTCACGAACGGCATCGGTTACTTAAGCTTGCTGTTTGATACGAAAAATGTGCCGAACGATCTGATCCCGTACATGGGCGTATTAAAATCCGTTCTCGGCTATGTGGACACCGAACACTACACCTACGGCGAACTGTTCAACGAGATCAATGCACAGACCGGCGGCATCAACTGCGGACTGCAGGTATTCCGCATTCCGGAAAATGATGACGACTGCCGCAGAATGTTCGGCATCCGCGCGAAATTCCTGTACGACAAACTGGATTTCGTCATGAAAATGATCGAGGAAATCCTGAATACCTCCCGCCTGGATGACGAGAAACGTCTTCACGAGATCATCTCCAGCATGAAATCCGGCCTGCAGAACCGCCTGTCTTCCGCCGGAAATGCAACGGCTGTGATGCGTGCAGCTTCCTATTACTCCCCGATGAGCAATTTCCAGGACCGCATCGCAGGCATCGGCTTCTGCCAGCTCTTAAAAGATCTGGACGAGAACTTCGATGAGAAAAAAGCAGAACTGATTAAAAATCTGCAGATCCTGATGAAATACATCTTCCGCAAAGAGAATCTGACCGTCTCCTATACCGCAGACGAGACAGGCTACGCACCGCTGGAAGAAAAAATCGCAGCATTCAAAGAGAATCTGTACACCGACGAAGTGGAGCCGGGCAGCATTGTGTATGACTTTGAACAGAAAAACGAAGCCTTCCAGACCTCCGGCCAGGTACAGTACGTGGCACTCTGTGGAAACTTCGAGCGCGAAGGCTACGACTACACAGGAGCCCTGCGCATCCTGCGTGTCATGCTGAGCTATGACTATCTGTGGATCAACATCCGTGTCAAAGGCGGCGCTTACGGCTGCGGCGGAGCTTTCGGAAGAGGCGGAAACGCGTGCATTTCTTCCTACCGTGACCCGAACGTCGGAAGAACCCTTGAAGTATACCGCGGTATCGGCGATTACGTGCGCAATTTCGAAGCAGACGAGCGCCAGATGACCAAATACATCATCGGAACGATCAGCGAACTCGACGTCCCGATGAACCCGTCCGCAAAAGGCCAGACCTCCGAGAGCGCATGGTTCAACGGCATCACCGAAGCAGACTTCCAGCAGGAGAGAGATCAGATCCTCGATGCAACCCTGGATGACATTCATGCACTGGCAGACCTTGTAGATGCAGCCTTAAAACAGAACAACATCTGCGTTGTCGGAAGCGAAGCAGCCATTCAGAAAGAGAAAGAACTGTTTAAGAACGTAGAGAACTTATAAATGAGGAGAAGAGACAGCAATGGAAAACAATGCAAATTATAAATCCGGCTTTGTAGCCCTGATCGGCCGTCCGAACGTGGGAAAATCCACGCTGATGAACCACCTGATCGGACAGAAGATTGCGATTACATCCAAGAAACCGCAGACCACCCGCAACCGCATCCAGACCGTTTATACGTGTGACGAGGGACAGATCGTGTTCCTCGACACACCGGGTATCCACAAGGCGAAAAATAAGCTCGGCGAGTACATGGTCGATGTAGCCGAGAAAACGTTAAAAGAAGTCGATGTGATTCTCTGGCTGGTAGAGCCGAGCAACTTCATCGGAGCAGGAGAGCGCCATATCGCAGAGATCCTGGAGAAAGTCAATGCGCCGGTCCTCCTCATTATCAACAAGACCGATACCGTGGAGAAAGACAAAATCCTGGAATTCATCGATACGTACCGCAAGCTGTTCCAGTTTGCCGAGATCATTCCGTGCTCGGCACTCCGCCATCAGAACACCGATGACATCATTCCGAGCATCTTCAAATATCTGCCGTACGGCCCGCAGTTCTACGATGAGGACACCATCACCGATCAGCCGATGCGCCAGATCGTGGCTGAGATCATCCGCGAGAAAGCACTGTACGCCTTAAACGAAGAGATCCCGCACGGCATCGCCGTTGTGATCGACCAGATGAAAGACCGCCCGAACGGAAAAATCGTTGATATTGATGCGACCATCATCTGCGAGCGCGATTCCCACAAGGGCATCATCATCGGAAAACAGGGCGCGATGCTCAAGAAGATCGGAAGCAACGCGCGGTATGAGCTGGAGCAGATGCTGGAGCAGAAAGTCAACCTGAAGCTCTGGGTCAAAGTCAAAAAAGACTGGCGCGACAGCGATTTCCTCGTGAAGAACTTCGGATATGATAAAAAGAAACTCGATTTATAATATTGCATTATAATAAGGAAGAAACATGCGAGAACCAATCAATGTAAGCGGAATGGTATTATCCGCCTCCCCGGTCGGAGAGTATGACAAGCGCGTCGTGATCCTGACCCGGGAGCTCGGCAAAATCACCGCCTTCGCGCGCGGCGCCCGCCGCATGAAAAGCCCGCTGATGGCCGTCTCCAATCCGTTCGTCTTCGGCGAGTTTCAGGTTTACGAGGGCCGTGACAGCTACACCCTCTCCGGCGCAAACATTAAAGAATACTTCCTCGACCTGGCGCAGATGCAGCCCGGCGTTTATTACGGCTTTTATTTTCTGGAACTGGCCGAATATTTCGGCCAGGAAGGAAACGATGAAACCCAGATGCTGAACCTTCTGTACGTGACGATGAACGCCATCCGCAGCGGAAAACAGGACCTCCGCCTGATCCGGTGCATCTTCGAACTGCGGACGATCACAATCAGCGGAGAAGCACCGCAGATGTTCTCCTGCATGGAGTGCGGCACGAAAGAGAATCTGACCGTTTTCTCCCTGCGCGACAGCGCCATCTACTGCCCAAACTGTGGAAAAACCATCAGAGATCCATGGCCGCTGCAGCCGGGCACCGTGCTGGCATGCCGCTATATCATTGCGGCACCGCTCGCGAAGCTGTATGGTTTTACCGTAAATGAAGAGATCCTGGACGAACTGGAACGATTGCTGCGTGCATATCTCCATCGCTATGTCGAAAAGAAGATGAAAACATTACAGATTCTGGATGTGATGAAATAATATAAAATGTAATAATTTGCAAAAATGTGAAATAATTATGTCCAAAAGTGTGTCCACACCTTTACAAATAAGTAGAAATGGGATAGAATATTTGGAATAAAGAAAAAAATGGTTCTGTATTCGTCACAGAAGATATTGCAAATGCATAGTACCAGAAAAAATGAGAAGGTTTTAGTGAAAATGGTAATATAAAAGCTAGAAAAACTATGCGAAACAAGAGAATGTTACGAGTACGGCGAAAAAAATACGACAGGGGAGAAAGGTATGTACAAAAAATCATCCACAGGATGGCTGAAGCATCTGGATTTTATGGTTCTTGATATTATCTGTCTTCAGCTGGCTTTCGTCATGGGTTATTTCTTAAGACATCACAGTTTTAAGCCATATGGAAGCCCAATTTACCGAAATGAGGCTATCGTATTCGCTCTGATCCAGCTGATGATCATGTTTTTTGACGATTCCTTCAAAAACGTCATGAAGCGCGGATACCTCGTGGAAATCGGAATGACTGTAAAAAATATGGTATACATCATCGTTCTTGGTGTATTCTACCTGTTCCTGATTCAGGAGGGAGATCAGTTCTCCAGAGCAACCATTATGCTGACCGGTGCTCTGTACGGAATGCTTTCCTATCTGATGCGCATCGGATGGAAGGCTGTGGTAAAGAAACGCAGCAGCGGGGAACACAGCGGCCGTTCGCTTCTGATCATCACGACCGAAAAACAGTCACAGTCCGTTGTAAAGAGCATGCTGGATTTCGATTACATCGGCGTTCGTCCGACTGGCGTTGTTCTCGTAGACCAGGACAGAACCGGACACAAAATCCACGGCGTACCGGTGGTATCGAACCTTGCAGATGCAGCTGAGTATGTCTGCCGTGAGTGGTTCGACGAAGTGCTGATCGTTCTGCCGGAAGGCAGAGAAATCCCGCAGAAAGTATTCGACGCATTCGCCGAGATGGGCATTACGATCCACGTAAAAATTGCGGACGTGAACGAAATGCAGGGAAAAAATCAGACTGTAGAGCGCATGGGCAACTATACCGTGGTCACCACCTGCATCAATATGGCAAGCGCAGGACAGCTTGTGCTGAAACGAATCATGGACATCTGCGGCGGTCTTGCCGGATGTATTCTGACCGGAATCATCTTCCTGTTCGTTGCCCCTGCGATTTATATCAAGTCTCCGGGCCCGATCTTCTTCTCACAGTACCGTGTCGGAAAGAACGGAAGAAAATTCAAAATTTACAAGTTCCGTAGCATGTACATGGATGCGGAAGAGCGGAAAAAAGAACTGATGAAACAGAACCGCGTCAGCGATGGTCTGATGTTCAAAATGGAGAATGACCCGCGTGTCATCGGAAGCGAAAAAGGACCAGGCAAAGGAATCGGAAACTTTATCCGCAAAACCTCGCTGGATGAATTCCCGCAGTTCTTCAATGTGTTAAAAGGCGACATGAGCCTTGTAGGAACCCGTCCGCCGACAGTGGATGAGTGGGAGAAATATGAGCTCCATCACAGAGCAAGACTGGCAATCAAGCCGGGACTGACTGGTATGTGGCAGGTAAGCGGACGAAGCGAGATTACAGATTTTGAAGAGGTTGTAAAACTGGATACGAAGTACATTTCAGAATGGTCCTTTATGCTGGATATTAAGATTTTGTTTAAAACTGTACTGATTGTATTAGGCCAGAAAGGTTCTATGTAAAAAAAATGAAAAATGGAGATATATTGTAGTTTTGGGAGTAGTGTGGTAAAATAAAGGTAAATTTTAAGAAAAATTTATGAATGGAAGCGCAAAGAAGTCCTGATGACGGCGAAAAGGAAAAAGGCTTCCTTTGACAGGTGGTCCAAATAATGTTAATTATTTGGACCTTTTTATGTGAACTTCCTGAAATATTAACTCTCGTTTCGACATGTTCTTGCTTTAAGCCAGTTGTAGCATACTTTAAAAGGAATTTTATGAGAGTTAATTTTATAGGAAGTTCACATATATACTACCACAAAAGTAATTATCTTTCACTGACAACTATCCTAACACACAGGGGATTGAAAAAGTCATAAAGTTATGGTATAATCGAAAACAAAAGTTCATGAAAAATGAAAGAAGGAAGTATATGAACAACTCAAAACAAGATATATTGAACAACCTGATAAAAGAACCCTTCATCAATCAGCGTATCCTTGCCGCACAGACCGGCCATTCGCTTGGAATCGTCAATCGTTCGATCAAGGAACTGATTTCAGAAGGTTACCTGGATGAAGAGATCCGTCCGACGGAAAAGACACTGCGTGAGGCAAAAGAGAAAGCGCCGAAAAACGCCATTATCCTTGCCGCCGGATTTGGTATGCGGATGGTTCCGATTAATACAGAGACACCGAAAGGACTTCTGGAAATCAAGGGAGAGCGGCTGATAGAGCGCACAATCCGTCAGCTTCATGAAGTCGGCATTACAGAGATTTACGTCGTTGTCGGATTTATGAAAGAGCAGTATGAATATCTGATCGATGAATACGGCGTAGAATTGATCGTCGCTCCGGACTATGTGTCGAAAAACAATCTGCATTCCCTGAAAACGGCGGCAGCCCATTTATCAAACAGCTACATCATTCCCTGTGATATCTGGTGTGAAAAGAATCCATACAGCAGAAACGAATTATATTCCTGGTACATGGTCAGCGATCTGGTGGATGATGACAGTACCGTCCGCGTAAACCGGAAGCAGGAGCTGGTCGTACAGAAAGAACAGGCAGGCGGAAACGCGATGATCGGCATCTGTTATCTGCTGGAAACAGAAGCGGAGATCGTGCGGGAGCGTCTGGAAGAACTGGGAAGAGATTCCCGATACGACGGAGCGTTCTGGGAGGAAACCTTATACCGGAAAGACAGAATGATTGTGACGGCCCGTGTTGTACATGCTGCCGATGCCGTAGAAATCAATACCTATGAGCAGCTGCGTGAGATTGACAGCGATTCCAGCCAGCTGCAGACGGATGCGATTCAGGTAATCTGTGAAGCACTTGGAGCACAGCAGAACGAAGTGACAAACATTACAGTTCTGAAAAAAGGAATGACAAACCGATCCTTTTTATTCTCCTGTAAAGATAAAAAATACATTATGCGAATTCCGGGAGAGGGAACCGATCAGTTGATCAACCGCAGGCAGGAAGCCGCTGTATATCAGACGATCGCCGGCCGCAGGATCTGTGATGAGATTGCCTATATTAACCCGGAGAACGGCTACAAAATCACAGAATATCTCGAAGGTGCGCGGGTCTGCGATGCAGAAAATGAGGAAGATCTTCAGAAATGCATGAAGAAACTGCGGGAGTTTCACGGGCAGAAATTAAGAGTAGACCATTCCTTCGACCTGTTCGGACAGATGGAATACTATGAAAGCCTCTGGGAAGGAACTCCGTCAGCATATAAAGATTACGAAAAGACGAAAGCGCATGTGCTTCAGTTAAAGGATTACATCGAAGCAAATGCCGGAGAGTGGGTGCTCACTCACATTGATGCCGTGCCGGACAATTTTCTGTTTGTGGAAGAAAACGGAAAAGAGGAGATCCGCCTGATCGACTGGGAATACGCCGGAATGCAGGATCCGCATGTGGATATTGCGATGTTCTGTATCTATTCTCTCTACAAAAAAGAGCAGGTGGACCATCTGATTGATCTTTATTTTGAAGGAAACTGTGACGACAGAACACGCATAAAAATCTACTGCTACATCGCAGTCTGCGGTCTGCTCTGGAGCAACTGGTGCGAATATAAACGGAAATTAGGCGTGGAATTCGGAGAATATTCCCTGCGGCAGTACCGTTACGCAAAAGATTATTACAAAATTGTCCAGCAGGAACTGGGAGAGGAAGGAAAAGAAATATGTACAAAGTAGAGCGCGCCATTATTATGGCGGCAGGCCTCGGAAACCGGATGAAGCCGGTAACGTTAAAAACACCAAAACCGCTGGTCCGGGTAAACGGTGTGCGGATGATTGATACCGTCATCGATGGACTGCACAAAAACGGAATCACAGAAATTTACGTGGTAGTCGGTTACCTCAAGGAACAGTTCCAGACACTGGAAGAGGAGTACCCGGGTCTGAAGCTGATCGACAATCCGTGGTACGATACCTGCAACAACATCGCATCGCTGTATGTGGCGCGGGAACATCTGGAAAATGCGTTTATTCTTGACGGTGACCAGATCATCTATCATCCGGAAATTCTGGCACCGGAGTTTGAGCGATCCGGTTACAACAGCGTGTGGACGGATGATGAGACCGACGAGTGGCTGCAGACCGTGGAAAACGGCATTGTGACAGGCTGCAGCAGAACCGGCGGAAAGGGCGGCTGGCAGCTCTACAGCATTTCCCGATGGACAGCAGAAGATGGAAAGCGGTTAAAAGGCCATCTGGAGCAGGAGTTTGAAGTAAAGAAAAACCGTCAGATTTACTGGGACGATGTGGCAATGTTCTGCTACCCGAAAGAGTATCAGCTTGGCATCCGGCCAATGAAGGCAGAGGATATCATAGAAGTAGACAATTTCAGCGAGCTTGTTGCACTCGATGCATCGTATGCGGATTACGCAGAAAGGGAAGAAAATGAACAGTAAGAACCAACAGAAGAAAAAAGAAATCGACTGGATGATTACGCTGGTGCCTCTGGCGCTGATCGTTGCTCTATGTATCGTATTTTTCTTTGCACCGGAGCAGTCGAATCAGGTACTTGGCCAGATTCGATTTCTGTTTGGAGACACCTTTGGAACGTATTACCTGGTCATCGGACTTGGCATTTTCTTTCTGTCTCTGTTTCTGGCAGGCTCCAAATACGGAAATATTGTGCTTGGAAAGCCGGATGAGAAGCCAAAATATTCCTTTTTTGCATGGGGATGCATGATGTTTACCTGTGGTCTGGCAGCAGATATTCTGTTTTATTCGTTCTCTGAGTGGATTTTGTACGCAACAGATCCTCACATCGCAGAACTTGGCAGCATTCAGGACTGGGCAGGCGTATTTCCACTGTTTCACTGGAGCTTTATCCCGTGGGGATTCTATCTGGTACTGGCTGTTGCGTTTGGCTTTATGCTTCATGTAAGAAAACGAAACCGTCAGAAATACAGCGAGGCGTGCCGTCCGATTCTGGGAAAACAGACAGATGGAATTGGCGGCCGTCTGATTGACCTTCTGGCTGTCTTTGCATTGCTGGCCGGAACTGCTACCACTTTTAGTGTGGCAACTCCTCTGATGGCGGAAATCATCGGCGAGCTGTTCCATATGGAAGTCAGCAGAACTGTGATTAATATTATCATTCTTCTGATCACCTGCTGTGTTTATACCTATTCTCTTCTGCATGGATTCAAAGGAATCAGCATTCTGGCCAAGGTGTGCATTTATCTGTTTTTCGGACTCCTTGCCTTCGTCCTGCTGTTTGGGGGAGAGACGCGGTATATTATTGAAACTGGATTTTCTTCTCTTGGAAAAATGATTCAGAACTTTATCGGCTTATCAACGTATACGGACCCGATGCGTACGACAAACTTCCCACAGAACTGGACCATTTATTACTGGGCATACTGGATGGTATGGTGTGTGGCAGCACCGTTCTTCATTGGCAGCATTTCCCGCGGAAGAACCGTGCGCCAGACGATTCTCGGCGGATACGGTTTTGGTGTGGGTTCCACGCTTGTCAGCTTTATTATTCTTGGAAATTATTCGATGGGAAAGCAGATTTCAGGTGCAATTGATTTCATTTCGCAGTATAATGAAAGTGGAGATTTATATCATCTGATCGTGTCGATGATCAAAACCATGCCGTGTGCACCGCTGATTATGGTTGTTGTATTAGTTACGATGGTTGCATTTTATGCGACATCGTTCGACTCGATCGCATTGACGGCATCGTGCTACAGCTACCGGAAACTGGAAGACGGCGAAGAGCCGGCAAAAGGAATTCAGCTGATGTGGTGTATCCTGCTGATCCTGCTTCCGATTGCACTTCTTTTTGCAGAGAGTTCCATGAACAGTCTGCAGTCTGTCAGTATCGTAGCGGCATTTCCGATCGGCATTGTGATCGTGATGATTGCGGTCAGCTTCTTAAAAGATGCAAAACTGTATTTAGAAGAATTGCAGGGAGGAAAAGCGCATGGAGAGGAGAAAAAAGAGAATCGTTAAACTGACAGCATTTTTGTTTCTGCTTGCGGCATCCATTTTTGTGATGCCGCAAAAGGCGTTTGCGGACGAAAATGAGGATGTTACATTGCCGACGGGCGATATTAAACCCATGGAACCACAGCAGGATGAGTCCGGGATTGATACATACGGGGCCGATGAAGGCGATGAGTTCAGCGGAACGGAGTATGAATTGTATACGGTTCTGGAGAATCGTGTGAAAGAAGCGATGCTGGCTGGAAATGAATGGGTATCCATTAAAGATTTAAAAATAAGAAGGGATACCTATGACATTTGGGAATCGAAACACATAAAGCAGTGAGAATCCCCCATGGTTGAATGGAAGCGTTCAACCATGGGGGCTTTTAATGGATGTTCCTCTTGCAGTCCCCCCCATTTTGTGTTAACATAAAACACGCAAATAACCAACAGCAAGGAGTTCTATTTTACATGAACATTACTTCAAAATACCGTTCTCTCTCCGTCCAGGCGAAGGCGGCGCTTTGGTTTACGATCTGCAGTTTCTTACAGAAGGGCATTTCGTTCATCACAGTTCCGATTTTCACGCGTCTGATGAGCACCGAGGAGTACGGAACCTATACGGTTTATCTGTCTTGGCTGCAGATTTTGACGATTATGACATCGCTGTATTTATTTAATGGTGTTTATGACAATGCGATGGCAAAGTACGAGAAGCAGCGGGATGAATATACATCTGCAATGCAGGGACTGACGCTTGTGATTACGGGTGCGGTTTTTGCATTGTATTGTTTTACATCGGGTTTCTGGGAGAAGATTTTAAATCTGCCGAAATCCATGATTTTGCTGATGTTTTTGGAAGCGCTGCTGAGTCCGGCGCTTTCTTACTGGTCGGGGCGGCAGCGGTTTGAGTATCGGTACCGGATTCTGGTCTGTGTGACGATTCTGCAGGCGCTGATGAACCCGATTGCAAGCCTGGTGCTGATCCGCATCAACGGCGGTACGGCCATGATGAGGATCCTGGGTATCGTCGGAGTGCAGATCTGTATCTGCGTGCCGATTATTGTGTTCCAGTTCTGCAAAGGAAAAGAGTTCTTTTCGAAGGAATACTGGGGCTACGCACTGCGGATCGGAATTCCGATTGTGCCGCATTATCTGTCCGGTATTATCCTGAATCAGGGCGATCGCATCATGATTGACAAGATGGTCGGAAAGACGGAAGTTGCGCTGTACGGGCTGGCGTACAGCATTGGTATGCTGGTGCAGCTTTTCATCAGCGGTATGAACAGTGCATTGACACCGTGGATGTACAGCAAGATCAAAAAGGGCGACATCCGTTCAATGCGGAAGGTGCTGCAGCTTCTTAGTGTTGTAGTGGTCGGTATAGCCGTGGCGCTGATGCTGATCAGCCCGGAGCTGGTGCTGATTTTCGGATCACCGAAGTACCGCGAGGCGGTGTACGTCATTCCGCCGGTGGCAGCGAGTGTGTTCTTTATCTTCATTTATAATATTCTCTCGATGCCGCAGTTTTATTATGAAAAAACACAGTTTCTGATGGCTGCATCCATGGCGGCGGCTGGAGCGAATGTGGTGCTGAACTTTATTTTTATCCGCCTGTTCGGTTACATCGCGGCCGGTTACACGACGCTGGCATGCTATATGCTGTATTCGGTCGGCCATTATATTGTGAGCAAACGGATTCTGGTGAACGAAGGAATCCAGGAAAATCTGATGAGTCCAGGATTTCTTGTGGCGTGCTCCGTTTTTCTGATTGGAGCAAGCATCATCTGCAATCTTATTTTCCCGTACAGAATCCTGCGTTACGCGATTCTGCTCGCAAGTGCAGGGCTGGTCTTCTGGAAGAAAGAACTTCTGCTGAAGACGATGGCGGATATTCGGAAAAAATAAAAAAGTGGGGGAGGATTTGAAACGAATGTTCAGAGACTCCCCGTTTTTGCGCGTTTTTTCTTGACAGTCACAGAAAAAACGATACAATGAAAGAATGAAGAAAAGTAAGGCATTTTAAATTAGAAAAGGAAAAATTACATGAGTACCAGTATTTCAATAAAAGAACTAAAAGAGCTCGATCCGTCAAGCTATCAGATCGTCGATATCCGCGATGCGGTAGAGATCTCCCACGGCGCGATTCCGGGAGCGCTTGTGATGAAGACAGAAGAAATCGAGACAAATGATGCGATTGACCGGAGCAAAAAGACGATTATCTGCTGCAGCCGCGGCCGGTTCAGTGTCGCAGCGGCGGAAGAATTACAGGAAAAGGGCTGGGACGCTGTGAGCCTGGAGGGCGGTTACATCGCCTGGCTGATGGATGTGATGAGCGCGCCGGAGGAGCAGGACAAGGCGGCAGACGTGGAGAAGAGTCTCCGCAAAAAATTCAAAAAGTCGATCTGGTCCAAATTTACGAAAGCGATCAACACATACGAGCTGGTAAAACCGGGCGATAAAATTGCTGTCTGTATTTCCGGCGGAAAAGATTCGATGTTGATGGCGAAATGCTTTCAGGAGTTAAAGCTTCACAATAAATTTGATTTCGAAGTAAAATTCGTTGTCATGGACCCGGGATACAGCCCGGAGAACCGCAAGGTGATCGAGGATAACGCAAAGAGCCTCCATATTCCGATCACAATTTTCGAGACCGATATTTTCGATTCGGTTTACCATGTCGAAAATTCGCCGTGTTACCTCTGCGCGAGAATGCGCCGCGGCCATCTGTATCATTTTGCACAGCAGCTCGGCTGCAACAAGATTGCACTCGGCCATCATTACGATGATGTCATCGAGACGATCCTCATGGGAATGCTCTACGGTGCGCAGGTGCAGACGATGATGCCGAAGCTTCACAGCATCCACTTCGAGGGCATGGAGCTGATCCGCCCGCTGTATCTGGTGCGCGAGGATGATATCAAGGCGTGGAGAGATTATAACGGTCTGCATTTCATCCAGTGTGCCTGCAAGTTTACCGATACCTGCACGACCTGCAATAACGAGGAGAATCGTTCGAAACGCGTGGAGATCAAGGAACTGATCAAAAACCTGAAAAAGGTGAATCCGTTCGTGGAGAGCAATATTTTCCGCAGTGTCGAAAATGTCAACATTGACACCGTGGTCGGCTACAAGCAGCACGGCATCCGCCACAATTTCCTGGAAGGATACGACGACAATCCGGGTTATGTGCCGGAGGCAGAAAAAGCAGCGGCGGAAACGGAGCAGGAAAAAGAAGGAAAGTAATGCACAGAAAAATAGAAGAAACGCCGGAGCGGGAGAAAATGCTGATCCGGCTGAAAGAGCTCCGTCTGGAACGCGGTTACTCGATGACACAGGCAGCGCGGAAGATTTTCAGTCACCCGGACACCTACAACCGGTATGAAAAAGGCATCCGTGAGATTCCGTTGGACTGTCTGATTACGCTGGCAAAGCTGTATGACTGCAGTCTCGATTATCTCGCGGGTGTTTCCGATCAGCCGCGAAAATACGGAAGGTGATGTAAATGGCAATTCCTCTTTATCTGACAACGATTGAACAGGATATTTTTGATACATTCCGGTATCTGCCGCATGCGGTTGCAGTCGGTGTCGGCTTTGTGACGGTTGCGGCGGCGTGGAAAAATCAGCAGATCCAGAAGAAACGGAAACGGCTGGAGCAGTACCGTGCGCTGCACGGCGGGCAGCTTCTGGCGTGGTTTCTGGTAGCCGTCTATTTTGCCATGCTGATTTCGATTACACTGCTTTCGAGAGAACCGGGTTCGAGAACAGGTGTGGATTTGAAGCTATTTGAAACCTGGGGAAACCAGTGTCTGCCGGACCGGTATTTTGTGGAAAATATTCTGCTGTTTCTGCCGTTCGGTGTATTACTGCCGGCGGCGGTGCCGTTTCTTCGGAGATGGTGGTACTGTGTGTATGCGGCATTTGCCACGAGCATGATGTTGGAAACTGTGCAGCTTTTAACAGAGCGCGGCTTCTGCCAGTTAGATGATGTTGTGACGAATACGCTTGGAGCAGCCATCGGGTATCTGGTGTTTGCACTGGTGCGGAAGTGTTGGAGAGGGAAGATAGAAGAATAGAAGGAAAACAAGAAGGCTCTGCCCAAATGGACAGAGCTTTTTTCTTCCCTGTTTTTAGATGGAAGTGCAGGAGAGTTAATCCACCCGTTCGTTCCCCCAGAAAAACAATGCCACGGTTCCTGGCCCTGTGTGGCTGCCGATGGTGGTTCCGATGTTGTTGATCTCGACTTTTCCGTTCAGATTGGGAAAGCGTTCCTCGATAAGATCCGCAACGGCCCGCGCATCGTCGTAGCAGGCGGACTGGGAAATGTAGCATTTGCCGGAGTAGGAGAGGCCGCCCTCGGCGTTTTCTTCCATCTGGTCGACGATTTTTTTGATGACTTTTTTCTTCGTACGGATTTTAAACCGCGGAATCAGACGGCCTTCGTTGTCCATGTTGAGCAGCGGGCAGATACCGAGGAGGCCGCCGATTGCGCCGGAGGCTTTGGAGATGCGGCCGCCGCGCACGTAGAAGGTGAGGTCCGTGGAGAAGAACCAGTGATGGACTTTGAGGCGGTTTTTCATCGCAAAATCGTAAACCTCTTCCAGCGGTTTTCCTTCATCGCGCAGGTCGGCAAGGCGGTCCATCAGAAGACCATAGCCGGAGGAAGCGCCGAGGGAATCCACGATGAGGATTTTCCGTTCCGGGTAGCGCTCTTCAAGGTCGGCTTTGGCGATCATCGCAGAATTCAGGACACCGGAAATGCCGGAGGAGAGGCAGACGTGGAGAATGTCTTTGCCGTCCTGCAGGAATGTTTCAAAATAGGCTTCAAATTCATCGGCATTCACCTGGGATGTTTTTGTGGAAGCGCCGGCGGCCATGGCGGCATAAAACTGATCGAACGGCATGGACTTGCCGAGATCGTCCGCGTACTCGGTGTCATTTAATTTGTAATGGAAACAGATGTATGAGATTTCCCGTTTGGAGAAATGTTCTTCGGTAAGGTCTGCTGTAGAGCAGCAGCTGATGACATAGGAACTCATAAAATAATCCCTCCTTGTAAAAATGAAAGTAAGAACTCTGGTTTCTGTGCCTATTGTAGCATCCCGAATGGGAAAAGGCAACTGCGGAACGTGATTATATCCGTAATGAAAGGGGCGGTGAAATGGTGTCAAGCCTTGTATTTGCGGTACGGCCTGTGGTAAAATAGAACTATGAGAATACGAAAATACAAAGGAGGTTTTTGCATATGCAGAATTATTCAGGAGAAGAAGGGCTGCAGTATCATCTGCAGATCCGAAAAGGCGATGTGGGACGGTACGTGATTCTGCCGGGAGATCCCAAACGGTGTAAAAAAATTGCAGCTTACTTTGAGAACCCGGTGCTCGTCGCAGACAGCCGGGAATTTGTGACTTATACGGGTACTTTGGACGGTGTAAAGGTTTCCGTTACATCTACCGGCATCGGCGGTCCGTCGGCTTCCATCGCGATGGAAGAGCTGATCCAGTGCGGCGCCGATACGTTTATCCGCGTCGGAACATGCGGCGGTATGGCACTCGATGTAGAGGGCGGCGATATCGTGGTGGCAACGGGAGCGATCCGTGCGGAGGGAACGTCAAAGGAATACGCACCGATCGAGTTCCCGGCAGTCGCAGACCTTACCGTGACGAATGCGCTGGTGCAGGCGGCAAAGAATCTTGGGAAAAAATGGCATGCGGGCGTGGTACAGTGCAAGGATTCCTTCTACGGCCAGCACGACCCGGAGCAGATGCCGGTCGGCGATGAGCTGCTGAAAAAATGGGATGCATGGATGAAGCTTGGATGCAAAGCGTCAGAGATGGAATCGGCGGCACTCTTTATCGTGGCAAGTGCCCGCGGCGTCCGTGCCGGATCGGATTTTCTTGTGATGGGAAATCAGGAGAGAGTGAAACGCGGCATGGAGAACCACATTACGCACGATACGGAAGGTGCGATTCAGGTAGCCATCGAGGCACTGCGGATTCTGATCCGGGAAGATCAGAAATAAGAAAGAAAAAATAAGGGGATACTGGAAAGGGGATGCTGGATATGAAACAGGAAATCAGTACAGAAATAAAACAGGAGCTGGTAAAACAGGCTCTGGCAGCGCGGAAATTTGCGTATGTGCCGTATTCGAAATTCCGCGTAGGCGCGGCGGTTCTGGCAAAGAATGGAGCGATTTATACCGGTTGCAACATTGAAAATGCGGCGTATACACCGACAAACTGCGCGGAGCGCACCGCGGTCTTCAAAGCCGTATCCGAGGGCATAACGGAATTTGACGCGATCGCCGTCTGCGGCGGCCCGGGAGAGGCAGAGCCGGAGGATTTCTGCACACCGTGCGGTGTCTGCCGTCAGGTGCTGCGGGAATTCGTTGATCCGAACGAATTTCTCGTCCTTCTCTGCAAGGGCGACGGTTCCTGGAAAGAAATGACACTCGAGGAGCTGCTGCCAATGGGATTCGGAAAAGAAAATTTATAAACAGAAGCCGGAAATAGAAAAAGTCCAGGCAGATACGGAAAGTACCGTATGCCCTGGACTTTTTTGTTTAATATACGAAAAATTATTTACTGAAATTTCGGCTCACAGGTCAGATCGCATCCCAGACGCTGGAACATTTTGCGGTCCACATCGGAGAGCATAACGCTGGAGTGCACCTGGCAGCCCTTTAACTGCGGCAGGCAGGAGAGTGCTTTCTGTGCATCCTCGCTCTGTGCAGCAGTAGCAGACAGCGCAATCAGAACCTCGTCGGTATGAAGACGCGGGTTCTTGCTTCCGAGGTATTTGGTTTTCAGGGTCTGGATCGGAGCGATGGATTCCGGTGAGAGAACATGTACGTCATGGTCGATGCCGGAGAGCTCTTTTAATGCATTCAGCAGAAGCGCCGCGCTCGATCCGAGCAGATCGCCGGTCTTTCCGGTGATGACGCGTCCGTCCGGAAGTTCCATGGCAGCGGCCGGTGCGCCGGTCGCCTCGGCACGAACAAGAGCCGGGGAAACGGTGGTACGGTCTGCGGCAACGATGTTTTCCTGTTTCATCAGAAGCTCGATTTTGTAAGCCTCAGTCTCGGAGCGGGAGCCGTCTGCGATACCGTCCACAGCAGTGTAGTAGCGGCGGATGATCTCCTGACGGGAAGCCTCGCGGCATGCCTCATCATCGATGATGCAGTTTCCGGCCATGTTGACACCCATGTCTGTCGGGGATTTGTACGGGCTCTCGCCGAAAATCTGCTGGAAGATCGCGCGCAGAACCGGGAAAATCTCAACATCACGGTTGTAGTTGACGGTTGTCACGCCGTATGCCTCGAGGTGGAACGGGTCGATCATGTTGACATCGTTCAGATCGGCGGTAGCAGCCTCGTAAGCCAGGTTGACCGGGTGTTTCAGCGGCAGATTCCAGATCGGGAAGGTCTCGTATTTTGCATAACCGGCATGGACACCGCGTTTGTGCTCATGGTAGAGCTGGGAAAGGCAGGTTGCCATCTTTCCGCTTCCCGGTCCCGGTGCGGTAACGACAACGAGCGGACGGGTTGTCTCGATGTACTCGTTCTTTCCGTATCCCTCATCGCTCACGATCAGCGGCACATTATGCGGGTAGCCCGGAATCGTGTAGTGAATGTAAACCGGGATGCCGAGCTTCTGCAGTCTCTTCTTGAAAGCGTCTGCACTGTGCTGTCCGGAATACTGCGTGATGACAACACTGCCGACATAGAGGCCGCGTCCGCGGAACTCATCAATCAGACGGAGCACGTCGCTGTCATAGGTGATGCCGAGGTCGCCGCGGATTTTGTTTTTCTCAATATCGGCTGCGGAAATCGCCATTACGATCTCAGCCTGGTCGGAGAGCTGCATCAGCATGCGCAGTTTGGCATCCGGTGCAAAGCCCGGAAGAACGCGGGATGCGTGGAAATCGTCGAACAGCTTTCCGCCGAATTCCAGATACAGCTTGTTGTCAAACTGGTTGATGCGGTCGCGGATATGCTCAGACTGCATTTTCAGGTACTTCTCATTGTCAAATCCAATCTTCATGGTATTTTTCTCCCTTTTTATCCATGGTGTCTGTTAAAAACAACTGTTTTCATTTTACTATACGGAAAAGTCCTGTGCAAGAAAAAATTATCGTGGGAACTTTAGAAAATTAAGGAAAAAAAGAGCTGAAAATAAAAAAATCTCCTAAAAAGGAGAGAGGCCGGGACTTGTTAGGGCCCCGGCGGTATGAAAAAGAAATCTATCTATTAGAAAGGTTGGCATTGGAGACATGCTTCCAAGGGTGCTTTGCTGTCTCCTGGTTAAAATTTATAGAAAAACGATGGAGGTTTGTGTTTGTTTCCTTCGTTGTTGATGAGATTAGTATACGGAAAAATTGTGACCAGAATGTGTACATGAGATAAAGCTTTTCTGAAGAGAAGATGAAAACAAAACAAAGAAAATCTGACGGAATCGTAAACAGAGGAAAGTTTTGGCGGAAAAAGGGGTCATGCAGAGGGGCAGCGGTGCATAGAATGCAGGGGAAGAAGGAAAAAGCAGCGATTCCGTGACGCGGAGCAGAGACGGGAAAACGCCGCAGGTCTCAAAACGGTGCGGAGCTGCTGGAACGGAGAAAGCTTGCAGAACGTAATCCTGGATATGGTCAACCGTTTTGGATATGTCGGCGTCCTGATTCTGATTGCCGTGGAAAATGTCTTTCCGCCGATTCCCTCCGAGGTGATTCTGACGTTCGGCGGTTTTATGACGACATGCACCCGTCTGCATCCGGCGGGCGTTGTGCTGTCATCCACGGCAGGATCGCTTCTCGGGGCGCTGGTTCTCTATGGAGCGGGAACGCTTGTCAGCCCGGAGAGCCTTAGTGAACTGCTCGACAGCCGCCCGATGAAGTTTCTCGGATTTCACGCGGAGGATGCCTGGAAAACGATTACATGGTTTCAGAAGAAAGGCCAGCGGGCCGTTCTGTTCGGCCGGTGCATTCCAATCATCCGAAGCCTCATTTCCGTCCCCGCCGGGATGGCACGGATGGAGATGCCGAAATTTCTGCTGTTTACAATCATCGGAAGCACGGTGTGGAACATTCTTCTCGTCGGAACCGGTGCTGCGGTCGGTGTGGCGTGGGAGCAGGCGGCGGGATATGTGAAGATGTATGCAGATATCGTTTTTCTCGTGCTGGCAGCCGGAGCGGTATGCTTTCCGGCGGTGCATTTATATAGGAAGAAACACAAATGAAAAAACGTAAGTTGCATGAAATGAGGGACAAAATGCAAAAAATATACTTGCAATTCGACAGGAAGTGTGCTAATATACACATCAACAAGTAAAAGGGAGTAGCGAAACGCCGCGGGAAACAAAAACGCATCCCGGGTGGGTTTGAAATCGTCAGCCGATGTCGAGAGACGTCCGTATCAAATGAGAACGCAAGACTTTTATTGTGGCAGTCGTCATGATAGGAGTCTTTTTTTATGCTCCTGAATACCAAAGATAACATGAACTGCCGGAGCAATCCAAACCGTTGCCAGCGGAACAAAAGTGGCGGAAAGAGGAATGTATGAGCAGCGAGAGAGTGAAAAAAGAATTATACGAAACAGCAATGACCGGAGAAAAGGCACTGACCAGTCTGATGTATGTACAGATGACACTGTACGCAGCCAAAAGCCAGAGAGCGTACGCAAAGGTACGCGGCGAGGGCAGAGCGATGATGCGCCACACAGGGATCCACATGAATCAGTATTTAAGGGCTGCAGGGAATGACCTGGAAAGCTTTCGGATCCGCTTAAAGGAAACGCACCTGCCGGATGAACTTCAGCCGAAGGCGGGAGCGTTTCTGGTTCAGACGGTACATACTTTTGATACGACAGAGAAAAATCAGATGTACCGCCAGGAACTGCTGGGACTGGAAGCGAAAGTAAAAGAAATAGCAGAACAGATTGAAGGACTGCTGAAAGGCATGCGGGAACTTGGAGCATAAAGAGGAGAGAACAGGAATCGGAACAGCAAAACGGTTCCTGTTCTTTTTTTTCGGTCATAGGATAGAAAAACGGATTTGCAAATTATGAGAAATCCGTCCTTTTCTGACACTTTTCCGCCAACCGCCGGCTGGCAGGTGGACTTTTTTCCGGCAAAATGTTAGAATAAACCTATTCAGAGTCTGGTAAGGATAAAGGAGAAAAACGTTTTGGCAGAAGAAATTGCAGTGAAAGTGATTGCCCGGATCCACACGGATTTCCCGGAAAAGTTCGGGATTCCGCGGCAGAGCGGGCTGATTGAAGAATTAAAGAGTACGATCGTCTTTGAACCGGAGTTCCGCGATGCGAATGCGCTGCGCGGCATCGAGGAATATTCCCATCTCTGGCTGATCTGGGAGTTTTCCGAGGCTGTGCGCGACACCTGGTCACCGATGGTGCGGCCGCCGCGGCTTGGCGGAAACAAGCGGGTCGGTGTATTTGCAACGCGCTCTCCGTTCCGGCCCAATCCGATCGGGCTTTCTTCGGTAAAGCTGGAGCGTGTGGAGCAGCATCCGGCACTCGGGCCGGTGCTTCATCTGTCGGGGGCAGATCTGATGGACGGTACGCCGATTCTGGACATCAAACCGTATCTGCCGCATGTGGACAGCCATGCGGAGGCATTTGGCAGCTTTACGGAAAAGACGAAGGAATACTTTATTCCCGTTGAAATTCCGGATGAGCTGCTGGAAAAAATTCCGGCGGACCGCCGGGAGGCACTGAAAAAAGTGCTGGAGCAGGACCCGCGCCCATCGTATCAGAACAGTGAAGAGCGCGTTTACGGACTTTCCTTTGCGGGAATGGAAATCAAATTCCAGGTAAAGGACCAGGTGCTGCATGTCGTGGGGGCAGAGCGCGCCGGAACGTAAACCGGCAGGAAAAACAGGGGGATATACAAGAAAAATGGAGAAGGAGGAAACAAAAGTATGTTATATCCAAGTATGACACCGTCCCGGTTTGTCAGTGACCTTTCGGGCATCTGGGACTTTGCGACGAGCCAGAGTCTCCTGCGCGTGCAGGGCAACAAGAAGGGAATCTTCACCCGTGACCGCAAGCCGAAACTGGCGGCACATTATTTCCGGGAGAGATGGCATCAGATTCCGGATTTTGAGTATAAAAAATAAAGAACAGACAGGAAGAAAGTATGGAACGGAACGTAGATATAGACAAGATTTCAGATGGAAAACGATATGGAGCGAATGACATGGTAAAAGTGGGCTGCGACGACTGCCGCGGATGCTCCGCCTGCTGCCGCGGGATGGGCGACTCGATTGTGCTCGACCCGATGGATCTTTACCGGCTCGAGAGAAAACTCGGCAAAACGATGGAGGAGATTCTGACGGCGGGATATATTTCACTCCGCGTAGTGGACGGTGTGATTCTGCCGCATCTGAAAATGACGGAGCAGTCAGACCAGTGCAGTTTCTTAAATGATGAGGGCCGGTGTAGCATTCACGATGCGCGGCCGGGCTTCTGCCGGATGTTTCCGCTGGGACGGCTGTATGAGAACGGAACGTTTTCCTATTTTCTTCAGGTCAGCGAATGTCCGAAGGAGAATAAGACAAAAGTCAAAGTCCGCCGCTGGCTCGACACGCCGGAGCTCGGAAAGTATGAAGCGTTTACGAACGAATGGCATTATTATCTGAAAGAAAAACAGAACGAGGCGCGCCGGACAGAGGATGACGCGCTGCAGCAGCAGATCAGCATGGGAATTCTGAAGCTGTTTTATCTGCTTCCGTATGACACAAAGACCGATTTCTATGCGCAGTTTGCGGCGCGGATGGAAGCGGCAGGGAAAAACTGAAAAATAAACAGAAACAGGACAGCAGCCGTTGGTTCGAAAACAGAACCAGAGGCTGCTGTTCTTTGTATCGGTGGATCAAAGGCTGCAGGACATAGAAAATCAAAATCATATTATAAGCGGCGGGACAGTGTTCTGGCATAAGCGAGGAAGGCTTCGCGGGTTTCACGCTTCCGTCTGCGGCTGCAGAAGACGGTCTGTCCGTTTTTCAGCAGAACCTCGCCGGTTGCCTGCACGAGCGCAACGTGGGAGAAATTGATCAGCAGACCTTTTCCGTTGCGGAAAAAACGGCCGGTTGAGGCAAGACATACCGTCAGGCCGGCAAATGTGCACCGGGTTGAAAAGTCACCCTGAACGGTATGCAGAATCAGCCGGTGCTGACAGGCCTCCACATAGATGAGATCATCCAGCGGAAACCGGATTCGTTCTGAGGCGCCCTGTGTGATGATGACCGGAATTTCGAGAAGAACCGGATCGTTGGAATTCAATGGAAAAATCAACTCTGAATACAAAATTACCACCTTCTGAATTACTTACCGTTTGCGTCGATGTGCAGCCGTTCACGTCGAAGCGGTTGTCCGGCGCAGGAAAACATGATACTGTAACTATGAAATCATTACAGAAACGATCATACGATTACAAACTGTAGTTTAGCACATCCACAGGATTTCATTCAAGCCGAAAGGCCTCACTTCTGATAAAATCGTTCGACGAACAGTGACGCACCGCGACACCAGAACTCGAAAAAGATCAAAAAAGTAAACTCCATGTAGAAAAAACACAGAAAAGAAAGTGAAAATCGAAAGAAAAGGAGGCATAAGCAGATTGACGATGTGAGATAGATTTGGTATAATATTCCAAAAATAAATATTACATATAACATTACTATAAAAAGAAACACAAAGAGCAGATGGAGAAGATTATGAGGAAAGAAATGGAAGAAATCAGAGAAAAGGTACATACAACAGCAGATGCAGCATTATTCTTATGTTTTCAGGAGCTGAACGGAAGCCATTCCAAAGGTGTGATCCGCCTGCCGCTTCTGCATTACGATGTTCCGTTTGCGGGATACGGGGAAATGCTGCTTCGGATGAACCGGATTTATGATTTGCTCGGTATGCCGGATGCGGGAAGCTGTATGCGAAGCCTGCGGGAAGAAGAAAAAGACGAATGGGAATTTACGGAGGATATGAAAAACCGGCAGGAGACCACGCTTCCGGCCGGAACCGAGCGGATGGTCAGCATTCAGATTCAGTTCCGCCAGCACTGCAGTCTGCAGGGATTTCTGATCTGCGGAAAGCAGAAAGCCGGTTTCCGTTCGGCGCTGGAGCTTTTGTATCTGCTCGAAGACTGTCTGCGGGAGCAGGATGCCTGAAAACGGGAGAAGATGTCGAATAGAATGAGAGCGGGAGCTATGAAGGAAGAAAAAAAGATCAGAAAAAAAATTAAAATTGAGGATTTGCTGCCTAGGGATCCGGTCCGCGTCGATCTCGATGCGATTCTCGATTATGTCCAGGGGAAAGCAGTTCTTGTGACGGGAGGAGGAGGCTCCATCGGCAGCGAGATCTGCCGACAGTTAGCTGGCCACGGTGTCGGTCATCTGATCATTTTTGATATTTATGAAAACAATGCATACCAGATCCAGAAATCGCTGGAATGGGAGTTCCCGAGGCTTCACATGACGGTGCTGATCGGTTCGGTGCGGGATGAACGGCGGCTGCAGTCGATGTTTTCCCGTTACCGGCCGGATATCGTCTTTCACGCAGCGGCGCACAAGCATGTGCCCCTGATGGAGGACAGTCCGAACGAGGCGATCAAAAATAACGTGATCGGAACCTTAAAGACGGCGCGCACGGCAAGCCGGTATCACGTAAAAAAATTTATTCTGATTTCGACAGACAAGGCGGTCAATCCGACGAACATCATGGGAGCGAGCAAACGGCTCTGCGAGATGGTGATCCAGATGATTGGAAAACACAGCACCACGGAGTTTGCGGCGGTGCGCTTTGGAAATGTACTTGGCAGCAACGGCAGCGTCATTCCGCTGTTCCGCCGCCAGATTGAGCACGGCGGGCCGGTGACGGTGACGCATCCGGACATCATCCGTTATTTTATGACGATTCCGGAGGCGGTCAGTCTGGTGCTCGAGGCGGGCGCGTATGCGAAAAACGGCCAGATTTTTGTCCTGAACATGGGAGATCCTGTCCGAATTGCGGACCTTGCGAAAAACATGATCCGCCTTTCCGGGTATGAGCCGGGAGTGGAAATCGAGATCAAGTACATTGGCCTGCGGCCGGGCGAAAAGCTGTATGAGGAGCTGCTGATGAATGAGGAGGGGATGCAGACGACAGAAAACACCCGCATTTTTATCGGCCGGCAGATTGCTTTTGATGAGACGGTATTCCGAAAACAGATGAAAGAACTCGAGCGGGCGGCGGAAAACGAATGTCCGGACATCTGCGAGAGGGTAAAGAGAATGGTGCCGGAATATCAGTACGAAGGAGAAAAGAAGCATGACGGACCTTCATATACATATTCTGCCGGGGGTTGACGACGGTTCCCCGAATCTGTCCACATCCCTTGAGATGGCGGAAATTGCGGCAAAGAGCGGAGTGTGTATCCTTGCTGTGACACCGCATGCAAACCAGACGGGAATCGAGGGCGTGGAGGATGGGTATGTCAATTACGATTCGGAGCAGCTTTTGGAGCTGTTTTACCGTCTGGAACAGGAAATCCGGAAGGAACACATCCCGATCAGCCTGGTGCGCGGCATGGAAATTATGAGCATCGGGCCGCTTAACGAAAAAATCAAAGAGAGAAAGCTGATACCGCTTCATGAAAGCCGCTATTATCTGATCGAGGTGCCGTTTGACATGGCACCGGACGGGATCAGAAGGCGGCTGATGGAATTTCCGGCCATGGGAAAGATCCCGGTGCTGGCACATCCGGAGCGGTATTTCTGCGTGCAGGATTCGCCGGAGCTTCTGTATGAGTTCCGGGAAATGGGCGCAGTTCTGCAGATGAACAAAGGAAGTGTATTTGGAAGATTTGGAAAAGAAGCAGAGCGGACAGCACAGTATCTGCTGGAAAACCGTCTGGCAGGCTGTGCGGCAAGCGATGCCCACCGCGTCAATTACCGGACACCGAACATGAGACCGATCCGGGAATTTCTGTCGGAGTGGTACGGTGAATCGTATGCGGAGCTTCTGCTGAAGGTAAATCCGAGGAGAATTCTGGAGAACCGGCCGGTTCTGTATGAGCCGTCTCCGGAACGAAGGCGGAAAAGACGCTGGTTTGTCTGAAAAACGAAAGGAGACATCAAAAGGATATGCACAAAATGAGAGCGGCTGTTCTGATTTTATTTCTTGCCTCATCGCTCGCGTTTGGCGGGTGCCTGATGCGGCAGCGAACCGGAAAAGACGGGAAAGGGCCAGAGATTTCGATGGATAACAGTGAAATTTCGGTCAGTATCCACGCGGATGAGGCGGAGCTTCTGTCCGGCGTGACGGCGTACGATGCGAAGGACGGCGATGTGACGGATTCGCTTGCGGTAGAACATATTTCCAACTTTATCGAAAAAGGGCGGCGGAAAATCAGCATCGTTGCCTTTGATTCGGACAACAATGTCACCCACGCGGAACGGGAAATGGTCTATAACGACTATACATCGCCGGTCTTTTCCCTGGATGGGCCGCTCCGGTTCAGTGTGAATGCAGATGACCTGACGGAAGGACTTTCCGCAGAGGACTGTCTGGACGGAACGATTACGGACCGCATCCGGCTCTCGTATCAGGATGAGATCAGCAGCACGCCCGGGCTGTATCAGGTAACGTATTCTGCTGCCAACCGTGCCGGGGATGTGACGAGTCTTCCGGTGACGGTGGAACTCTACGATCCGGCCGAGGAGAGCGGAAAGCCGCAGATTACTTTAAGCGAGTATCTGATCCATCTGGAACTGCAGCAGGCGTTTGATCCGAAGGATTATCTGGAGCAGGTGAATGTGGATCAGATGATGTATGAAAAAGGAGAGGACGATGAACTTCACGCGGTTTCCGCGGAAGACAAGATCCTTGGGGAAGAAAAACTTTCCATAGAGAATCCGGTTGACACCGGAAAGGAAGGTGTCTATGAAGTAACGTATACTGTGACATCGGAGGAGGGACAGACAAGCTCCATCCGCCTGATTGTCTGCGTCAATGAATGAGGAGGTTCCAGATGGGAGAATACGACAGAACAGGAAACGGACAGAACGGCGAAGCAGACTGGGATCTTCGGAGCATTCTGTGTGATATGGCAAAAAACTGGTGGATCATCCTTCTGATTGCCTGTTCGGCGGCGATGATAACCTACACGGTGCTGACGGCAGTCCATCGGGATCAGTACACGGTGAAAACCACGTTTGCCGTGATGGGGCGCGGCGAGAATGCAAATGCAGCATCGAGCCTTTCTTCGACGTATGAGATGACGCAGAAATTTCAGGCGATTCTGGAAAACAATATTTTAAAGAAAAAAGTGATGGAGGAGCTGGGATGCTCATCTTTTCCGGCGGACATGAGCGCTTCAATTGTGCCGGAATCCAATTTAATGGAGCTTTCCGTGACAGCCGATTCGCCGGAAACAGCCTTTCGGGTACTGCGGTCGGTGCTGAAGAATTACACAACCATTTCAGATTATATTATTCCCAATGTAGTATTGGAGACACTGCAGCAGCCGCAGGTTTCCGACAATCCGTCGAATCGGATTCCGACGGAAAAGTACGCTGCAATGGCATTTCTGGCGGCAGCGCTTGGTACGGCGGCGCTGGTGGGCTTCTTTTCCTTTCTGCGGGATACCGTCAAAAATGAAACGGAATTTGGCCGCAAGATTGATGCGGATCTGCTGGGAACCGTGTACCATGAAAAAAAGAGGAAAAACAGCTCCATGCTGATCACGAATCCGGCGCGGAGCTTTCCCTATGTGGAATCCCTGAAGCGCATTGCTTCCCGTGTGCGCGGAAGACTCGACCGGAGAGGGGGAAAAGTGCTGCTGGTGACCAGTGTGGCGGAAAATGAAGGAAAGTCAACGCTTGCCGCCAATCTGGCGCTTGCCCTTTCAGAGGAACAGAACCGTGTCCTTCTGCTGGACTGTGATTTTCGTCAGCCGGCGCTGTATAAGATTTTTGAACTTCCGCAAAAGGCCGGAAAAGATTTCGGACAGGTAGCAGTCGGAAAGGAGTCGGCGTCCAGCGTTTTTGAAAAATACAAGGATACGAATGTTTACATGGGCATCTGCCGGGAACGGCTGGAGGAACCGTCGGAAGCAGTCGGCGGTGAAATTTTCCGGCGGATTCTGGATACGTGCCGGACAAACATGGATTATATTATTCTGGATACGCCGCCGATGGGCGCGGCCGCGGATGCGGAGGAGCTTGTGGAGCTGGCTGATGGTGCGGTTCTTGCCGTTCGGCAGGACGGCGTGCTGACACGGGACATCAACGATGCCATCGACGCGCTGAACCAGAAAGAAGAAAAGGTCATCGGCTGTGTGTTCGGCAATGTTTATCCGGGATTCGGCGAGCGGATCGGAGGCAGCTATGGTTACGGTTACGGATACGGCGCCTATAGCAGGGCAGAACGATGAGAGGGAGCAAAAGAGCATGAACAGAGAAACGTATGAAACCTATTCCGCAGCGGAACCAGAGAAAATAGATCTGATCGCCTTTTTGGCGGAGTATTTCCAGGCGTTCCAGAAATTTTTCTTTGGTGTGCTGGCACTTGTAATCCTTGCAGGAGGCGGCTCCTTTCTGACGGCAAAGCTGCGGTATCAGCCGGTTTATGAGGCATATACATCGTTCGTGGTCGGATCGAACCGTGCGGTCGGTTATTCTTATTACGATAATGTAACGGCAGAGCAGCTTGGAAAGACCTTTCCGTATCTTGTGACAAGCGGCGTACTGAAGGATGTTGTAGCGCGGGATCTTGGAATCGGGGCGGTGACATCAGAAATTCAGGCGAGCGTGATGGAAAATACCAATCTTTTTACTATCCGTGTGCGGGACGCGTCACCGGAGACGGCGTATCGGGTGATGAAATCCGTTATCACGAATTATCCGGAGGTGGCAGAGTATATCATTGGTGCGACGACACTGACGGTGGTGGATGAAAGCGGTGTTCCGGCAGTGCCGGTTAACAGCCAGGATGCGTTGCGGGCCGGCACGTATGGTGCAGCAGCAGGACTTGCAGCGGCCTTCCTGCTGCTGTTCCTCTATGTGAGAACAAGAAAAACCATCCATTGGGCGGATGATATTAAGAAGCTGACGAATGCGGCATTCCTTGGAAATCTGCCGCAGGCGAAGATCAAAAAAAGAAGCAGCGTAAAGGAACAGACCATTACCATCTGCAATCCAAAAGTGCCGGATGCCTTCAAAGAGGCGGTGCAGCTGATCCGGACAAGGATGGAGGACAGAATAATCGGAAAAAGTGACTGCCCGGTCCTTCTTGTGACGAGTGCCGTGCCGGGGGAGGGAAAGACGACGGTTGCCGTGAACCTGGCGGAGGCGTTCGCGAAGAAGAAATACCGCGTAGTACTGCTGGACGGAGATCTGCGGAATCCTTCGGTGATGAAGTGTATGGGACTGATCGGACGGAAAGAGCGTGGAATTGCTGCCGTGCTGAAGGGACAGATGGATTGGGAGGAGGCACTTACCGACTGCCGGGATCTGACGCTGAAAATCCTGCCGGGAGCGGGAAGCACGCAGAATCCTGCAGGGCTGCTGCGCTCGGTACGGATGAAGACCATGATCGAAAGCCTGAAAGAAGAGGCCGATCTTCTGATCATCGACACGCCGCCGTGCGGAGTGCTTTCGGATGCGGCACTGTTCGGCGGAATTGCCGACGGAGCAGTTCTCGTGGTACATCAGGGAACAACGAAAGACCGGGAAGTCCGGCGCGCGCTGGAATTTTTCGAGGATTCGCAGATTCCGGTCTGCGGCTATGTGCTGAACGGCGTGCAGGAGGGCACGACGGGCTACGGATACAGCAGCTATGGCAGCTACGGGTATGGAAAATATGGTTACGGTTACGGAAAGTACGGCTATGGGAAAGAGAAGGAACGCCGGAACAGTGACCGGACAGCAAGGGAGCAGGGAGGAAAAGCATGAGGGAGAAGAAAAAAGGAGTTTATCAAAAGTATCTGAAAAATCTGTTGGACCGTCTGCTGGCGCTTGTGGGAACGGCAGCATTATCGTGGCTGCTGCTGGGAGTCGGCATTGCAGTCCGCCTGGATTCTCCGGGACCGGTGCTGTTCCGGCAGAAGCGGGTGGGCCGGAACGGGCAGTATTTTTACATATACAAGTTCCGCACGATGCGTATCGACACGCCGCATGATATGCCGACACATCTGCTGAACCATCCCGATTTCTTTATCACAAGAGTCGGACGCTTTCTCAGGAAAACATCCCTCGATGAGCTGCCGCAGCTCTTCAATATTTTAAAAGGCGACATGGCGCTCGTCGGTCCGCGTCCGGCGCTCTGGAATCAGGAGAATCTGATCTCTGAGCGGGAGCGGTACGGCGCAAACAGCGTCCGTCCGGGCCTCACCGGCTGGGCACAGATCCATGGGCGGGATGAACTTCCGATCCGGGAGAAAGCGGAACTGGACGGATATTATGTGCATCACATTGCATTAGGAATGGATCTCGAATGCCTCTGTAAGACAGCCGGCGCGGTACTGCGGCAGGATGGAATTCATGAGGGAATGATGGAAAACAGATGGCAGTAAATGGGGAAGAGAGAAGAAAAAAGTAAAAGCAGAGTGGAGGCTGTCGAAAACGAAAGAAAATTACTGGAAAATAATGAAAAAAGTAATTGCATATTAATGGGAAGATGATATAATTTGCAAAAGAAATAATGAAATAAGTAATTAAATGATGCGGGATATTACATGAAACGGGAAAGAGCAATGAAAAAACGACTTCTGATTGTAACAAACCATTCGTATATGTTCTGGCAGTTTCGAAGAGAACTGGCGGAAGCATTGCAGAAAGAGTATGAAGTGATTCTGGCGATGCCATTTGTCGGGCATGAAGAAGATTTCCAGAACATGGGAATCCAGTGCATTCCAATATCCATGAACCGCCGTGGGGTGAATCCATTTACGGAAGCAAAGCTGCTATGGGATTATGAGCGTCTGCTGAAAAAAGTGAAACCAGATCTTATACTCACCTATTCCATAAAACCGAATATCTACATAGGCCTGCTCAGCGGCCAAAAGCAAATTCCGTATTATGCCAATGTACAGAGGTTGGGAACAGCATTTCAAAAACCAGTCTTAACTGGGCTTGTTACAATTTTATATCGAAAAGCGTTCCAAAAAGTGAAATACGTCTTTTTTGAAAACAAAGAAAATGCCAGTGAATTTTGTAAAAGAAAAATCATATCCGCCGATCGCCAGATCGTCCTGGCCGGGGCAGGAATTAATCTGGAAAGATACAAAATGCAGCCTTATCCGAAGCACACACGAATCCATTTCCTGTATCTTGGACGAATTATGAAAGAAAAAGGAATCGACGAACTGTTTTATGCTGTCCGGCATCTGAAAAAAGAAAACGAAAACTTTGTCCTTGATCTGGTTGGTTTTTTTGAAGATGAATACAAAGAGCAGGTAAAAGAACTGGAAAAACACAGCATCGCCCATTTCTACGGCTTTCAGTCGGATCCACGTCCGTTTTACATAGAAGCAGACTGCGTAGTGCTCCCCAGTTACCATGAGGGAATGAGTAATGTCCTTTTAGAAGCCGCCGCCACAGGCCGCCCAGTCGTCACAAGCAATATTCCGGGGTGCAGGGAGAGCGTAGAAAATGGGAAAAGCGGTCTGCTGGTTGAGGTAAAAAATAAAGAGATGCTGTATGACGCAATGAAAGAGATGCTGCATTGCAGCAGAGAAGAACGAGAGCAGATGGGACAGGCGGGGAGAGAGAAGATGGAGAGAGAGTTTCGGAAAGAAGTTGTGGTGGAGAAAACAGTGCAGAGTCTGCGAGGGGATGAAAAAAGAGACTTTTAGTAAAACAAAAGGAGAGATGTGAAAGATGTCCATAACGAACTATTGGTTTCAATTAATTTGGATTTTGACAGCAGGGATAATTCTGACAAGATTTCTGCCGAAAAAGCAGGAGATCGTTATGGGAAGGATCGAAGAAAGATGGCAGATGGCACCGGCGGTGCTGCTGGTGATTCCGTACATAATAGCAGCAGCATTACGATCTGATAATTTTGGAGACACCTATGCATACCGGAGAGTTTTCAGCGAAGCACCGAATAGGCTAGCTGAGCTCCCATTCTATCTTCAGGGAATAAAAAAAGATAAAGGTTTTTCCGTTTTCATGGTGGTTTTAAAAAGCTTTATTGGAAATTCATCTGTTTGTTTTTTTCTGATCATAGCTGCAATACAAATGTTATGCATGGCATTTATCTACCGGAAATATAGTGAAAACTATTGGATGAGTATATTTATTTTTGTTGCAGGAACGGATTACATGTCCTGGTGTCAGAATGGTATTCGCCAGTTTTTGGCAATTGCAATTATTATGGCGGGATTTCCATTGCTTCTGAAAAGAAAATATGTATCACTGACAGTAATTATCCTGTTAGGGGCAACGTTCCATGCGTCAGCGCTTCTTATGGTACCGATTATCTTTATTGTGCAGGGGAAAGCATGGAATAAAAAGAGTGTGCTGTGTATTTTAGGATGCATTTTAATACTGATATTTGTAAACAGGTTTACAGATGGGATGAACGATGCGCTGTCAAATACACAGTATTCTAATATGGTAACGGACTGGAAAGAGTGGGAGGATAATGGAACCAATCCAATCAGAGTATTCGTCTATTCTATTCCTATGATTTTTTCTGTGGTTGGACGCAGGCAGATCAAAGAAGCGGATAACCCGGTAGTTAACATTATGACAAACTTCTCAATCCTAACAAGTGGAATTGCAGTTGTATCGATGAAAACTTCCGGTATATTCATAGGACGGCTGATTTCTTATGGATCTGTGTATTCTGCGTCCATTTTGCTTCCCTGGGAAATGGAAAATATTTTTACAGAGAATTCGGCGAAAATTATAAAAAGTGCTGCTGTTTTGGGATATATTGGATTCTTTTATTATCAGATGCATTTTATATGGGGGCTTATATGAAAAATCCAGAGATCAGTGTAATTATGGGAATGTATAACTGTGCGGATACGCTGTCAGAAGCAATTGAATCGATTTTAAACCAGACAATGAAAGAATGGGAGTTGATTATGTGCGATGATGGATCATCCGATGCAACGTACGAAGTGGCAGAGCTTTATAGGAAAAGATATCCGGAAAAAATGATCTTACTGAGAAACAGAGAAAACAGGGGACTTAATTATACCTTGAACCGATGTCTGAAAGCGGCCAAAGGAAAGTACATTGCAAGAATGGATGGGGATGATATCTGTCTGCCGGAACGATTTGCGGCTGAATATGAAACATTGGAAACAGAGAAAACAATTTCAATCGTAAGCACAGATATGGGATATTTTGATCAAACAGGAATATGGGGAAAGATAAGTCATCCGGAATATCCAAAGAAAAAGGATTTTCTGTATGGATCTCCGTTTTGCCATGCACCATGTATGGTAAGAAAAGAAGCATACGATGCAGTGGATGGATACACAGAGAAAAAAAGTATTTTACGGGTAGAAGATTATCATTTATGGATAAAAATGTATGAGGCGGGATACAGAGGTAAAAATATTCCAAAACAGCTTTATCTCATGCGGGATGACAGAGCAGCATATAAGAGAAGAAAGCTTCGATACAGAATAAATGAGGCCTACGTAAAAGGAATAGCGGTCCGAAAACTGGGGCTGCCGATAAGCGGATACCTATATACGATGCGGCCAATTCTTGTGGGAATTTTGCCAGAGAAAGTCTATGACTATTTTCATAAAAGAAAATTAGAAAGCAATGCAGGAATGATAGCCAGTGAATAAAAGATGTGATAGAAAGGGATGGATACATGATACCGAAGAAAATACATTATTGTTGGTTTGGGAAAGGGAAGAAATCCCGATTGGCTTTAAAGTGCATAGAAAGCTGGCATCAGTATTGCCCGGACTATGAAATGATCGAATGGAATGAAGAAAATTTTGACATAGACATGAATGGATATACACGAATGTGCTATGCGGAAAAAAAATATGCATATTTAAGCGATTATGTCAGACTTTGGGCGGTGGAAAAGTATGGAGGGATCTATTTGGATACAGACGTGGAAGTGATTCGGCCACTGGAAAAGCTATTGCAGGAAGATGCATATTTCGGATTTGAAAATAAGCGGTATGTAAATACGGGACTGGGATTTGGATCCGCTGCGCATGGAGCAGTGCTTCGGGCGATGCTGAAGGAATATGATGTGCTGCTGGATGGAAAGAATGGAGTAAGAATGTGTCCGGAACTGAATACAAAAGCATTGACCGCATTAGGCTTAAAACAGAATGGGCAGAAACAAAAAATATGGGAAGCGGCAGTGTATCCGGTGAATGTTTTGAATCCATATGACAGTGCAACGGGAAAGCTGGAAAAAACAGCAGATACGGTTTCTATTCACTGGTATGCGGCATCCTGGATGAACACAGCACAAAAATTACGAGGGAAGATAACAAGACCGATTCATAGGATTTGGGGAGTAGATGTATTTAAGAGGTTTCGAATATGAAGAGAACAATGTTAATTGTATCACATGCATTGGAATTGGGTGGTGCGGAAAGAAGTCTGATAGGATTTTTAGAAGCACTGGATGAAAGCAAATGGGAAATAGATCTTTTTTTGCTTCGTCAGGAAGGAGAATTAATGGATGCGATTCCGGATAAAGTCCATCTGCTTCCGCAAAAAGCTGCGTATACAGTTTTGGCGCACCCAATGAAGGCAACTTTAAAAGAGGGACATGTTTTATTAACAATGGCAAGGCTATATGGAAAAACAGCGGCGGTGATTTATGATCATAAGCATAATTACCGAGACAGTGATGTGAACTTAGAATATAGCTATAAATATACCAGCCCTTTTATGCCGCGAATACAACCCCAAAAGGAGTATGATCTGGCGGTAAGTTTTCTGACACCACATTATATTGTAACGAAGAAAGTAAATGCCAAGAAAAAGATCGCATGGATCCATACGGACTATTCCCAGGTGCAGATTGATATTTTATCCGAAACAAAAATGTGGAAGGCATATGATTATATCGCATCTATCTCAGAGGCAGTTACAAAAGAATTTTTGAAGAAATTTCCTACATTAAAAAATAGAATTATATTGATAAAAAATATTTTGCCGGAACAGCTCATCAAAAGACAGGCAGAAAGTTTTTCGGTGGAAAAAGAAATGAATGCATCGGGGATAAAAATATTGTCAATTGGCAGGTTCTGCTATGCTAAAAATTTTGATAATGTGCCGGATATCTGTCGGCAAATCAGGCAGAATGGATTGGAAGTAACCTGGTATTTAATTGGTTTTGGAAAAAATGAAAAGCAAATCCGTAAAAGAATATGTGAGACAGGAATGAAACAATATGTAAAAATTCTGGGGAAAAAAGAGAATCCATATCCATATATCAGGGCGTGTGATGTTTATGTGCAGCCATCAAGATATGAGGGGAATTGTGTAGCTGTAAGGGAAGCTCAAATGCTTGGAAAACCGGTGATTATTACGGGATATCCAACAGCAGAAAGTCAGCTGAGAAACGGAATAGATGGAATCATAGTGCCGCTGGAAAACAGAGCGTGTGGAGAAAAAATCAGTGAAATATTACGGGAACCGAAGCGGCTTGAAAAGCTGGTGCAGGAGTGCAGGAAAAAGGATTATTCTAACAGGCAGGAAATCAACAAAATAGAGTGTATTTGCAGAGGATAGAAATGAGAATACGAATTATCACTTGCTATGATGTATATAATGCAGGCGCAAGCTTACAGGCATATGCATTAATGCAATATTTGAAAGACTGCGGTCATGAGGTGAAAATTATTGACTATAAGCCGGACTACCTAAGCAGGCATTATAGTCTGAAAGCGGTAAATAATCCAGAATATGACAGGGCAGGAATTCGAGAGATTTATTTGCTGGTGAAGATGCCAGGAAGAATAAAAAAATTATTCAGTAAAAGAAAATATAGATTTGATGCTTTCCGGAAAAATGCGTTAGAACTGACAGATACAACATATAGAACGTGTGAAGAACTAAAAAATATAGAAGAAGCAGACCTGTATCTGGCAGGGAGCGATCAGATATGGAATCCAATCTTTCCAAATGGAAAAGATCCTGCATTCTTTCTGCAATTTACGGAAAAGGGAAGAAGGGCATCGTATGCGGCGAGTTTTGCAGTTGATGCGTTAAAAGAAGAAGACCGACAGCGTATGAAGGAATGGCTTAAATCCTTTGATGCTGTTTCGGTCAGAGAGCAGACAGGAGCTGCATTGGTGAAGCAAATGGGACTTCAGTCTCAAAGAAATTGTGATCCCGTTTTTTTGCTGAAACAGTGTCAGTGGAAAAAAATATTGCCGGAAACAGAGACGAATAAAAAGTATGTGCTGCTTTATGATTTTGATAAAAACTGCGTGGCAGAGGAAATTGCGGAAAAAATTTCTAAAAAAACAAAAACAGAGATCTGGTCGGTTTTTAAAACAGAAATCTGTGACAAAGTATGTGCAGATATTGGGCCGTTGGAATTTGTAAATTTAATTTTAAATGCGGAAGCTGTAGTTTCTAATTCATTTCATGCAACAGTGTTTGCAATAATTTTCCATAAAGAATTTTTTGTGATCGAAAGAAAAGAACGTATCAATACGCGGGTGAATGATTTATTGAAAGTATTTGGAGTGGAGGACAGGAAGATGGATCATGTGAAAAAACTGCAGACAGCAAAAAAGATAAACTGGCAAAGGATCGAGTTCATCCTGCAGAAAGAGAGGAAAGAAGCAGAAGAATATTTAGCGAAAATAACAGGAGAAAAGAAAAATGAATAGGCCGATAATATCTGTTGTTATCCCCGTTTATAACGTCGAAGCCTACATAGAACGTTGTGTAAACAGCGTGCGGAATCAAACGGTAGAAAATATAGAAATCATATTGATTGATGATGGATCACCGGATCAGAGTCCGGTTTTATGTGATCAATATGCGGAAAAAGATAGAAGAGTGCGAGTGATTCATAAAAAAAATGGAGGACTTGCGTCTGCAAGAAACAGGGGAATAACAGTGGCAACTGGAAAATATATTTTCTTTTTGGACAGTGATGACTGGCTGGAAAAAGACGGTCTGCAGCAGCTCTATGAGCTGGCGCAGAAATATCAGGTAGATTTCGTCAGATATAGAGCATTTCGGACAGAATGGCCAGGGATGGAAAGAAATGTTCCATGTCGAGTGGAAACAGTAAGAGAAATGCAGGGAGGAATTTATGATAGAAAGAGAATTTTACAAGAAATATATCCAAGACTGCTGGCTACGAGGCAATTAACTTTGGGACCTGTTGTTGGGGCATGGGGAGCATTGTATAGAACGGATTTTTTGAAGAAAAATCAGATATTTTTTTTCGAAGAGATTAAGTTTAGTGAAGACATCCTTTTCAGTGCAAAAGTGATTTTATGTACACAAAAATTTTACTATAAAGAAGAAGCCGGAATTTATCATTACTGGTATAATCCAGATTCTATTTCGAAATCATTTCGAGAGGGAAGATGGGAATCGTGTAAGAAAATAATAGAACATGCAGAGATAGAATTCAAAAATAGAAAAGAGTATTGTTTTGAGCAGCAATTGAACTGGCTGACATGGTTTGTTATATTAGTTGGACTGAAGGAAAGAGGTAAAATGACAGACAGGAGTGAGAGAAAAGTGTATTGTAGGAAACTACTGAACGATCCTGTAGTGAGAAGATGTCCATTAAAAATACAGGAATTTGATGTGCCCGAAAAACAAAAAATATTGTTGTATATGATAAAGAAAAACTGGTGGTGGATATTCAGCCTGATTTAAAGGGAGGTTGAAAATGATTTTTAAAAGAATAGCGGCATGGATTGCTTATGAGATACGGGAAGAAAAGATTACACTTTCTTCACAGGATGCGAAGAGAATACTGATGGATGTTGCACCGCCCGTGTCGCCGGATGTATTTTCTGAAAACAGGAGCAGAGAGATTCGATATGATCTCACGATTATAGTGCCTGTATATAACTCGGAAAACTGGCTGAAGGAATGTATGGAGTCGATCGTCCTGCAAAAAACAAAATATTCCTTTCAGATAATTGCAATTGACGATGGATCGACGGATCGAAGCGGGCAAATTTTAAATCAATACATAAAAAATCCATGTGTAGAAGTTATTCGGCAGGAGAATAAAGGGTATTCGGGTGCAAGAAATGCAGGACTTGAAAGAGTAAAAAGCAAATACATTATGTTTGTTGATTCGGATGATGTTTTATTACCGAATGCAATAGAGTGTTTGCTGTCAAAAGCGTATCTGGAAGATGCGGATATTGTAGAGGGAAATGGCTATCGCTTTGATAAAAATGGTTTTCTTGGAATGATAAAAAAAGAACATTTGCCAAAAGAAAGAAATCAATATTGGGGAGGCCCCTGTTTAAAGGTGATGAAAGCAAAACTGTGGGAAGAATTGAAATTTCCGGAGGGCTATTGGTATGAGGATGCAATTATCGGAGCTGTGATTTTTCCAATGGCGAATAAAGTGGATTGTTTGTCTGATGTAGTGTATGCATATCGAATTCATGGAGAGAGTATTACACAGAAGCATGATGAAAATCCAAAAAGAGTAGATTCTTATTGGATTATGCTGTTAATGGCTGAGATTCAAAAGAAAATGGAGATTCCTTTTGACTACGAGAATTATCAAAGGGTAATGAGACAGATTGTATTTACCTGCCGGAGGATTGTTATGCTGCCGGAAAAAATAAAAAAGGCTGTATTTGCAGGGGAATGTGAATTTGTCTGTACTAATTTTAAAGAGTATTTGAAAAAAAAGGACAGATATTATTTTCTTGCAAAAGCAATTTTAAATAAAGATTATGCAAAATATTCTATTTATTGCCAGGAGTTTATATGATACCGAAAAAAATTCATTATTGTTGGTTTGGGGAAAACGAAAAACCATTGCTGGTAATTGAATGTATTAAGAGCTGGCAGAAATATTGTCCGGATTATGAAATTATGGAATGGAACAGCAAGAATTATGATGTTCATAAAAATAAATATATGGAGCAGGCGTATCAGGCAAAACGCTGGGGGTTTGTATCTGATTATGCCAGACTGGATATTATTTACCAGTATGGAGGAATCTATCTTGATACGGATGTTGAACTAATTCGATCACTGGATGATTTGTTAGAAACAGATGGCTATATCGGATTTGAGAAGAAAGTGGATGAAGAATGTGATGAGGTTTATGTGAATACGGGACAGGGGTTTGGCGCATCTGCTTTTCATCCGGTCGTGAAGGCGATGATGGATATTTATAAAGAGATTGATTTTGTTGAGCAGGAAAAAGAAAATTTAAAAACGTGTCCTTATTATAACACAGCGGCACTGGTAAAACTGGGAATGAAGAAAGAAAATGTGGAACAGGAAATTTGTAAGTTTCATATTTATCCAGCAGAGTATTTCTGCCCGATCAATTGGAAAAGTCATAAGTGTGAATTGACAGATAATACATATTCGATTCATCATTTTAAAGCATCATGGCTTACAGAAAAAGAAAAGAAAAAAAGAAAATATCTAAGAAATATGGACTGTATGATTCATCTGCCGAACAGAATATGCAGAAGTATTTTAGGAAAAGAGAGGTATGAGAGCATAAAGGAAAAAATAAAATGGAAAGGATAGCGTATGGATGTTTCAATTATTATTGTTAATTACAATTCCATAGACTTAACAATCGATTGTGTCAATTCAATATTTCAACAAACTGCGGATGTAAAATTTGAGATTATTATCGTGGATAATGCATCAAAGAACAAAGAAGCAGAAAGATTACAGGCGGAATTTGAAAACAGCGTTAAGATGATAGAGACAGAAACAAATCTTGGATTTGGAAAAGCGAACAATCTGGGAACAAAATACGCAGCGGGGGATTATGTATTTTTTCTTAATCCCGATACGGTTTTGATGAACAATGCAGTAAAAATTTTATGGGAAGAGATGAAAAACAATCCAGATATGGGATGTACAGGCGGAAATTTATATACACCGGAGAGAATGCCGTGTCCGTCTTTTTGTTTAAGGTTTGATGATTTGGGAACGGAAAAGAGATATGCATCCTGGCGGTATTTGATGCTGTCAAAAGCAGAACAAAAATTATACAGAAAACATCTTGCATTGCAGATACGAAGAAAAGATTTTAACGATACGAATCAAAAGATAGAAGTTGCCTATATATTTGGGGCAGACATGATGGTGAAGAAAAAACTCTTTGAGCAGTTGGGAGGATTTGATGAGGATTTTTTTATGTATGCAGAGGAGGAAGAGCTGTCTTGGAGAATTAAAAAAAGAGGTGAAAAAATTTATAATATACCACAGGCAAAGATTATTCATCTGGAGGGAGCGACTTTAGAGAAACAGCATGATTTTAATGAAAAACAATTCACCCTTCGAATAAATGGAACGATGACGTATTTCTGGAAACGATATGGGAGAGAAGGCATATATCAATTTTATAAATTTCGTGCATTAAGATATCAGAGACTCAAAAAAATTGCTGAGATTCAGAAGAAAAGCGGTGTGAGCTTTCAGTTTGAAACTCGTTTGAGATGTCTTTTGGAATGTTTTGAAAAAATCATGGAAAAAACAGAAGGTGAGGGGAAGAAAAATGGCAGAAGTTAAGGATGGGAAAGGAGTTAAGCTGATTGCATTTTACCTGCCTCAGTTTCATGCAATACCATTGAACGACCAATGCTGGGGCAAGGGGTTTACCGAATGGACAAATGTACGAAAAGCACAAGCATTATTTTCCGGGCATGATCAGCCCAAAATCCCACTGGACCTTAACTATTATGATTTAATGGATGATCAGGTAAAGATCTGGCAGAGTAATCTGGCAAAAAAATATGGGATTTTCGGATTTTGCTATTATCATTATTGGTTTAAACATGGTGAGAAGTTGTTGGAAAAACCGGCGGAACAAATGCTGAAAAACAAAAAAATAGAGATCCCATTTTGCTTTTGCTGGGCCAATGAAAACTGGAGTAAGAACTGGGATGGTGGAGATCAGGAAATCATCATGGAGCAGGATTATGGCGGAAAAGAAGAGTGGGAACGGCACTTTCAGTATCTGCTGAATTTTTTTCAAGATGAACGATATATAACAGTAGATGGGTGCCCATTGCTCGTTGTTTATAAGCCGGAACAAATGATCGATATTTATAAGATGGCATCGTATTTTAGAAGAAGAGCAAAAGAAGAAGGCTTTCCGGATTTATGTCTGGCATTTCAATTTCCGGCGTATTATTCAGATATGTATTACAGAAACGATATTTTTGATTATCAAATTGAATTTGAGCCTGTATATTCACGAAATATCGAAAGCCAGGAGCTGCCTGGAACAAGCAGAAAAATTTCTTTGATCAGAAACTTTTGTGGAGAGGAAATGGTGTCGTTTTATCGAAAATGTCGAAAGAAGAAAGGAAGAATGTATTGGAAGAAAGAGCAGAGTCTGGGAATGTATTTTTACGATGAGATATGGGATTTGATTTTAAATGCGAAATGGAAGAAAAATTTTTGGCCGGGGTGTTTTGTGGATTGGGATAATACGCCAAGAAATAAACATGGAGTTATGGTCAGTGGATTTTCCGTAGAAAAGTTTGCTGAATATATGAAAATACTGGTACAAAGAGCACGGAAAGAGGAAAAGCCGGTAATATTTATTAATGCATGGAATGAATGGGGAGAAGGTGCTTTTCTGGAACCGGACACAAGATATCAGTATCGAAAGCTTGAAGCAATAAAAGAAGCATTAGAATAGGGAAAAGGGTAAATGAGAAATATAATTTCCGAAAAGAATGAGACAAATTGCTGTGGATGTGGAGCCTGCAGTAAATGCTGCCCCAGACATGCGATTTACATGGAAGAGGATGAAAATGGTTTTGATTATCCTAAAATAGATGAATCGAAGTGTACGGAGTGCGGAAAATGTTTAAAAGTCTGCAGTTTTGAGAAAAAAGAGCAATCACGAAAAGAAACGTATGCGGCACAGGCAAAGGACGCTGATCTGGAAGAAAATGCTTCGGGGGGAATCTTTACCGTGCTGGCGCAGGAAGTGCTAAAAAGAAAAGGAATTGTCTATGGATGTGCTATGCTTTATGAAAACCAAAACTTAGTAATAAAACATATCGGGATAGATAAAATAGAGGAACTTTGTAAATTAAAGGATTCAAAATATGTACAAAGCAATTTGGAAAATGTATATGTTGAAATTAAGCGGCATCTGGAACATAACGAGACTGTGTTGTTTAGTGGAACGCCTTGTCAGATAGCAGGACTGAGAGGATACCTTCAGAGAACGTATGCAAATTTATATACAATAGAAATTATATGTCATGGTGTACCGAGCGCAAAATTATTCCAGAATTATTTAGGATACATAGAATCGAAAGAAGGAAAAAAAATAGCAGGATTTTATTTTCGAGATAAAAGCAGCGGGTGGAAGTTATACGGAAAAATGATATTGGAGAACAGGGATGGAAGTCAGAAAGAAAGATATTTTGAACCGGAAGAAAGCTCCTATTATCAAATGTTTTTAAATGGATACACATACCGGAAAAGCTGCTATTTTTGTCCGTTTGCATCAGAATATCGTCAGGGTGATATTACCATAGGAGATTATTGGGGGATAGAGCTGGTGCACCCGGAATATTTGAAAAAATATGGAGGTGAAATAGAGAAAGAAAAAGGAGTCTCCTGTCTGATTGTGAATAATGATCAGGGAAGGACTATGCTTGCGAAATATGGAAGTAACATTATAAAATATCCGTCATCTTATCAGCGGGCAGCAAAATATAATGCACAGCTGGTACAGCCGTCTGTACTGAAACGGCAGCGGGAGAAAGTAATGAAACTGCAAAAACAGAACTATGCATGTGTGGAACGGTGGTATCAGAAACGAAGAAACAGAATTCTGTTTGTGAGAAAACTTCGTTTCATGATACCGAAAAGAATCAAAATATTTATAAGAAAAATCAAAGTTTAAGGTTAGAGAGAAAAAGATGGAACAACAATTTAAAACAGTTATTACGGCAAATTCAAAATGGATCAATCTTCATTTAAAGGAAACATATGAGTATAGAGACCTGATTTTTTTATTTGTGAGAAGAGATTTTGTTTCAAAATATAAACAGACAATTTTAGGGCCTTTGTGGGCGGTGATACAGCCCCTGTTAACAACCATAGTGTTCACTGTGATTTTTGGTTCACTGGCAAACCTGACTACGCTGGATGTGAAAGCGACAGAAGAAACCGTAATTCCGGCATTTCTGTTCTATATGGCAGGTACGATCTGCTGGAGCTATTTTTCATCGACGGTCAGCAGTACGGCAAACACATTTATAACAAACAGTTCTATTATGGGAAAGGTATATTTTCCAAGGCTGGTATCTCCGGCAGCGTCAACCATATCTAATTTGATTTCCTTCGGTATTCAATTTGCCATGTTTTTGATTTTTTTGCTGTATTTTATATGGAAAGGGAAAATGGAAATTCGATTGTCCGGGTATCTCTTTCTATTTCCAATATTGATCATTCAGATGATGATGCTGGCGATGGGAGTTGGAATTATTGTTTCAGCGCTTACAACAAAATATCGTGATTTGGCGATGCTGATAGGCTTTGGATTACAATTATGGCAGTATGGAACGCCAGTTGCATATGGATTGCGGCTTGTACCTGAAAAATATATGAAGATTTATATGCTGAATCCAATGACGCCGATCATCACTTCATTCCGCTATATTTTTTTCGGAACAGGATATTTTCATGCAGGATACTATGGAGTGGGGTGGGGAAACACAATGATCTTATTTGTACTTGGAATTGTGTTATTCAATAAAGTGGAAAGAACATTTATGGATACCATTTAAGGAGAACAGGATGGCAGAAAAACAGATTATGGTCAAAATAGATCATGTATCAAAAGAATATAGACTGGGTGCAATCGGGGGAACAACATTACGGGAAGATCTGGAACGATTCCATGCAAAAATAAGAAAAAAAGAAGATCCGACACTGAAAATAGGCCAGAAAACACCAGAGTATGGAAAACGTTTTATGGCGCTGAAGGATATTTCATTTGAGGTAGAAAAAGGAGAAGCAGTAGGGATTATCGGACACAACGGAGCAGGAAAATCGACATTGCTGAAACTGCTGTCAAGAGTAACGGCACCAACAAAAGGAAGCATTGGAATGAATGGCCGTGTGGCATCTATGCTTGAAGTAGGAACGGGATTTCATCCGGAATTAACGGGACGTGAAAACATTTATATGAATGGGGCAATATTGGGGATGAGCCGTGCAGAAATCGGAGAAAAACTGGATCAGATTATTGCATTTTCCGAATGTGGAGAGTTTATCGATACGCCTGTAAAACGATATTCCAGTGGGATGTATGTTAAACTTGCATTTTCTGTGGCAGCTCATCTGGATAGTGAAATTATGATTATGGATGAGGTTCTGGCTGTCGGAGATATGAAATTCCAGCAGAAGTGTCTTGGACGGATGGGAAAGGCGGCAAATTCAGAAGAAAAAACGATTCTTTATGTGAGTCATAATATGAATACCATTCGTCAGCTTTGCACCCGCTGCCTTGTACTGGATCACGGCGAACTGATATTTGACGGCGGGGTAGAAAGAGCAATTGATTTGTATATGGATACAGCTGTTAAAAACGGAAGTGTAGATATTGATCTGAAAAATAAGAGAATGGCACATCTGCCGCCAGTTATTAAGGCGAAAATGACACATGTGCATCTTGTGGACAAACAGGTACCGGTATATGAATTTGAGGAAAAGCTGAAATTTGATTTGTCGGTTGAGGCCAAAACAAATATTTCCAATCTATCCGTGAGGGCAGAAATAAGATCAGCAGATGGAGGATCTGTTGCGGCGGGAATTTTGCAGGAATTTACATCCTTTTTTGCAGGAAGAAGCAAAATATTGGAAATGGAATTGCTGCTGCGTGGACTTGTACCGGGAAAATATTTCGTATTGCTGGTGATTTATAATGTAAACGAAATGGGAACTTACGATGACCTGGATGCAGTGTTTCCAGCATTTACATTTGAAATTCAGGATAGTAAACATGCTTTAAAGATTAACTGGAACGTAAATGCCTGGGGAAAAATTCGATTAGACGATTTGAAATGCGTGGGTGAAAGAGATGATTCCTAAAAAAATACATTATTGCTGGTTTGGGAGAAAGCCAATTCCAGATTCGGTCAGGCGATGCATGCAAAGCTGGCAGAAGTTTTGTCCAGACTATCTTATTGTAGAATGGAATGAAAAAAATTTTAATATAAAAGAATGCCCGCAGTATGTAATTGACGCATATCATAGGAAAAAGTGGGCATTTGTTACAGATTATGTAAGACTCCGGGTTGTGTATGAATATGGAGGAATATATTTTGATACAGATGTAGAATTAGTGAAAAAGATTGATTTTCTGCTAAAATACAGTGCTTTTTTTGGATTTGAAAATAAAAAATATATTTCTACGGGGCTTGGATTTGGCGCTGAACGGGGATGCGGTTTGTTGTATGAAATGATGGAGATGTATCAAACGATCCCGTTTATTTTAGAGGACGGATCAGAAAATAAGAAGACATGCCCGGTTATTAATACAGAAATCTTTTTGAAACACGGACTGGAACAAAAGGATAAGCAGCAGATTTTAGAGGGAAATATTATGATTTTACCATCCATTTGTATGTGCCCCATTGATTTTGAAACAGGATATAGAAGAAAATCAAAAAAAACAATTTCGGTTCATTGGTTTCATGCAAGCTGGATGGAAAGAGCAGAAAAAGAGTATCATAAAAAACATCGTCAGGCATTGTTAGAGGAAAAGAAAAATGATTGGAAATATCTTCCGAATCGTATGATTAAAAAGCTTTTGGGAGAAAAAATCTACTTGAAAATAAAAGGATGGATCAGATATGATAACGGTTAGTATTATAATTCCGGTTTATCAAGGGAAAAGCTATTTAAAACGGTGTATCGACAGTGTGCTGGCACAGAGTTGTCAGGAATATGAAATTATTTTAGTGGATGATGGTTCAACTGACGGTTCGGCCGAGATATGTGATGAATATGCTGAAAAACAGAAGACAATAACGGTGATTCATAAAGAAAACGGGGGACTTTCTTCTGCTAGAAATGCGGGCTTAGAAATTGCATCAGGGGAATACGTAATGTTTATTGATGCGGATGATGTGGTGCATAGTAAAATGCTTGAAACAGAGCTGAAAGTTTTGAAAGAGGAAAATGCGGATATCTTTATCTGCGGATTAAAACATTTTGCTGAGATAGAAGAAGTAGATACATGCGCTGAGTTACAAATCAAGAATTGTGTGGAAATCCAGTCTGGATTGGAAATTGAAAGCAAACTTTTTTGTGGTCAAAACGTGGAAAAATATATATCCTGTTGTGGAAAATTATTTAAGAAAACAGTATTTAATGGAATCCGTTTTCCGCAAGGGAGGTTATTTGAAGATGAATATATTACGTATCAATTGTATTATAGAAGTGAGAGAATAGCAGTAACAGATATTGTATTTTATTTCTATTTTACAAATCCGTGTGGAATAACAAAAAATTTGACGCTCAATAAACGATTTGATGAATATGATGCACAGGAAGAAAGAATAAAATTTTTTAAGAAAAAAAGGTGTAAAGAACTTTATCAGGCGGCATTGTTAAAACTGCTGAATTCAGCGCAGTGGGATTTGATAAAGTGCCAAAAATGGAAAGAAGGTTTTGATAAAGAACGAGGAGAAAAATTTCAACAGCAGTATAGAGAAGCACTGGAGCAGGCAGAAAAAGAGGGGATTGTACGCTTTAAAAATAATTATGATTTTTATGTATTAGCATATCCTGAGAAAGTCAACTTTTTTAGAGTGAGAAGACAATGGCAGAATCTGCTGAGAATGATTCGATCTAAAATATAAGATGGTTAGAAATAGAATGAGAAAACGATGTAAAAACGGGTACAAGCTGCGTAGGGTAGTGGGCATATTGGTTGTTATGCTTCTGTGCATAACAGGAAAAAGTGTTATAAAATCGAAATATAATCTAAACAGCATAACATATATACTGCAATCGAAGAAAATTTCGGAAGAAATTTGTCTGATACAAATAACAGATCTCCATAACAGCATTTTTGGTTCGGATAATAAACATCTGATTTCTAAAGCAGCAATGAAGTCACCAGATTTGATTATGATCACCGGTGATCTTCTAAATGCAAATGAGCCAGATAATAATATTGTGGTAACGCTGCTGGCAGAATTATCTGCAATCGCCCCAACATACGTCTCCCTCGGCAACCATGAACTGGAATACGAGCAGAACTACGGTACAGACATTACCGCTCTCTACGAATCTGCCGGCGCCACCGTCCTGAACTATGAATATAAAGACATCACCATCAACAGCCAGCCCCTCCGTATCGGCGGCATTTACGGTTACTGTCTCCCGGATAAATATCTGGAAACTGGCGAAGCGGATCTAGGAGAGTGTAAGTTCTTGTGGGATTTTGAGAACACCGACCGTTACAAAATCCTGCTCAGCCATCTTCCGATTGCCTGGCTGAAAAATGACGGGCTGGAGGAGTGGGACATTGACTGCGTATTTTCCGGCCATCTTCACGGCGGCCAGGTCATTCTGCCTGGCATTGGCGGTGTTTATGCGCCGGACATGGGATGGTTTCCGGGACAGCTGAAGGGGATTTTTGATTCGGAGGATGGAAAACGGCATCTGGTGCTGTCGTCCGGACTTGGAAATACGGAATTGGTTCCGCGGTTCAATAACATTCCCGAGATTGTCTGCGTGGAGCTGATTCCGGATGGAAACCTTCATAAAACATAAAAATAACACAGAGCCGGATTCCTGATGCATGGAAATCTGACTCTGTGCGTTACATGCAGCGGCCTTATACAAACAGGGTACATCCCTGTCGCTTGAACTGTTCGATCTTTTCGTCAATGAGCTCCGGCGTTACACCGAGATGCTCGGCAAGACACTGCTTGCAGAAAAACTGTTCTGCGCCGCGGTTGATAAATTTACGGTGGGCGCCGATCTCGTTATGTGTGAGTTCTTTGCCGCACTGCATACAGCGTGCCATCAGAGTTTTACGACCTTTGCACGGTATACTTTTGATGCAAATGGCTCGAGCTCTGTGACAAGGGATGCATTGTTTGCACACAGGTTCTCGCAGGTCCAGACCTCAGTAAGTTCCAGAGTACGGCCAGTGGAGAACGGAAGGCCGATTTCATCGAGATTCATGGCTGCACGTGATTTTTCATCACTGAGATTGAACATACCGATGGCGAGATCTCCGTCTGCGAGTGCCTTCACATAGATCAGAACCTTGTCATTCCATGCATGGTTTTTCACTTTATACGGCTGACGGCAGAGCGGATCCTGGTTGATGCGGATCATTTCGTCATTCATGAGAATGCGGCGGGTTTCGTCGCTCATCTCGCGGATGTCGCAGCCGATCATCAGCGGGGAGCCAAGGAATGCCCACAGTGCATAGTGTGTCTGATACTGGACATCGCTGCAGCCGGCCAGTCCAACATTTCCTTTTCCATGCATGCCGACGATCAGCATGTCCATATCGTTGAAGCAGCCGACGCCGTTGTACGGATGCAGTTTTTCCTGCTGTGCCACGAGATCTTTGACAGAATCCCAGGTATCAAAGATGTCGCCGGTGGAACGCCACATGGAAGCGCCGGTTTCTTTGATCCACTCATGCGTTTCATCAGCACCCCAGGAGCAGGCAGAGAAGAGAATGTCGCGGCCGCAGTTCTCGAGTGCCAGTCCCATGCGGCGGTACAGATATTTTCCGTGCAGGATCGGGCTGTGGTAGCAGTAGTCGTATTTTAAGAAATCAACATCCCAGGATGCGAAAGTTTCCGCATCGACAAATTCGTGCTCATAGCTGCCAGGGTAGCCGGCACACGTCATGTTTCCGGCGCAGGAATACATACCGAATTTCAGCCCTTTGGAATGAACGTAATCGGCAACGGCTTTCATACCATGCGGAAATTTTTCCGGATCCGGCACAAGATGGCCGTTTTCATCGCGTTCACGTAAAGACCAGCAGTCGTCGATGACAAGATATTCGTATCCTTTATCGCGCAGGCCGCTCTCGGCCATGACATCAGCAGTTTCAAAAATCATTTTTTCATTGATATTTTCTCCGAAGGTGTTCCAGGAATTCCAGCCCATCGGCGGTGTAAGTTTGATCATAGTATTGACCTCCCGTAAGTTTTGATGTACTTTGAGTATAGATGGATTTCCAGAGCAAAACCATGGAATTTTAAGACAAAAGCATGGATTTTTGCTTCATAAAGAATAAAATACGGGAAAAGGAAAGAATATGCTTGTATCAGAAATGAACGGGATCCGGCCTGTCGATGCCGGGCGGCAGGACTGCCATGATCTGCATTCCTGGGGGCCGGGTGTACGGCAGTGCTATATTATACATTATATTATAAGCGGAAAGGGAACGTTTACCTGCGGGAAAAAGACGTACACACTTACCGCCGGACAGAGCTTTTTAATCTGTCCAGAGCAGGTGGTGCAGTATGCGCCGGATGAGAACGAGCCGTGGGAATATGTGTGGGTTGATTTTGTCGGGGAACAATGCCGGCAGATTCTGGCACGGTCGGTACTGAACCCACAGCAGCCGGCGGCGCCGCCTCTCCGTCAGGAAAGGCTTCTGCCGTATTTTGAGCGTCTCTGCCAGATGGAACTCTATCGCCGGAACAGCCAGGAGGCCGTCGGTGTGCTGCTTGCGCTTCTGGGCGTGTACCAGGATCTGGCGGAGCCGCAGCGGGAGGAGAGAAAGAAGGAGGATCCGCGGATTATGGAAGCGATGGCTCTGATTGCCGCAGGGTATCACAGGAGTGAGTTCTGCGCGGAGACAATTGCGCGGAAAATGGCGGTCAGCCGCACAACGCTGAACCGTCTGTTTCAGAAGAAAATCGGCTGGTCACCAGGACAGTATCTGCTGGAATATCGGCTGCAGCAGTCAGAAAAGCTGCTGCAGATGGGGATGACGGTCAAACAGACGGCGCTGTCGTGCGGATTTGAAGATCCCTTTTACTATTCCCGTGTGTTCCGGAAACACTATGGAATGCCGCCGTCGGATTACCGGCTGGAGTTTGCAGAAATTCAGTGAACGGCGGGCGTTACCGCTCGTCGGAGAGATAATTCCGCATAGAGCGCAGGGCGGACTTTTCCAGCCGGCTGACCTGCGCCTGCGAGATGCCGATTTCCCGGGCAACCTCCATCTGGGTCTGCCCCTCATAGAAACGCATGCGGATGATCTGGCGTTCGCGCTCATTGAGACGGGCGACCGCGTCCTGCAGGGCGAGGTTCTGCACCCAGTTTTCTTCTTTATTTTTCTTATCACTTAACTGATCCATGACATACAGGGTATCGCCGCCTTCCGTGTAGACGGGCTCATACAGACTCATTGGGCTTTGGATTGCATCGAGGGCATAGACGATATCCTCTTTTCCAATGCCGATTTCAGCGGCGATTTCCTCGATCGAAGGCTCTTTCTGGTTCTGCTTGAGATAAAGTTCGCGGGCGCAGATGGCGCGGTAGGCAGTATCCCTGAGGGAACGGCTGACGCGGATCGCATTGTTGTCACGCAGATACCGCCGGATTTCACCGATGATCATCGGCACGGCATAGGTGGAGAAACGGACGTTTAAGGTCGTGTCGAAGTTATCAATCGCCTTAATCAGGCCGATACAGCCGATCTGAAAGAGATCGTCGGCGTTTTCACTGCTGTTGGAGAAGCGCTTGATCACGCTTAAGACAAGGCGCAGATTGCCCTGAATGTAGCGTTCGCGGGCAGCAGCATCTCCTTCGCGGGCCTTTTTCAGCAGAGTCTCTTTTTCTTCGGCATTCAGTACGGGAAGGCGTGATGTATTGACTCCGCACAGTTCAACTTTATTGATCGCCATGGTATGCATCCTCCTGAAACATGGAACGTATGGTTACCGTTCGTTACTGTTATACGTTCATGATTGGCAGTTGGCGGGACGAATATACGAGAGCCCGGAAAATTTCATAAAGTTTTAGTCCTTGACAAAGCTTTTGGAAAATGATTTCCTGCTATTGTAGAAACGGCGGAAAGTGTGATAAGATAAGGGAAGTGTACGAAATGCGAGGTCTTGTTTTATGATGAGTGGAAAGGAACGAAGAGAAGAGATTCTTCAAAGAATAACAAACAGTAAGACGCCGGTCTCCGGTGCAGCGCTGGCAAAGAGCTGTGAAGTCAGCCGTCAGGTGATTGTCCAGGACATTGCCCTGATCCGCGCTGCCGGATACGATGTGATTGCGACAAACCGCGGCTACATCTGCAGCAGCCCGGTGAGAGAGACGCGGGTCTTTGAGGTGAATCACACGGATGAGCAGATGCAGGACGAGCTGAATACAATTGTGGATTTCGGCGGCGTTGTGCTGGATGTGATTGTGCGTCACGAGGTTTACGGAGAACTGCGGGCGGAACTTAATATCAGTTCACGAAATAAGGTGGCACTGTTTATGGAAGAAATCCGGCAGGGAAAATCACGGCCGCTGAAGAATATCACATCAGGGGAACATTTTCATACCGTATCGGCAGACTCTGCGCAGACCCTGGATCTGATTGAAGAGGAACTGCGAAAGAAAGACTACCTGGTGCGGACTGTGAAATAGGGGAAAAAGCCCTTATTTTCACAAAAAACTGTTATTCGAAAAAATTTTAAATTTTTTTCAAAAAGGTGTTGACTTTTCTCTTAGGATAGTGTAATATACATGATGTCAGCGGGAACGAGTGATAAACAAAGAGTTCTAAAGCGACAAAGAAATGTGCGTTTAGCTCAGCTGGATAGAGCGTTTGGCTACGGACCAAAAGGTCGGGGGTTCGAATCCTCTAACGCACGGACGGTAACCGTCCTGGTGAAAACCAGGGCGGTTTTTTCGTATGCAGAATGAAAAATAAAACAAGCGGCCTTTTGGTCAGCAGCCAGACGGCCGCACTTTTTGAAAAAATCATGGGGAAACAACTTGTACGCTCATTGACACAAGTGAGATACATCTCCTATAATAAAGCCAAATTTAAGATCTCGAAAGGGGACAAGTTATGGCTAAGTTAGTAATTGATGCGAACAGAAAGCTTTCAAAAATCAATAAGGAAATCCAGGGACAGTTTTCGGAGCATCTGGGAAGATGTATTTATGAAGGACTCTATGTAGGAGAAAATTCCGATATTCCGAACGTGAACGGAATGCGTACCGATGTTGTTGAAGCACTGAAAAATATCAAAGTTCCGGTACTGCGCTGGCCGGGCGGATGTTTTGCAGATGAATATCACTGGAAAGACGGTATCGGACCGAAAGAAAGCCGCAAAAAAATGATCAACACCAACTGGGGCGGTGTTGTCGAGGACAACAGCTTCGGTACCCACGAGTTTTTTGAACTCTGCCGTCAGATCGGATGTGAAACCTATATCAACGGAAATATGGGAAGCGGTACTGTACAGGAGATGTCGGAGTGGGTTGAATATATGACATTTGACGGTGTATCTCCGATGGCAGACCTTCGTGCGGAAAATGGGCACGAAAAGCCATGGACCGTCGATTTCTTCGGCGTCGGCAATGAGAACTGGGGCTGCGGCGGAAATATGAATCCGGAATTCTACGGAAATATGTACCGCAGATATCAGACCTTTGTGCGTGATTACGATGGAAACAAAAAGATCCGGAAGATTGCCTGCGGCGCCAATGCGGATGATTATGAGTGGACGCAGGAAGTGATGAAAGCATGCTTTCGCAGAACCTCCCCGCAGCAGCACGGCATGATGGATGGACTGTCCCTTCATTACTATACGGTTCCGGAAACCTGGGATCACAAGGGCAGTGCAACGGAATTTGCGGAAAAAGACTGGTATAAGACCATGAAAAAGACGATGTACATGGAAGAGCTGATCCGCCGTCACAGCGCCATTATGGATCAGTACGACCCGGACAAAAAGGTCGGCATGATCGTGGATGAGTGGGGTACCTGGTATGATGTGGAGCCTGGAACGAATCCGGGATTTCTGTATCAGCAGAATACCATGCGTGACGCACTGGTCGCAGGGATCAACCTGAATCTTTTCAACAAACACAGCGACCGCGTCAAGATGGCAAATATCGCACAGATGGTCAATGTTCTGCAGTCGATGATCCTGACAGAGGGGGAAAAGATGGTCAAAACTCCGACGTATCATGTTTTCGATCTGTATCAGGTACATCAGGAAAATGATCTTCTGGCAAGCTCTCTGGAAACGGAGCAGGTTGGTCTGGAAGACGAATACATGGTTCCGAATCTGACGGAATCTGTTTCGGTAGATGCCAACGGTGTACTTCATATTACGATGACGAATGTGGATCTGGAGAAAGCATATCTGGTAGAGGCGGTACTTCTTGGAAAAGAAGTCGGCGAGATCAAAGCCGAGATCGTAACCGGCCATATGCAGGATAAAAACACCTTTGAAGCGCCGGAGACGGTTGGCGTTCAGGGCTTTGACGGTGTGCAGGCAACAAAAGAGGGAATTTCCTTTACCATTCCGGCATGCAGTGTGCTTCATATCGCCGTAAAATAGGGAAACCATAAAAACCAGAAGATATTTGGGATGAAAAAAGATTCGGTTCCGGAGGAGTTTGATGGACGGAAATACCAGGATCTGTAAAAAATGCCTGCTTCGTGAGATGGACGAGGCAGGCTTTTTTCAGAATATGTACGATTATATTGCAAGAATTCCGGCGGACGATAAAACGCCGGGGGAGGAATACGAGCGGCGGCTTTCGATCTGTAAGGAATGCGAAAAGCTGCTGTCCGGCATGTGCCGCATGTGCGGCTGCTACGTGGAGATGCGGGCAGCGATTGCACTGCGGGACTGCCCGGGGAAAAAATGGTGACCGAAACGGATTGTAATCAAGCCGGAGCAGAGGCGATTGCACTGCGGGGTTTTGTGAATCAATTTGTTTTTGTCTGCGGTGCGACTTTTGGATCTCTGAAATAGCGGGACAGCTTCGGCACGGAGATGAACAGCGTCAGAAACTCAGCGACCGGAATTGACAGCCACACACCGTTGGTGCCAAGCACGAGCGGCAGAAGCAGCGCGGAAAGAACGATAAAGACGAAGGTTCGCAAAAAGGAAATCAAAGCAGAGGTCTTTCCGTCTGACAGTGCCGTAAAAATGCCGGAGGCGACGATATTCGTACCGCAGAACAGATAGGCGATGGAGAACAGGTAACCACCGTGGCGGGTCAGTTCAAAGCCATAGGTGCCTTTCTGCATGAAAACGGCGGAAATAACAGGAGAACCGAAGGCAGCCACAAGTGCAATGATCACAGAGCTTACCACGACGAAGCGGATACTGATGCGGTAAAGCCGGATCAGCCGCTGTTTGTTCCGGCTGCCGTAGTTGAAGCTGAACACAGGTGCAACGCCGATACTGTAGCCGAGGTACAGCGCAACAAAGAGAAACTGTCCGTACAGAATCGCCGTGATGGCGGCAACACCGATTTCGCCCTCGAATTTCAGCATCAGCATGTTGAAAAGGTAAGTGACAACGGCTGCGGAAAGATTGCTGACCATCTCGGAGGAACCGTTGAAGCAGCTTGTGGAGAGCAGGCCTTTGGAAAACTCCGGCCTGGTGAAACGAAGGCCTTTTCGGGCAAAGGTAAAGTATAAAATACCGGCAACGGACGGGATACACTGGCCAAGGCCGGTGGCAAGGGCCGCTCCCGCAACACCAAGATGGAGCGGAACGACAAACAGATAGTCCAGAAGCATGTTGGTAATGCCGGCGGACACCGTAAGGGAAAGTCCGAGTCCCGGGCGCCCTGCTGTTACAAAGAAGGACTGGAACAGCGCCTGGAGAAGACAGACCGGGGCAAAGGAAAGGATCGTCCGCAGATAGGCGGTACCGTAATCCATCAGCACCGGCGTTGCACCGAGCAGACTGCAGATCTGACGGCAAAACAGGTTGCCGAGCACTGCGCCCAGAATACCGATGATCAGTGTGGTAAGGGTAAGGGCAGAAAAGTTACGGTTGGCTTCCTCCAGTTTTCCCTGTCCGATCTTTGCGGCGACAACGGCGCTGCCTCCGGTACCGAACATGATGCCGACGGCAAGAAGGATGCTGACGGCAGGATAGACGATATTGGCGGCGGAAAGCGCCATGCTGTCCACGTACTGTGCGATGAAAAAGCCATCCACAATACTGTAGAGAGACATAAAGATCATCATGATGATCGATGGAAACGCAAACTTCAGCAGAGAGCGGAAGTTGAAATCCTTGGCGAGTGACTGGCTCATAATCAAAAACCTCCTTTTTATGTGTGAAAAGCCTTTTTCAGACACGCTTTAGATGGGAAAGATTTCTTGTGAAAATTTGAATCGTTTGCTATTATAAAGGATAGGGTAACCCTATAGTCAAGTGCAAAAAAGGTGAAAAACAGGAAAAATTCCGAGAGCACATATTCAGGAAAAGGAGTCAGAAATGGGAAAACAGGAGTATTTAAGCGCGGGGCGATTTGCAGCGCTGGTAGGCACGACAAAGGAAACGCTCTTCCATTATGATGAGATTGGGCTGTTCGTACCAAAAAGAAGAGGGACAAACGGCTACCGGTATTATGCGATGGATCAGATGGAAACGTTTGATGTGATCGGAATGCTGCGGGAGCTGGGCATGCCGCTGGCAGAGATTCGAAATTATCTGGAACAGCGAAGTCCTGAAAAATTCGGAGTACTGCTGGAACAGGAGGAGAAGGTGGTGCGCGAAAAAATGCAGCGGCTCCGCGAGATGCAGCGCTGGATTGGGGAAAAGAAGCGGTTTCTGGCACAGGCATCGGCGGAATGCCGTGAGGCGTTTGAAAAAGATCCCTTCTGTCCTGTGGGAATTCATACCCTGCCGTTGCAGTATCTTGTCACGAATCACAGCGAGTCAGCGGATAATCTGGCAGTCAATCAGAAAATCGGAGAGCTCTATGCTTACTGCGGGCAATACGGAAATCGAAGTTCGTATAATGTGGGGTTTGTTCAGAAACGGGAAACACTGGAAACGGGGAATTTTCTGGATTACCGTGATTTCTATCTGATTTTTGATCGTGTGCCGGCGAAAGTGCGATACACGGTTCGGCCGGAGGGAGAGTATCTTTGCTATTATTATAAAGGACCATGGCAGGGAATTGAAGCGGCGTACCGGAAGCTGTTCCGATATGCCACGGAACAGAAATTTTTGCTGGATGACCGCTTTTATGAGGAATATATGGTGGACGCGCTGACCAGTCAGGAAATGGAACAGTATATTACGAGAATCGCCGTAAAAATTTTAAGATAGACAGGTAGGAGGGGAAAAAACAAGATTTTCACAAACTTTTTTCATTCTCCTCTTGACCATGACGCAACGTCACCCATTATAGTGAGGGTACAACAAGTTGAATTGACATAAAACTGAGACGATAAACACACCAAAAAGGAGAAAAAGCATGAAAGTATTAGTAACAGGCGGAGCCGGATTTATCGGCGGAAACTTCGTACATCACATGGTAAACAAATACCCGGATTATCAGATCGTAAACCTGGACCTGCTGACCTATGCAGGAAACCTGGAGACTCTGAAACCGGTTGAGGACAAACCGAACTACAAATTTGTAAAAGGTGATATCGCAGACGAAGCTTTCATCATGGATCTGTTTGAAAAAGAGAAATTTGACGTTGTTGTCAATTTCGCAGCAGAGAGCCATGTAGACCGTTCCATCGAGGATCCGGGCATCTTTGTTCAGACCAACGTAATGGGAACCCGTGTACTGCTGGATGCTTCCAGAAAATTCGGCGTAAAGAGATATCATCAGGTATCTACCGATGAGGTTTACGGAGACCTTCCGCTGGATCGCCCGGACCTGTTCTTTACAGAGAATACCCCGATCCACACCTCCAGCCCGTACTCTGCATCCAAAGCAAGCGCAGACCTGTTTGTACTGGCTTACCACAGAACCTTCGGTACCCCGGTTACCGTTTCCAGATGCTCTAACAACTACGGCCCGTATCACTTCCCGGAGAAGCTGATTCCGCTTATGATCAGCCGCGCACTGGCAGACGAAGAGCTTCCGGTATACGGAAACGGTGAGAATGTCAGAGACTGGCTGCACGTATCCGACCATTGCGAAGCAATCGACCTGATTATCCATAAAGGTAAAGTAGGCGAGGTTTACAACATTGGCGGACACAACGAGAGAACAAACCTTCAGGTAGTACAGACCATCCTGAAAGCTCTGGACAAACCGGAATCTCTGATCAAATACGTAAAAGACCGCCCGGGCCATGACAGAAGATATGCAATCGACCCGACCAAGATCGAGACTGAGCTTGGATGGAAACCAAAATACAACTTCGATACCGGAATTGCACAGACAATTCAGTGGTATCTGGATAACGAAGACTGGTGGAAACACATCATCAGCGGTGAGTATCAGAACTACTTTGCTGAGATGTACAAAGACCGTCTGTAAGAGAGAAAAGTGAAATGCAAAGGCCGCAAAAAAGCGGCTTTTGCGAAGGAGTGGTGGATATGGATCAATATTATACCACTGGTGAATTTGCCCGGATGGCCCATGTGACCATTCGGACAATTCGCTATTACGACAAAAAAGGGCTGCTGAAGCCAAGCTTTATCAACGAATCCGGTTATCGGATGTATTCGGATGAGGATTTTCTGAAGCTGCAGAAAATATTATCGCTGAAATATCTCGGATTTTCGCTGAATGAGATCGGAAACATGACGATTCACGATACGAGCGCGGATATTCTGAAGTCATTGAAAATGCAGATCGGACTTGTGCGCAAGAAGATGGAAAATCTGGAGCAGATGGAAAAGGCGCTGCAGAATACGACGCAGATTCTGGAGGAGACGAACCAGATCGACTGGACCGGTATTCTGAACCTGATTCATCTGACCGATATGGAAAAGATGCTGGTGGAGCAGTACAAAAACGGGGAAAACCTGAATATCCGTATTTCGCTGCACGAGCAGTATTCCCAAAATAAAAAGGGATGGTTCCCGTGGCTTCTGGAACAGATGGATTTTGACGGTGCGCGCCGGATTCTGGAGATCGGCTGCGGAAACGGGCAGCTCTGGAAAAAAGCGGAGCCATCCGTGCTGAAAGGAAAGTATATCTGTCTGTCTGACCTGTCGGACGGCATGATCCGGGATGCGGCGGAAAATCTGGGAGAAGAAAAGGCATTCTGTTTTGATTTCCGGACACTGGACTGCCAGAAGCTTCCGTTTCCGGATGCGGAATACGACCGGATTATTGCAAATCATGTTTTGTTCTATGTCCAGAATCTGTCCCGCGGTCTGCAGGAAATCAGCCGTGTGCTTTCAGATGACGGCGTGTTCTACTGCAGTACGTATGGAAAAGGCCATATGAAAGAGATTACCGATCTGGTACAGGAGTTTGATCCGCAGATCAATCTTTCGGAGGTGGCGCTGTATACTATTTTTGGTCTGGATCACGGAGAAAAGCAGTTAAAGCCTTATTTTGGCAGCGTAGAGAAAAGAATCTACGAGGACAGTCTCTGGGTCGACCGGCCGGAGCCGCTTCTGGACTATATCCTTTCCTGCCATGGAAATCAGAATGAGTATCTGTATCCGAGACAGCGGGAATTCAAAGAATTTCTGGAAAAGAAAATTCAGAAACACGGCGGAATTGCGATCACAAAAGAGGCAGGGGTTTTCATCTGCAGAAAATAACGGGAGAGGCCGACATGAAAATGGAGGTCTCTTTTTTATCCCTCATTTTAGGCAAGTTTGACAAAAATGTTAAAAAATAAATACAGAGTATGTTTTTTGTATTGCCAGAGATCACAAAAGGATGTATACTAAAGTAGAATGTCTAAGTATGCGTGACTTGAAGAAAGAACACAAAAAGAGGGATAAGGTATGAAGGAATTATTTGATGTACACTGCCATATGGTCCCGGGGGTAGACGACGGTGCAGCTGACCTGGAAGAGTCGCTGGCGATGCTGAAAATGCAGCACGAGGACGGGGTCAGGAAGATTATCATCACACCGCATTATCGGCGGCGGATGTTTGAAACACCGGCAAAAAAGGTACATGAGCAGTTTCTGAAACTGCAGGAAGCGGCAAAAAAGGAATATCCGGATATGTCGCTTTATCTCGGGTGTGAACTTCACTCGAACATGGATCTTCAGGATATCCTGGAAAAACGGAAATATGTGACCATGGCCGGTTCATCCTATGTTCTGTTGGAATTTTCCGAGGGAGATTCCGCACAGCATATCCGTGAGAGAGTCTACAATGTACTGTCCTGCGGTTATGAACCGATTATCGCGCATGTGGAGCGCTATCAGGCAACGGTAAAGAGCGTCGGATTTTCCAGCGATCTGGTGGATATGGGCGCAAGACTGCAGGTGAATGTGGAAAGTATACTTGGAAAGTATACGTGGGGGGCAAAACGCTACTGCAGAAAACTGATGAAGGAAGATCTGCTCGGTTTTGTCGGCAGCGATTCCCACAACACAAAAACACGTATTCCCAACATAGGAGCAGGCGCTGCCTATGTTTCAAAAAAAATGGGAGAGGCATATGCCGAAAGGATTTTCCACGATAATCCGATGGAAATCTTAAGGGATGCCGGAGAAATCTAAAAAAAGTCAGGAGAAGAAGATGGAAACGAATCAACAGAATCAGGATGAAATTGAAATCGATTTACTGGAACTGCTTCGTGTGCTCTGGAGCAAAATTGGCTATGTGATTTTAGCTGCATTGGCACTTGGCCTTCTGATGGTACTGGTCAGCAAAGTATTTATGAAGCCGCAGTATGAATCGACGACAAAAATGTATGTACTGTCAAAACAGGACAGCAGCAGTACTGTAACAAGTGGAGATCTGCAGGCAAGTTCTCTTTTAACCAAAGACTATGCGGAGCTGATTCAGAGCCGTCAGGTTGTTGAAACCGTTATTGCACAGTTAAATCTGGATCTTACCTATGAGGAGTTTTTGAACAAAATTACTGTTACTACACAGAACGATACGCGTATCCTTTCGATTACAGTAAAAGACGAAGATCCGTATGTAGCAAGCCAGATGGCGGATGCAATCCGTGTAGCAGCATCAGATCATATTCAGAACGTTATGAACACAGAAGCTGTAAATGTGGTAGATGAGGCGAATATTCCAGATGAGCCGGTAAGCCCAAGTATTAAGAAAAACGGGCTGATCGGTGCAATAGCAGGTGCATTTATCGCGATTGTCATCATCATTATTGTTTATCTGACAAATGACACCATCCAGACCTCCGAAGATGTAGAACGTTATCTGGGTGTCAGTACACTCGGCATAATTCCTCTTGCAGAAGGACAGAAAAAGAGCAAGAAGAAAAACAAAAACGGCCGTGGAAGAAAGAAATAAGGGAGGATACGGAACGTGAATCAGGTAGTAGTAAAACAGGAAAAATCAGGCTATCAGATTGTGGAAGCCTACAAATCTCTTCGGACCAACCTTCAGTTCTGCGGAGAAGATAAGAAAGTAATCGCGGTTACAAGCTGTACACCAAATGAGGGAAAGAGCAGTGTTTCTATGCAGCTCGGCATTTCTCTTGCAGAGAGCGGAAAAAGAGTGATTTTGATCGATGCCGATCTTCGGAAATCGGTTCTTCTTGGAAGAACGAAAACACAGAAATCTGTTCGCGGACTGGCACACTTCCTGTCCGGTCAGGCAACTCTGGAGGATGTCATCTGTTCTACCAATGTAAAGAACTTTTACATGATTTATTCCGGCCCGTTTCCGCCGAATCCGGCAGAGCTTCTGGGGGGAAAGAACTTCCGAAGTCTTTTAAATGCACTTCGTAAAGTTTACGATTATGTGATTGTGGATACTCCTCCGCTTGGAAGCGTTATCGACAGTGCAATCGTTGCAGAAATCTGTGATGGTTCAATCATGGTCATTGAGTCCGGTGTGATCAGCTATCGTTTTGCACAGGAAGTAAAGAGCCAGCTCGAGAGAAGTAACTGCCCGCTGCTTGGCGTTGTCCTGAACAAGGTGGATATGCAGAAACAGGCGTATGGGAAATACGGAAAATACGGTCAGTACAAATATGGAGATTACGGCCAGGAGGAGGACGATTAACTGCCATGAAAAAAGGGATTGTTGCAGGTTTGATTGTCCTGTGCGTGGCGCTAGGAGCCGGTACAGCAGCTGTCGTAGTGACGGACGACCGAAAAGGCCCGGAAATCGAGCTTCCAGCTGATGGGGATGTAACGTATGCGGAAGGCAGTGATACAGCGCCTTTGCTGGAAGGTGTTACTGCAACGGATGAGAAAGACGGAGATGTGACAGATTCGCTGGTGATTGAAAACATTTTCCCGAACGATGACCATACCAGTGCATCGGTTGTCTATGCGGCAAAGGACAGTCACAATAATGTATCAAAAGCAACACGCCGCGTGAATTATAAAGCTGCAGCGGAAGATACCCCGGCGGAAAATGAGGCTACGCAGGAAACGGATAACAGTGGGGCGGCAGATGAGTCTGCACCGGCAGCAGAGGAGCCGCAGAAGAATGACACAGAGGGCACAAAAAATGAGACAGATGCGCAGATGGAAATCGAAGCACTGCCGGCGGAAAGCCCAAAACTGTACCTGAATACGTATGAAGTAACAGTGGAAGCCGGAAACAATCTGGACAAAACCAGCTATATCAAAGAGATGACCGATGATGCAGACAGCCAGGAGTCACTCTTTAACCAAATTGAGATCGACGGCGATGTGGATACTGCAGTGCCGGGAGATTACACGCTGACGTATCATGTGACGGACAGCGATGGAAACAGATCAAATGCAGCGGTGCTTACCGTACACGTTCAGTAAGAATAGAAGAACTGCTCTGATGGGGATGCCCGATCGGGGCAGTTCTTTTTTCAAGTTTTTACGGCGCGAGTAAAATTTGACAGCCCAAAATGAGTATGGTAGAGTGAGAAAGAAAGACGGCAGAAGGGGGGCAGAGGAGATGCTTTGAATCTGGCAGAAAACAGAAAAACAGAAGCTGGAGCCGGTAGGAATGGGAACGGCGTTCCCATTTTTAAAGGAAAAGAACCATGTAGTTTCTATCATCGGCGGCGGCGGAAAAACGACGCTACTGTACGAGATGGCAGGCTTTTGCGTAAAAAACGATCAGAAGGTACTGGTGACAACTTCGACGCACATTTACCGTCCGCCGAAAGAATGGCATGACCAGAGTCTGGAAGCGGTCGAAAGAAAACTTCGCACAGGCCGCGCAGCGATTATCGGGAGTGCCTGCCGGGATCCGGAAAAGCTTTCCATGCCGGAAACGGAACTATTTGAAGAGGCACGCAAAAAGGCCGATCTGACGCTGATCGAGGCGGACGGCGCGAGGCACCTGCCGTGCAAGGCACCGGCGGAACATGAACCGGCGCTGCTTTCCTCTTCAGATCTTGTGATTGGTGTGACAGGTCTTTCGGCACTGGGACAGCCGCTTGGCAAGGGCTGCTTTCGGGCAGAACGGGCGGCGGAACTGCTTGGCTGTACGATGGAACACCATATCACGGAAGAAGATCTGGCACGGCTGATCGCATCGGAACAGGGACAGCAGAAGGATTTGAAAGGCAGAACGTTTTATGCGGTACTGCACCAGTATGAGGAAAAAGAACACCGGGCGGCCGCAGAGAAACTTGTGGAGCTGCTGCGCAGGCAGGGGATCGAGCATGTTCTGGTTACGTGCGCGACAGGAAACAGAAGACAAAGCGGTGAGAACACGAATCCCTGGTATGGGAGAGCAGAGCTTCCCGTGCGTGAAGCGGAAGAAGAGTGGGAACCCGGAGAATAAAACGGAAATAGAACGGAGGAGACAGATGGCGGAATTTACCCATTTTAAGAAAGACGGCAGCGCCGTCATGGTCGATGTCCATGAGAAGCCTGACACGTACCGGGCAGCATCGGCGACGGGAACCATACAGGTAAGCCCGGAGGTATTTGCAGCCGTGCGGGACCATACGGCGAAAAAAGGCGATGTGCTCGGCGTTGCACGGCTGGCAGGCATCATGGGGGCGAAGAAGAATGCGGAGTTGATTCCGCTGTGCCACATTGTGCCGCTGACGAACTGCGAAGTGACATTTACCACGGACGAGAATACAAATTCTATTACGGCCGTGTGCACCACATCATGTGTCGGAAAGACCGGCGTGGAGATGGAGGCGCTGACTGGCGTTTCCACAGCGCTGCTCACGATCTACGATATGTGCAAGGCGATGGACCGCGGCATGGTGATTCGTGATATCCACATTCTGGAAAAGGACGGCGGAAAGAGCGGTCATTATATCTATCAGAAAGAGGAAAAATAAAGCATGACAGAAAAGAAAGATTTCCCGGTTTTCCGGGTGGGAATTGTAACGTTAAGTGACAAAGGATATCAGGGCGAGCGCGAGGATAAGAGCGGCCCAAGGATCAAAGAGCTGCTTCCGGCGGAGCAGTATGAGGTCGTTTCGATGCGTCTTCTGCCGGATGAGCGGGCGATGATCGAGGAGGAACTGATCCGGCTTGCCGATCTGGAGCAGTGCGATCTTGTCCTCACGACAGGCGGCACGGGATTTTCCATGCGGGATGTGACACCGGAGGCAACTCTGGCGGTATCCGGCCGTGTGGCACCTGGCATCGCGGAGGCGATCCGCGCGGGCAGCATGGCGATCACAAAACGGGCGATGCTGAGCCGGGCAGTGAGTGCAATCCGTCATCGGACGCTGATTATCAATCTGCCGGGAAGCCCGAAGGCGGTGGAAGAGAGTCTTGGATTTGTACTTGATACCCTGCCGCATGCGTTGGGACTTCTGCGCGGAACGGACGGAGAGTGCGGAAGAAGCTGAAAAAAGAGGGAACAGGTAACGATGGAAGAAGAAAAAATTATTTTCTGTAAGAGCGGCGGCTGTACGGCAAAGCTCGGGGCAGGCGTGCTCGAACATATTCTGGAGAAGCTGCCGAAAGGGGAAAAGGATCCGAATCTGCTGGTGGGCTATGACAGCAAAGACGATGCATCCGTCTACCGGCTGACGGACGACCTTGCGATGGTCCAGACGCTGGATTTCTTTCCGCCGGTGGTGGAGGATCCGTACACGTTTGGAAAAATTGCGGCGGCGAATGCCTTAAGCGACATCTATGCGATGGGCGGAGAGGTGCGGACAGCCCTGAATATCGTCTGCTTTCCGGAACAGATGGATCTGAATGTCCTCGGAGAAATCATGCGCGGCGGCGCGGAAAAGGTGCAGGAGGCGGGCGGATCGCTCTCCGGCGGTCATTCGATTGCGGATGACAGTGTAAAATACGGCCTTTCTGTCACGGGAACCGTGCATCCGGACCGGATCTGGCAGAACAATACTGGCCGCGTGGGTGATCTGCTCATTCTGACGAAACCGCTCGGAACCGGCATTCTCTGTGCGGCGCACCGCGTCGGGGAGGAAAACCCGGGGGGATTTCAAAAGGCAGTGGAATCGATGATGACGCTGAATAAGTACGCCTCGGAGACGGCACGGAAGTATAACATTCATGCCTGTACCGATGTAACGGGCTTTAGTTTCCTAGGACATCTGCATGAGATGATGGAGTCGGGCGTGTCCTGCCATATCTGGGCGGATCAGATTCCGGTGTTCCCGGGGGCTGTGGAAGCGGCGGAGGAGTTTCTGATCACTGCGGCAGGCCAGCGGAACCGGAATCATCTGGAGCAGCATGTGACCTTTAAGGATATACCGTTCGGCATGCAGGAGGTGCTGTTTGACCCGCAGACATCGGGAGGGCTTCTGATGGCCGTGGATGCCGTGGATGCAGAAAAAATGCAGAGAAAACTGCTGGAGCAGGGGATTCCGGCAGCAATCGTTGGAAAAATCACAGAGCCGGCAGGAACCGAAATTTATGTGACACAGAGCAGGAAATGGTAAGGCAGGGAGAATGAAAAATGGCAGAGATGGAGAAAAAGACAGTAAACGCAATGGGTGATGTGTGCCCGGTACCGCTGGTAAAGGCAAAAAATGCGATTGCAGAACTTGCGGGAAGCGGAAAAGTGGAGGTTCTGGTGGATAATGAAATCGCCGTGCAGAACCTGGAAAAAATGGCGCAGCAGAAAGGATATGGCTTTCTGGTAAAAGAGAAGAAAGAAAAAGAGTATCATGTGGAGTTCACCGTATCGGAAACAGAGCCGGCTGAAACAGAAGAGAAAACCGTATGCCTCGTACCGGCGGCAAAGAAAACAAAACTCGTCGTTCTTTCTGCAGACCATATGGGCGAAGGAGCCGAGGAGCTGGGTAAAATTCTGATGAAGAGCTTCCTTTATGCACTGACCCAGCAGGATGAGCTGCCGGATACGATTCTGTGCTACAACGGCGGTGCAAAGCTGACCTGCGAGGGTTCCGAGTCCCTGGAGGATCTGAAAGATCTGGCAGCGCGCGGCGTTGAAATTCTGACCTGTGGAACATGCCTGAACTTCTACGGCATCACTGAAAAGCTGCAGGTCGGCAGTGTGACCAACATGTATGACATCGTGGAGCGCATGAGCAGCGCAGACCGCGTGATTAAGCCATGATTTACCTCGATTCGGCGGCAACGTCGCTGTGGCATCCAAAAGAAGCAGAGGAGCGTATGATCCAGGCACTGCGCGGCTGTGGAAATGCAGGCCGCGGTGCACACGATGCGACACTGGATGCGGGCCGCATCGTCTTTGAGACGAGAATGCGGCTGGCAGAGTTGTTTCACGCGGAGAGTCCAGAGCGGATTGCGTTTACGTGCAACGATACGGAGGCACTGAACACGGCAATTTTCGGACTCTTCGGGCCGGGGGATCATGTGATCACGACAGTCTGCGAGCATAATTCCGTTCTGCGCCCGCTGTATGCACTGGAAAAACAGGGACTGGAGCTTTCCGTGATTCCGGCGGATGTATCTGGAAGGATCGATTACGATCAGATGGAAGCGGCAGTGCGGAAAAACACGAAAGCGTTTGTCGTTACGCATGCCTCCAACCTGACCGGAAATATCACGGATCTTGCGCGGGTGTGCGAAATTGCGGAACACCATTCCCTGCTTCTGATCGTCGATGCGGCGCAGACAGCGGGGATTCTGCCGATCAATGTACAGAAAAGCGGGATCGACGTGCTCTGCTTTTCCGGCCACAAGGGACTATTAGGGCCGCAGGGAACCGGCGGAATCTACGTCCGTCCCGAACTTTCGATCCGGCCGCTCAAAATGGGCGGAAGCGGAATCCGAAGCTATGAAAAAGAACAGCCTGCGGCGATGCCGGAGCACCTGGAAGCGGGAACTTTAAATGTCCACGGAATTGCGGGACTTCTGGGAGCGCTGGAATATCTGGAGAAGACGGGGATTGAAATGATTTACAAAAGAGAGAGGGAGCTGATGCACCTCTTTCTGGAGGAAATTCAGGGAATCCCGGGACTTACTTTATATGGAACAGACGATCTGCAGCAGCGGGTACCAACGGCGGCATTAAACATCGGCTCCTGTGATTCGGGATATGTCAGCGACTGGCTGTATGAGAACTATGGTATTGCAGTCCGAAGCGGGGCACACTGCGCGCCGCTGATGCACGAAGCACTCGGGACACGGGAGCAGGGAGCCGTGAGGTTCAGCTTTTCCCATGTACTGACGGAAGAAGAAGTCCGGATTGCCGCGCAGGCTCTGCGGGAGTTTGCCGAAGAAGAAATGCAGCAGTGAGAGAGGCGGCAGCCGGCATCCGGGATACAAAAGAAGCTGGAAAAAGGAAGAAACGATATGAGACAGCGAAAAGAAACCTGGATTCTGACGTTTGCGGGGACAACGCAGGCGATGCAGATGGAGCAGTATGCGAGAGCGCACGGCCTGCCGGGAAGGATGATCCCCGTTCCGCGGGAAATTACGGCGGGCTGCGGCCTTTCCTGGAAAGCAGCGCCGGAAGAGGGAAAAGAAATCCTTGCGGCACTTCAGACGGCGGGACTTGCCTATGAGGCGGAGTACCGTGTGCTGTTGTAGAGGTGTGAGGTGGAAATGGAAGAAAAAGAAGAAACATTACGACAGAAGCTGCGGTACGACATGCGGCTGCGCGTCAGCCGGACGGATCATGCCTTCGGTCCCGGTGTGGCGGAGCTGATGGAGCATGTGGAAGCAACCGGCTCCCTTTTGAAGGGCTGCAAATGCATGCAGATGGCGTACTCGAAGGGATGGAAAATCTTAAAGCGCGCCGAGGAGGATCTCGGCATCCCGCTGGTACAGGGCAACCGGGGCGGCAGCAACGGCGGCCAGACGGTACTGACCCCGGAGGGAAAAGAATTCCTGAAGCGGTACCGGAAGTTTGAACAAGAAGTCCGCGCAGGCGCCGATGCGTCGTTTCAGAAGTGGTTTGGAACAGAAGAAAAATAACATTTTTTACGGGGACACGTTGACAAAACGGGTCCTTTCCTGTATTTTTATTAATGGAAAAAGCGTTATTCTCGCACGAGAATAACGAGGCAGACCGCGGAAGACGGAAGAAAACGGCGGCTGCTGAAACGAAAGAAGGAAGACAGCGAAGATGAAAAAGAAAGATCTGATCGTGGTACGGGGAGCAGGAGATCTTGCAACCGGTACGATCCATCGTCTGAAAAAAGCGGGCTTTCGTCTGCTGGTTCTGGAAGCAGAGCACCCGGCGGCGATCCGGCGGCAGGTGGCTTTGAGCGAAGCGGTATATGCCGGCAGCGCCAGGGTAGAGGACGTGGAAGCCGTGCGCATGGACGTGGATCTCGCAGAGAAAAAGAACCGGAAAGAACTTCTGGAACAGGAAATGGAGCGGATCTGGAAGAAAGATGGTGTTCCGGTGCTCGTGGATCCGGCGGGACTAAGCATTGCAGCACTTCGCCCGGCCGTCGTGGTCGATGCGATTCTGGCGAAGAAAAATCTCGGGACGACAAAAGAGATGGCGCCGCTTGTGATTGCCCTCGGACCGGGCTTTACGGCAGGAGAAGATGTGGATGTTGTAATTGAGACGAAGCGCGGTCATAATCTTGGACGCGTGATCCGAAGCGGAAGCGCGGTTCCGAACACTGGCATTCCGGGCATCATCGGCGGGTACGGAAAAGAGCGTGTGATGCATGCACAGGCGGAAGGTATTCTGCGGAATGTGGCTTCGATCGGAGACATTGTGGAAGCCAGGGCTGTGATTGCAGAGATTGAGACAGAAAACGGGACGGTACCTGTGGAAGCATCTCTCTCCGGTCTGCTGCGCGGGCTGATCCGCGACGGCTATCCGGTGACGAAGGGATTTAAGATTGCGGACATCGATCCGCGGAAAGAAGAACTGCAGAACTGCTTCACGATTTCCGATAAGGCGCGGTGCATCGCCGGAAGCGTGCTGGAAGTGATCTGCGGGGAACTGGAATAGATTCAAATAGAAAAAGTGAGGCGTTTCAGATGAAACTGATGAAAACAGAAGACGCGGTAGGCCAGGTGCTCTGCCACGATATTACACAGATTATCAAAGGTGTGACAAAAGATGCGGTATTCCGCAAAGGCCACATCATTACAGAAGAAGATATTCCGGTGCTGTTAAGTGTCGGAAAGGACAACATTTACATCTGGGAAAAGGACGATACAATGCTGCATGAAAATGAGGCGGCACAGATTCTTTACGATATGTGTAAAAACGATCACATGCATCCGTCCGATGTCAAAGAAGGAAAAATTGAACTGATCGCGGACTGCGACGGTCTTTTGAAAGTGGACCGCGAGAAGCTGAAAAAAGTAAACAGCCTCGGCGAGATGATGATTGCGACGCGCCACGGTGATACATACGTGAAAAAAGGCGACAAACTGGCGGGGACGAGAATTATTCCGCTCGTCATCAAAAAAGAGAAGATGGAGACGGCACAGGCAGTCTGTTCCGACGGGCCGATCCTGACCTTAAAGCCGTTCCACAAGAAAAAATTTGCGGTTCTGACAACGGGAAATGAAGTGTATTACCATCGGATCGAGGACACCTTCACACCGGTTATCCAGGAAAAGCTGGCAGAATTCGGCGCGGAGATGATCTTTCATGAGGTTTACGATGATGATGCATCGAAGATCACAGACGGATGCCGACGCGCGATGGAAGCGGGTGCCGATCTTGTCTTCTGCACCGGAGGAATGAGTGTGGATCCGGACGACAAGACGCCGCTGGCGATCAAAAATACCGGAGCACGCATCGTTTCTTACGGCGCGCCGGTGCTGCCGGGAGCCATGTTCCTTCTGGCGTATGCCGAAAACGGAACACCGATCGTCGGCCTGCCGGGATGCGTCATGTATTCGAAACGGACGATTTTCGATCTTGTCCTGCCGCGCCTCATTGCAGATGATGAGGTGACAGCGGAGGAGCTGGCCGGTCTTGGCGAGGGCGGTCTCTGCCTGAACTGCAAGGTCTGCACCTTCCCGAACTGCGGTTTTGGAAAAGGCAGATAAACGATGAAGGATCAGTATGACAGAACGATAGATTACCTGCGGATTTCCATCACGGACGCGTGCAATTTGAGATGCCGGTACTGTATGCCGGAGAGTGCGGCGGGCTGTGCACTGGAGCAGGCGGAACAGAATCCACCGCTTACCGTCGAAGAGATGCTGAAGATTGTGCACGCCGCGGCTGGGCTTGGCATCACGCATTACCGGATTACCGGAGGGGAACCGCTGGTAAGAAAAGAGTGCGTGGAGCTGGTGCAGAAAATAAAAGCAGTGCCGGGCACCGCATCCGTTGGGATCACGACGAATGGCGTGCGCCTGGCATCGTGTGCGAGGGATCTGAAGGCGGCCGGCTGTGACAGTGTGAATGTGAGCCTGGATACAGTGGATGCGGCAGAGTTTGCGGCGCTTACCGGACGCGATGCGCTGGAGCAGGTAAAGCAGGGCATCTGCGCGGCCAAAGAGGCGGGTCTTTTAGTGAAGCTGAATGCGGTGCATCGAAAAGAACTGCATGCGCAGGAACTGATTGAATTTGCAGAGCAGGAAAAAGTCCCGGTGCGGTTCATCGAGGTGATGCCGGTGGGCGCCGGAAAATCGTACGTGGGTCCGTCGAATGAGGCGCTGAAAACAGAGCTGGAACAGTGGTATGGGGCATGTACGCCGGACCAGGAAAAAGAAGGAAACGGTCCTGCGGCTTATGTGCGGTACAAAAAGCTGTCGATGCCCGTCGGCTTTATCAGCGCGATCCACGGAAAGTTCTGCGGAAGCTGCAACCGCGTACGGCTGACAAGCCGCGGCTTTTTAAAGCTCTGTCTCTGCTATGAGAACGGCGTGGATCTGCGGGAGGTTCTGCAGAACGGAACGGCGGCGGATCTGCGGGATGTGATGGCACAGGCAATCTTAAAAAAGCCGATGGAACACTGCTTTGAGCGGCCGAAGGATATGACAGAGCACCACCTGATGTCCGGTATCGGCGGATGAAATGACGGCGGTTCGAAAAGAAGAGGAAACAAAAGAAATGGGAAAAATCATAGGAATCTGTATCAGTGAAAAACGGGGAACGGCAAAGCACGAGGTGGAAACGGCGAAGCTGGTGGAAGACTGGGGCATCGAGGGCGATGCACACGCCGGGCACTGGCACCGCCAGGTGAGCCTTTTGTCGTATGAAAAAATAGAAGCCTTCCGTGCAAAAGGGGCGGATATTCCGCTCGGCGCCTTCGGGGAAAACCTGATCGTGGAAGGATATGATTTCCGGAATCTGCCGGTCGGCACGCGGTTTTCCTGCGGGGATGCGCTGCTTGAGATGACGCAGATCGGAAAGGAGTGCCACAGCCACTGCGAGATTTTCAAACGCATGGGTGAATGCATCATGCCGCGGGAGGGCGTTTTCGCGGTGGTGCTGCGCGGCGGCACGATTCAAAAGGGTGACACCATCGAACTGGTGACGGAAAAGTAGACCAGCGATCAGACACAAGGAGAGGAAACATGGACGAACTTTACCGGAAACTGCTTGCACAGCTGGAAGAGGGACAGGACACGGTTCTTGCCTTTATCACCGAAGGGGACGGCTCCATTCCGCGCACGACGGGCGCCTATATGCTGGTCGGCCGGGAAGGACGGATTTTCGGAACTATCGGCGGCGGAAACCTGGAATATCAGGCGGTTCTGCATGCGCAGGAGCTGGTGCAGGAGAAGAAAAGTGAATACAGAGAATACGATCTCGGAACCGGAGAGGGGAAGGGGCTTGGCATGGTCTGCGGCGGCAGAGTGAAGGTGTGCTTCTATTTTATGAATGGAGCGCACGGCGAAGCAGAAAGTCTGGCGCAGGCACTTGCGGCGCAGGAGCAGTACCGCAGTTACTGGATTTTTTTTGCGCTGGACGGAACCGGCATCCGCGTGCTGGAAAAAGAAGCGTGGGAAATGCTTCCGGCGGCACAGGAAAAAGCGGGCCACTGCCGGATTCTGGAACTGGACGGGAAAACGTATTACGCCGAGGAATTCTGCTACGACGGAAAGGTTTATCTGTTCGGCGGCGGCCATCTGGCCCAGGAACTCGTTCCGGTGCTGCATCATCTGGATTTCTGCTGTATCGTACTCGATGACCGGGAGGAATATGTGGACAAAGCATTGTTCCCGGATGCCGGGCAGACCATGCTGGTGGATTTTACGAAACTGGACGAGATTCTTTCGATCCGGAAAAATGATTATCTCGTGATTGTGACACGCGGCCACCGGTGCGATGCGGATGCCGAGGCGTTTGCACTTCGCACCGGCGCGTCGTACATCGGTGTGGTGGGAAGCCGCAGAAAGACAAAGTATGTGCGCGAAAAACTGGAAGCGCAGGGTTTTACCGGAGAACAGCTCGACAGTGTCTATGCCCCGATCGGAATCGAGATCGGAAGCGAGACGCCGGCGGAGATTGCAATCAGCATTGCCGCACAGCTCATTCAGATCCGGTCAGCAAAAACCGGAAAACGAAAAGGTGCACATCCGGCGCTTCATACGTAAATATACAAAATGAGGAGTCAATTATCATGAAAACGAAAACCGTATCCATTCTTCTGATGGCAGCTATGGCACTTTCTCTTGCCGCATGCGGATTTTCCAATTCCACAGATTCTTCCAGTAAGAGCAGCTCCAAGGCAGAGAGCACATCTGCATCCAGCGCTTCTTCGGAAGCAGAGAGCGCATCCAGCGCCAAGAGCACAGCAGACGGCGAAGTATTTGACGATACCACCGTCACCGTATTTGCCGCAAAGAGCCTGAACTCCGTAATGGAGATGCTGATCATCGAGTACAATAAGACCCAGCCGAATGTCAAACTGGTTGGAAGCTATGACAGCTCAGGAACCCTGATGACACAAATCGAAGAGGGTGCATCCTGCGACGTATTCTTCTCCGCAGCAGCAAAACAGATGGATCAGCTTGAGGGTGAGAATCTCCTGGTTGAGGGAACCCGTCACAACATCGTAAACAATCAGGTCTGCGTTGTAACCTATGAGGGAAACAATACAGAAGTTACGGGCCTGGAGGATCTGAACAAGGCATCCAGCATCGCACTGGCAGACGGTTCCGTTCCGGTTGGAAAATACACAAGAGAAGCACTGGTCAATGCAGGCATTCTGGAGAAAGCAGACGACGTATCGGCTATCACAACCCAGCAGGTTTCCGAAGCGCTCGGCGGCGTGGAAATCAATGAGTGTGCAAACGTAGGAGCCGTTACTTCCGCAGTTGCAGAGGGATCCAACGAGGTTGGTACGGTTTATTATTCCGATACCTACGGTCTGGAGGACCGTCTGAAGGTTCTGCAGGTCGTTCCGTACGATCTGACCGGAAATGTCATCTACCCGACAGCACAGGTTGTCAACAAAGAGGCAGATGAGACCGAGCAGGCAGCAGCGAAAGACTTTGTAGAGTTTCTGACTTCTGATGAGGCAGCCGCCATCTTCCGGAATTATTACTTTGATACAGAGGTAGAATAAAAAGAAGATCCCACAAAAAACAGCAGGGATTTGGAATCACCGTCCGAAAAAGAAAGATTTCGTTTCTACGGACGGTGGTTTTGCATCAGAGAAAATCCGGGCAGGATGCGTGATGCAGGTATGCAGGGCTGCCATGGATAGAAAGGAAATGTTATGCAGGAAATACTGGATTTTTTACAGTCACTGGACTGGAGCCCGCTTGTCATTTCGATCAAGACCGGTATTGTGGCGACGATTCTGTCCTTTTTCTTTGGTATTTTTGCCGCGCGTGCGGTGATGAAGCTGCGTCCCGGCGCGCGTGCCGTAATTGACGGCTTTCTGACACTTCCGATGATTCTGCCGCCGACCGTTGCAGGCTTTTTCCTGCTTCTGATTTTCAGCCTCCGCCGTCCGTTTGGTGCTGCACTGTATGAGAATTTCGGTATCAAGGCAGTACAGACATGGCTTGGCTGTATTCTGGCGGCAACGATTATCGCGTTTCCGCTGATGTACCGCAATACGAGAGCGGCATTTGAGCAGGTGGATACGAACCTGATCTATGCGGCGCGGACGCTTGGTATGTCGGAGTGGAAGATTTTCTGGAAAGTGGTCATCCCATCGGCAGGTCCCGGCGTGCTCTCCGGTACGGTACTGGCATTTGCAAGGGCGCTCGGTGAGTACGGTGCGACGTCGATGCTGGCCGGAAATATTCCGGGAAAGACGGGTACCGTTTCCCAGAAAATCGCAATGGTGATTCAGGACGGGGATTATAAAACGGCGGGTTTTTGGTCTGTTGTCGTACTGCTCGTCGGATTCCTTGCGATGACGGCAATGAACCTTCTGGGTAACCGGAGAAAGAAAAATCAGAAACAGTGGTAGAGGATAAAGAATGGCGCTTGAAGTAGATATTACGAAAAAGCTGGACGGATTTTTTATGCATATGCAGTTCCGGGCGGAGCGGGAGATTTTTGCGATTCTCGGCGCGTCGGGCTGTGGAAAAAGCATGACCTTAAAGTGCATCGCCGGAATCGAAAAGCCGGATGAAGGGCGGATTGTCCTTGACGGCAAGGTGCTGTTTGATTCGGAGAAAAAAATCAATCTGCCGCCGCAGAAGCGGAAAGTCGGTTATATGTTCCAGGATTACGCCCTGTTTCCGCATATGAATGTTGTGCAGAATATTGAGGCAGGCATGGGAAAACGGCCGGACCGGAGCCGGACGGAATCGTTGATCCGCCAGTTTCAGCTGGAAGGGCTGGAGAAAAAGATCCCGGGACAGCTTTCCGGCGGACAGAAACAGCGCGTCGCGATGGCACGGATGCTCGCAGCAGAGCCGGAGCTGATTCTGCTCGACGAGCCGTTTTCAGCGCTCGATACCTATCTGAAATGGCAGTTGGAGCAGGAGATGTACAAACATCTGAAGGAGGCCGGAAAACCGGTCATCTTCGTATCACACAACCGCGATGAGGTGTACTGCCTCTGCGATACGGTCAGCTGTATGAACCGGGGAAAGATGGAAGTCATGGAACCGCTGAAGGAATTTTTCCAGAATCCGAAGACGCGCACAGCGGCAATTTTGTCGGGCTGCAAGAACATTTCGGCGGCCGAGCGGGTGGATGCGCACACGCTGCGGGCCGTGGACTGGGGCGTAACGCTGCACGTAAAGGAGCGGGAAATTGCAGACGATATCCGCGCAGTCGGCATCCGGGCACATTTTCTGGCCACAGTAGAAAGGCCGGGTGAGGAAAATGTATTTCCGGTCAACGAATCCGAAATCTGGGAAGATCCGTTTGAATGGAACATTTCGTTCCGGAAGAATGCCGAATGCAGCTGGCTGCAGTGGAAGATCGCAAAAACAGACTGGAGCCCGGAAATGGGGATTCCAAAGGAGCTGTATCTGAAGGAGGAAGATATTCTGCTGCTGACGGATTCCTGATGCTGGTGTGACAGATTTGGATAAAAAAAGATTGTTTTCGAAATCGTGATCGTGTTTCGAAAACAATCTTTTTTCATCGTTTACAGATTCATTACATGGTGATCCAGCCGAATGCATTTGCCACGGAACTGAACAGAATGATCAGTGCAAACACCGGGCAGAGATACTGGATCATGACAAGAAAGATTTTCTTTCTGCGGAAGCGGCTCTCGCCATGGATGATTTCTTCCTCGATTTTTGCCACACCGATGACTCTCGAAACGAGAAGACAGGTGGCAATGGCAGCAATTGGCATCATTACGGAGTTTGTCAGGAAGTCGAAGAAATCCAGGAACTGCATGCCAAGAATGGTGACGGAGGAAAACGGTCCGTAGCCAAGGCAGGAGAGCGTTCCGAGCGTAATCATGATAACGCCGATCAGAACGGTCGATTTTTTACGGCCCCAGCCGAGCTCATCCTCAAAGGTGGAAACGGCGCTTTCTGTCAATGCAATGGAGCTGGTCAGTGCGGCAAACAGCACCAGAAGGAAAAACAGAATACCGATCACAGTGCCAAAGCCCATATTGGCGAATACCTTCGGGATGGTGATAAACATCAGGGAAGGTCCTGCCTGCAGGGTATCCGGATTTCCGCCGGAGAAGGCAAAGACGGCAGGAATGATCATCAGGCCTGCCATGATCGCAATGGCAGTGTCAAAGATTTCGACGTTGCGTGTGGAATCCTCAATCGAGGTGTCTTTTTTCATGTAGGAGCCAAAGGTGATCAGAATACCCATCGCAATCGAGAGGGAGTAGAACATCTGTCCCATGGCGGCAACAACGGACATCCATGAAAAGTTTTTGAGGTTCGGAACAAGGAAATACTTCACGCCTGCCAGTGCGCCCGGTCTTGTTACGGAATAAACGGTAATGATAACGGAAAGGACGATCAGAATCGGCATCATCACCTTGGAAACGCGTTCAATGCCGTTTCGCACACCGGCGTAGATGATGGCGACCGTAATAAGGCAGAAAACGGCAAAACAGAGCTCTGTGGAAACTCCGTTTGAGATGAAGCCGGAAAAATAGCCGTCCTCTGCGAGCAGGGTACTGTTGCCCTTCACGTATTCGATCAGATATTTGATGACCCATCCTCCGATGACAGAGTAGTATGGAACGATCAGAATCGGGATAATGGCGTTGATCCAGCCCCCGGCGGAAAGCCATTTCGATTTGCCGAACGACTGGAAAGCGCCGACCGGGCTTTTTCGTGTCATGCGTCCGATGGCGGACTCGGCAACGATCATGGAGTAGCCGAAGGTGAGCGCCAGCAGGATATAAATGAGGAGGAAAATTCCTCCGCCGTATTTTGCTGCGAGGTAGGGAAAACGCCAGATATTTCCAAGTCCGACGGAAGCGCCTGCTGCAGCCAGCACGTAACCGATTTTGCCGGAAAACGAGCTGCGGGATTTGTTGTGTTTGTTCATAGAGTTCCTTCCTTTTGTGTGTTACAAAAATTTTGGGTTTATGGTCAGTTCTTGAAGATTTTTTATGCTGACACCATAAAGAAGATTGTAACATTATTGGGAAGGAAAGTCACTACTAAATTTTTTATTTTTTGCTGTCCGGCAGGGATTCCCCGGCCAGTTCCGCCATCAGCTCCGGCACAGTGGTCATGTGATCGAGACGCCATGCGTTTTCCCCGCAGAAAAGAAGAGCGTTGTCGGTATCGCCATCGGCAGCGCGGGCCAGGGCTGTGGTAATACAGTAGGGAATGGAGGCTTTGTCGCATTTTTTGAGGCACTGGTAGCAGTGTGAGATTTTTTCCCGTTCCTGTTCGCGTTCCGTCAGAAACGGATTGCGGATTGCGCGGCCCGGCATGCCGACCGGACTGTGCATGATCGTGATATCTTCTTTTTTTGCATTCAGGTATGCCTGTTTGTAGCGGGGAGCGGCATCGCATTCTTCCGTGACAACGAAACGGGTAGCCATCTGGACGCCTGCGCAGCCAAGCGACAGATAGTGAAGGATATCCTCATGGGTGTAGACGCCTCCGGCAAAGACGACGGGGATGGTACAGGCATATTTTTCTTCGTAGCCATGTACAATCTGCAGAATTTCCCGGATTTCGTCATCGTAGCCGCGCCGTGCTGTTTCTTCCACGGTTTCGGCGGAGTAGCCGAGATGGCCTCCGGCTGCAGGACCTTCGATGACAACGAGATCAGGAACGCGGTGATAGTGATTGTCCCAAAGCTTCAGAAGAACCTTGGCAGTCCGGGGAGGGGAAACGATAGGGGCGAGCTTGATGGAGCTTCCCTTTGTGTATTTTGGCAGATCGGTCGGGAGACCGGCCCCGGAGATGATGAGATCGGCTCCGTTTTCGATGCAGCAGCGGACGTATTCCTCGTAGTGGGTCAGAGCGCACATGATATTGACGCCGATGATGCCGCCGTTTGAGATTTCTTTGGCGCGGCGGATGTGGAAGGCGAGGGCGCGAAGATTGGCGCTTAAGGGATCACGCGCGAATTCCGGATCGCGCCAGCCGGGCTGGGCAGCGGAGATGACGCCGATTCCGCCGGCTTTGGCAACGGCACCGGCGAGGGATGAGAGGCTGATGCCGACGCCCATTCCGCCTTGGATGATGGGGTATCTGGCAACTAAATTTCCTATTTTTAATTCTGGAAGCATATAAATTCTCCTTTTTTGATAAACGGACGATCCAGTGGCTGCCGCCGCGCCGTGGATCTGGTTATTGGTGACGAATAAATAGAATAAATATGTGATGTAAAATACTTTAGCATGTGGTTTTTAAAACTAGATATATAATACTTTGAATATCAAAGTATGTCAAGAGGGAAAATGAAAAAGGTGATTGCGGGGGGTGGGGAGGTGTGGTAGAGTGGGTGGTAGAAAGTAAATTTGAGACAGGAGGATATGGGACATGTTAAGGGATCTGGTGTTGAAGAACAGGAGTTATCGTGGTTTTGATGAGTCGGTGCGGATTTCGCGGGAGACGTTGGAAGGGTTTGTGGATTGTGCGCGGCTTTGTCCTTCGAGTGTGAATAAGCAGCCGTTGAAGTATTTTCTGGCGTGGGAGCCGGAAGAAGTGGAGAAGGTGCAGGGACTGACAAAGTGGGCGCGGGCGCTGCCGGAGATGGTTTTGCCGCATCCGGGAAAACGGCCGACGGGCTTTGTTGTGATCTGTCAGAATAAGGGGATTGATGAGAATCTGAACCGGTATCAGAAGGATGTCGGGATTGTGGCGCAGACGATGCTGCTTGCGGCTGTGGAGCAGGGGCTTGGCGGCTGCATGATCGGGAATTTTCAGGCGGACGAGGTGATGGAAGTGCTTGGACTGCCAGAGGAGATCCGGCCGCTTTTGATTGTGGCGTTTGGAAAACCGGCGGAGGAGATTCATCTGGTAGATGTGCCGGAGGATGGGAATACGAATTATTACCGGGATGAAAATGATGTGCACTATGTGCCGAAGAGAACGCTGGCGGATGAATTGCTGAACTGAAGATAGAAACTGAAGATAGAGCCGGAAAATTCCGGAAAAATGTCGGATGAACCGTCCTAAAAAGTTAGATCTAAAAAATCTGATTTCTTGGGGCGGTTCAAAGAATCCGGCATTTTTTTACTTTACAGGAAACTTCGTTGAATTTTCCTGTAAAGTAAAAAGCCCTCCGGGCAGGATCGCACTGCGGCGGAGGGGAAAGGAAAGCACAGGCTCTTATTAGTTTCGGTGTAGCCCGAAAAAGGGAAAATGTCCCATACTTTCTGGCAATCCGGGAGATGTCTGGTGGGCAGGAAATGGTGCAAATAAAGATGTTTTTTCCTGCAAAACAGAACCTTTTTTCTCGAAAGGGATCATGATAAAATGAGAAAAAATGGGGGAATTTTCAAAAATAAGGTGGAGGAGGATATTGAAATGAAAATTTATCACGCACAGGTGAATCATCTGGAAAATCCAATGGGGTTCCGAATGGAGAGAACGGTCTTTTCCTGGAAAGTGAAAGACGCGGAAGGAAAAAAACAGAGCTATGCGAGAATCCGTGTAGCATCGGATGCAGCGATGGAGCATCTGCTGTTTGATTCCGGAGAGGATGATAAGGCGAGCAGTCTTTTCTATCCGGTGAAGCTGGATCTGGAGCCGAGAACGCGGTATTACTGGAACGTGGAAGCGGGCAGTGATGCCGGGGAGACGGCGGTGAGTGAAGTACAGTTTTTTGAGACCGGAAAACGGAATGAAGCATGGACAGGAAAATGGATTTCCTGTGACAGTAAGGAGAACCGTCATCCATATTTTGAAAAAGAAATTGTTCCGGCAAAAGAGGTAGCGAAGGCCAGGCTGTATGTCTGCGGACTTGGACTGTATGAGGTGTATGTGGATGAGAAGCGTGTCGGGGATGAGTACCTGACGCCGTACAGCAATGATTACAATGAATGGGTACAGTATCAGACGTATGATGTGACAGAGGAGGTTTCAAAACAGGGAATGCTCCGTGTGCTGCTTGGAAACGGCTGGTACAAGGCGCGGTTTGGATTCAGTGCGTTTGAGGACAAGGGATTTTACGGCAATGAGTGGAAGCTGATTGCGGAGCTGCATCTGACGTATGCGGACGGTTCGGAAGAGGTGATTGGCACGGATGAATCGTGGCAGGTGCGGCGCAGTAAAATTGCATTCTCGAATCTTTACGACGGTGAGCACCGGGACGACACGCTGTCGGAACTGCCATTGGAGAAGGCGGTTTTTTGTGAGGCACCAAAAGGAGAACTGACGGAACGCATGAGCCTTCCGGTGACGATTCATGAGACGTTTGAACCTAAAGAACTGCTTCATACTCCGGCCGGCGAGCTGGTCTTCGATATGGGGCAGGAGTTTACGGGAATTTTCAAGCTGCATGTCAACGTGCCGGCAGGAACCAAAATTCATGTTCAGACAGGTGAGATTTTGCAACGCGGCAATTTCTACAATGACAATCTGCGGAGTGCAAAATCCGAATACATCTATATTTCCGATGGAACCGAAATGGATCTTGTGCCGCATTTTACGTTCTACGGCTACCGTTACGTGAAGATCGAAGGCATTCCGGATCTGAAAAAAGAGGATTTCACGGGTCTTTCTTATTACAGCAACATCACAGCGACAGGCTGGATGAAAACAGGAAGTGATTTGGTCAATCAGCTCATCAGCAATGTGCGCTGGGGCTTAAAGTGCAATTTTGTAGATGTTCCAACCGACTGCCCGCAGCGTGACGAGCGTATGGGATGGACGGGAGATGCGCAGGTATTCTCGCCGACGGCGATGTATCTCGAAGATACGTATGCATTCTATGCAAAATACCTGTACGACATGGCAAAAGAGCAGAGCGTGCTCGGCGGAAAGGTGCCGCACGTGGTGCCGTCGTGCGGCGTCGAGGATGCAGCGTGTGTCTGGGGCGATGCGGCGTGCATCATTCCGTGGAATCTGTATCTGTTTTACGGGGACAAGAGCATTCTGGAAGATCAGTTTGTGAGCATGAAATCGTGGGTGGAGTACATCACGAAAGTGGATGGGGACAACCATGGCTGGCGATCTGTTTTCCACTTCGGCGACTGGCTGGCACTGGACAATCCGGTACAGGGCGCGGAGCAGGTCATGGGTGCAACGGACGAGGAGTTTATTGCAAACCTGTATTATGCGATCAGCGCAGGAATCGTGGCAAAAGCGGCCGGTGTGCTGAGATACCACGAGGAGCAGGAGAAGTATCAGAAGCTGTCCGAGGAGCAGTTTGCTGTGGTACAGGAAGAATATTACAGCGCAACAGGCCGCTGCTGCATCAAAACACAGACGGCGCTGCTGCTGACGCTGAAATACCATCTGTCAAAGAACGAAGAGCTGACAAAACGGCAGCTTCTGAAGCTGTTTGAGCAGAGTAACCACAAACTGAAGACGGGATTTGTCGGAACACCATTGCTGAACAATGTGCTCACCGACAACGGCATGAATGATCTTGCCTACGAACTGTTGCTGAACGAGGAATTTCCGGGTTGGCTTTATGAGGTTAAGCTTGGTGCAACTACCGTCTGGGAACGCTGGAATTCTCTTCTTGCGGACGGTACGATTTCCGGCATCAGCATGAACAGTATGAACCATTATGCTTACGGCTCCATCCAGGAATGGATGTTCCGTCACGTTGCCGGCATCAACACGATGGAATCCCATCCGGGTGCCAGGACCGTACAGTTTGCACCGACGCTGAACTGGGATTTGAGGTATGCAGAGGCAAAATATGATTCTGCATCGGGAATGTACAGCATTCGCTGGGAGCTTTCCGACAAAGAGCACGTGACCATCACCATGGATGTTCCGTTCGACTGTACCGCAGAGGCCATACTTCCAATGGTTGCCAAAAGTGAAAAAGAAGCGGTTGCAGAAGTGCTCGGATCAGAAGAAAACGGCAGATACCTGCTGGAGCCGGGACACTATGAGGTAAGCTATCAGCTTTCCGGTTGGAAAGAAAAAACGGCAGTATGTGTGGAATAAAACCGCAGTTTTTTTCAAAAAATAAGAAGCGAGGTGAACGCTGCAATTTTGCAATGGGACAAAATGAGAAAATTGTTCCAATTATTATGAAAAGAATGTAAATAAAAACAAATAATTTGGAAAATATACAAATTCATTTGTCTTATGAAAACGTTTATGGTACAATCTGACTAAGCGGTTACAAAAATGGAAGACAGAACGCAGACCCGAAAGTCTGACAAAAAAGAGACGGCAGAAAGGGACAGGATATGAAGAAGTGGACGGGGATGATTACCAATCTCACAATGTTGACACAATTCGGACTGTCCCTTGTGACGCCTCTTTTTCTTTGTCTGGCACTTTGCTGGTGGCTTTGCGACCGCTTTTCGGTTGGAACATGGATTTATCTGATCGGCTTTTTCTTTGGGATCGGAGGCGGTGCCGTGACAGCCTGGAAATTCGGGCAGAGCGTTCTGCGGCATCAGAAACGCATCGAGACGGAGCCGGACGGAAAAAAGAAGAAAAAGCGGGTGTCTTTCAACCGACATATTTAGAACGTGTCTGAAAAAGTTTTCACAGTTGACGAAGATCAAGTGGCAGAGAAAAGATTTCAGACTGATTTTAAGGGGAAAATCCATTAGAAAGGAAACAAGGCGATATGAGCAATTTCGGAGACAAGGTCCAGCCGGCCGTAAAAAAGGAGACGAAAAATGTTGCCATCTATACTGTTGTCGGCGTGGTTGTGATGTGGGTCGGGTTTCTGATCCTGCACCTGATCTGGCCGGAAAAAATCCCATTTGACTATCGGGTGATCCTCGGGGGAATCGGAGGCGGTGCCGTTGCGGTGCTGAACTTTTTCCTGATGGGCATGGCAGTACAAAAAGCAGTGTCCGAGACAGACGAGGCGGGAGCAAAACGGCGGATGCAGGCAAGCTATTCGCAGAGAAACCTGATGCAGATGCTCTGGGCAATTCTGGCGATTGTGCTTCCATGCTTTCAGTTTGCCGCAGGAATCCTGCCGCTTTTAATTCCGGGAACGGCCATCAAGCTGAAGGGCATAAAAAACAGCATAAAGCGCTGAACCTGATCTTTGGCGAAAGCCGCAAAGACGGGACGGCGTTTTGAAACCGAAACAGCGAAGCAGCGATTCGGTTATGAGCAAGCAGCGAAGCGGATTGTGAAGATCCGCTTTGACAAAAGGTTCAAATTTTTTATTTTATCTCATACAGAGGAGGTGAGAAAAGAGAATGGAGGTTGATATCTCCGGTGCAAAAGTCTTTTTTACGATCCCTATCGATTTCCCGCTGTTCGGGAAAATTCAGATCAGCGAAACGCTGGTGGTAAGCTGGATTGTAATGGCACTCATTACCGGACTTTGCATCTGGCTCACAAGAGATTTGAAGATACGGAACATCTCCAAACGCCAGGCGGTGGCAGAAATGATTGTGGAAACCGCAAATAAATTCGTCATCGGCAACATGGGAGAAAAATTCCGGTATCTGATTCCTTTTGTGTCGGCGCTTTTCGCGACCAGCGTTGTCTCGAACCTGATCAGCCTGATCGGACTTCGAAGTCCGACAGCAGATCTTTCTACCGAGGCGGCCTGGGCTGTTGTGGTTTTCATCATGATCACCACACAGAAGATCAAAACCAACGGTTTTGGCGGATATCTGAAGGGCTTCACGACTCCGATTGCGGTTATGACACCGTTTAACGTTTTGTCGGAGCTCGCAACGCCGATCAGTATGGCGTGCCGTCACTTTGGAAACATTCTTTCCGGCGTTGTCATCAATGCCCTGATCTACGGATCGCTGGCACTGGCAAGCGGAAAGCTGCTGGGACTGCTTCCCGGCGTGCTCGGAAGAACCCTTTCACAGATCCCGATTCTGGACGTCGGTGTCCCGGCTGTTCTGTCGGTCTATTTTGACTGGTTCTCCGGCGTGATGCAGGCCTTTATTTTCTGTATGCTGACTGTCATGTACATTGCGAATGCAGCAGAAGAAGGCTAAAGAGATTAAAAAATGAGGTTTACAAAAAGAAAATACAGGAGGAAAACAAGATGGATTTTCAGATTTTAGCAAAAGGTATCGCTCTCGCAGGATGCGCAATCGGCGCAGGATGCTCCCTGATCGCAGGTATCGGACCTGGTATCGGTGAAGGTAACGCCGTAGCAAAGGCACTTGAGGCAATCGGACGTCAGCCGGAATGCAAAGGTGATGTAACAAGTACGATGCTTCTTGGCTGTGCGATCGCAGAGACCACAGGTATTTACGGTTTCGTAACCGGCCTGCTTCTGATCTTCGTAGCACCGGGAATGTTCATGAACTTCCTGAAATAGTTGCAAGGAGTAAATGATTGCTAGGAGGAAAGAAACTATGCAGGTTCAGGAACTGGTAGGAATTGTCCCCTGGACTTTTATCGCACAGATCTGCAACCTCTTCATCCAGATGTATCTGATCAAACGGTTCCTTTTCAAACCGATCAATGAGATGCTGGAAAAACGGCGTGCGGCAGCCGATGCGGAGATCACAGACGCAGAGGCGGCAAAAAAAGAAGCCAACGCCATCAAAGAGGAATATGAGCAGAATATGCAGGAGGCCAAGGCAAAGGCCAACGAGATTCTCGAAAGCGCCAGAAAGACAGCAACGCTGCAGAGCGAGAAAATCGTAAAAGAGGCTTCCGAACAGGCGGCTGCCCTGAAAAACAAGGCAGAAAAAGAGATTGCCCAGGAGAAAAAGAAAGCGGTCAATGAAGTCAAAGGCGAGATCGGCGGCATTGCCATGGATATTGCCGGAAAGGTCATTGAACGTGAGATTAATGAAAAAGACCATGAGAAGCTGATAGATGAATTTATATCGAATGTAGGTGAAGCATCATGACAGAAACTGCCAGAGTATACGGTGGGAGCCTGTATGAGCTGGCCCAGGAGGAGCATCTCGAAGAGGAAATCCTTTCCGAGATGAAGGAGATCCGAGCTCTGTTCCGGGAAAACCCGGAGTATCCGCGCCTTTTATCGGAGCCTTCGATTCCGCGAAAAGAGCGGATCGGGCTGATCGACGCGGCATTTGGCAGCCAGGCGGAACCGTATTTGGTCAATTTTATCAAACTGCTGTGTGAAAAAAATCTTCTCCGTGAATTCGGCGGATGCCAGGAAGCATTTCAGCGCAGATACTACGCAGCCCACAACATTGCCGAGGCAGTTGTGACGAGCGCAGCATCCCTGTCGAAGGAACAGGAAGAGCTTCTGAAGAAAAAACTGGAAACGATGAGTGGAAAAACGGTCGTGATAGAACTGAAAACCGATCCGTCCGTTCTGGCGGGTGTCCGCGTAGAACTCGACGGAAAGCTGTTTGACGGAACCGTAAAGGGACGTTTGGCCGAGCTTTCCAGAAGAATCAGCAATACAGTGGTGTAGGAGGAAAACATGCAACTGAAACCAGAAGAAATATCCAAGGTCATCCGCAGCCAGATCAAATATTATGAAAATGCGATCCGGCAGGATGAGACAGGCACCGTTCTGATGGTCGGAGACGGAATCGCAAGAGCCAGCGGTCTTTCGAACTGCATGGCAGGCGAGCTGCTGGAATTTGAGGATGGAAGCTATGGAATGGCACAGAACCTCGAGGAAAACAGCGTATCTGTCGTTTTATTCGGTTCCGGCGAGAACATCAGCGAGGGACAGCTTGTAAAAAGAACGGGAAAGGTCGTTTCGGTTCCGGTCGGAGAAGGCATGATCGGACGCGTTGTCAACGCGCTCGGCCAGCCAATCGACGGCGCAGGCCCGATTACGGCAGCAGAGTACCGTCCGATTGAAAGCCCGGCACCGGGCATCTGTGAGAGAAAAGGTGTTAATCAGCCGCTGCAGACCGGTATTAAAGCGATCGATTCCATGGTTCCGATCGGAAGAGGTCAGCGAGAGCTGATCATCGGAGACCGTCAGACCGGAAAGACAACGATTGCAACCGATACCATTCTGAACCAGAAAGGCAAGGATGTGATCTGTATCTACGTTGCCATCGGACAGAAACGTTCGACAGTAGCGTCCTTAGTAGAAAATCTTGAGAAGAACGGCGCAATGGCGTACACCATCGTCGTGGCAGCGACGGCATCCGAAGCGAGCCCGCTGCAGTATATCGTACCGTATTCCGGCTGTGCCATGGGCGAGTACTTTATGTATCAGGGAAAAGATGTGCTGATCATTTATGATGACTTAAGTAAGCACGCGGTTGCATACCGTGCACTCTCCCTGCTGATCCGCCGTCCGCCGGGACGTGAGGCTTATCCGGGAGATGTTTTCTATCTCCATTCCAGACTTCTGGAGCGTGCCGCAAAGCTGGACGATGAACACGGCGGCGGATCCATGACGGCCCTGCCGATCATTGAGACCCAGGCAGGCGATATTTCCGCCTATATTCCGACGAATGTCATCTCCATCACAGACGGACAGATTTTCCTTGAGACAGAGCTGTTCCACTCGGGCGTTATGCCGGCGGTAAACCCTGGCGTATCCGTATCCCGTGTCGGTGGAAATGCGCAGATTAAGGCGATGAAGAAGGTAGCCGGAACTCTGAAACTGATCTATTCCCAGTACCGCGAGCTGGCAAGTTTTGCACAGTTCGGATCCGATCTGGATGCCGATACAAAGGCGCGTCTGGAGCAGGGTGTGCGTATCGTGGAAGTATTAAAACAGAACCAGAATGCACCGGTTCCGGTAGAAAAACAGGTGGCCATTCTTTATGCGGTAACGAAAGGAATTCTGTCAAAGGTTGCAGCTGAGGATGTCCGCGCCTATGAGGACGGACTGTATACCTGGCTTGATACCGATGCAGAGGGTGCTGCCGTGATGCAGGAGATTTCCGCAACCGGAAAACTCGAGGCAGATACCGAAGAGAAGCTGAAAAGTGCGCTCGAATCGTACACCGAAAACTTTATCAATACAAGACCTGCAAAATAAGGAAAGAAGGAGGAGCCTATGGCTGCAAACATGAAAGCCGTAAAGCTGCGGATCAAAAGTGTCGAAAGCACGATGCAGATTACCAAGGCGATGGAACTTGTAGCGTCCTCCAAGCTGCGAAAAGCGAAGGAGCGGGCTGATACCTGCCGTCCGTATTTTCAGGAGCTGTACCGCACTTTGCAGGATATTGCAAAAGGAAACACGGAATTTTATTCCATTTATGCAAAAGAGGCAAAAAACGAGAAATGCTGCTACGTGCTGGTTGCCGGAGACCGCGGCCTTGCGGGCGGATACAACGCGAATCTGTTCCGATGCTTTGAGGCAGATGCCAAAGGAAAAGAGATCTGTGTGGTTCCGGTCGGCAAAAAGGCAGTGGAGTATGCAAAATCCCGGAAGCTGGACATTCTGACGGACAGCTTTGCCGAGATCGCAAATCTTTCTGTGGCAGACAGCTTTGAGATCGCGCGCGCACTGTGCCGTGAGTTCCGGAAAGGGACCTTCGGACATGTGGAGCTTTGTTACACAAAATTCGTGTCGATGCTGTCGCAGATGCCGGTTTCCGTGCCGATCCTGCCTCTGATTGACATTGCAAAAGAGGACGGAGAGGATCCGGAAGCGAAAAAAATCCGGAATCTGATCCTGTATGAGCCAAACGGTGTCGAGGTATTCGAAGCGATTGTGCCGGAATACTTAGGCGGCCTGATCTACGGCGGTATCTGTGAGAGTGTGGCAAGTGAGCTTGCGGCACGCCGTACCGCAATGGAGGCGGCAACGGGAAATGCAGAGGAGATGATTGAACAGCTCAATCTGTATTACAACCGTGCCCGTCAGGCAAGCATTACGCAGGAGATCACGGAGATTGTCGGCGGTGCGGAAGGCGTGTAAGAGTGGAAACAAGAAAAGTGAGGAGAAGTCGTTAAATGAGTGAAAAACACATTGGCGAGGTTGTGCAGGTAACGGGTCCTGTTCTGGACATCCGTTTTCCGGAAGGAGAGCTGCCGGCACTTCTGAATGCCATCGAGATAGACAACCACGGCGAGAAGCTGGTTGTGGAAGTGGCGCAGCAGACGGGCGACAACATGGTCCGCTGCATTGCCATGAAGTCCACAGACGGACTTGTCCGCGGAACAAAAGCAGTTGACACGGGCGGCCCGATCGCCGTTCCGGTCGGAGAGGAGTGCTTAGGCCGCGTGTTCAACCTGCTCGGTGAGACCGTAGACAATAAGCCGGCACCGGAAACAGCAGAAAAATGGCCGATCCACCGCGATCCGCCGTCCTATGAGGAACAGGTTCCGGCAACGGAGATCCTCGAAACCGGAATCAAGGTCGTTGACCTGATCTGCCCGTATGCCAAGGGCGGAAAAATCGGTCTGTTCGGCGGTGCCGGCGTTGGAAAAACAGTCCTTATCATGGAGCTGATCCACAACGTGGCAACGGCGCACGGCGGACTTTCCGTTTTCACCGGTGTCGGAGAGCGTACCCGTGAAGGAAATGACCTTTACAACGAGATGAAAGAGAGCGGTGTTATCGATAAAACAGCACTGGTCTATGGACAGATGAACGAGCCGCCGGGAGCGCGTATGCGTGTCGGACTTTCCGGCCTTACCATGGCAGAATACTTCCGTGATGTGAAAAATCAGGATGTGCTGCTGTTCATCGATAATATTTTCCGATTTACGCAGGCAGGTTCCGAGGTTTCGGCTCTGCTTGGCCGTATGCCGTCCGCAGTAGGATACCAGCCGACGCTGGCAACCGAGATGGGCGCACTGCAGGAGCGTATTACTTCCACAAGAAAGGGATCCATCACATCGGTACAGGCTGTTTACGTGCCGGCCGATGACCTGACCGACCCGGCTCCGGCAACAACGTTTACCCATCTGGATGCCACGACGGTACTTTCCCGTGAAATCTCCAGCCAGGGTATTTACCCGGCTGTTGATCCGCTCGATTCTACCAGCCGTATCCTGACACCGGAAATCGTAGGCCATGAGCACTATGAGGTAGCACGTGCCGTACAGCAGGTGCTGCAGAGATACAAAGAGCTGCAGGATATCATCGCCATCATGGGTATGGATGAACTGTCCGAGGAGGATAAGCTGACGGTCAGCCGTGCCCGTAAGGTACAGCGTTTCCTGTCCCAGAGCTTCTCGGTAGCGGAGCAGTTTACCGGTATGGAAGGAAAATATGTGCCGTTAAAAGAAACTCTGCGCGGATTCCGCATGATCCTTGACGGCGAGTGCGACGATCTTCCGGAGAGCTGCTTCCTGTTTGCAGGTACCATCGACGAGGTATTTGAAAAAGCAAAAGCACTGAATCAGTAAAGGAGGAATGACGTATGAGTACATTTCCTTTACGTGTCGGCACGCCGGACGGACTTCTCTATGAGGGTGACGTAGCGCGCGTTGTCTGCAGAACCATCAGCGGCGACCTGGCAATTCTGCCTGGGCACTGCAATTACTGCACTGCACTCGGTATGGGCGAGGCGCATATTGTGCTGGAGGACGGAACGAGAAGAAATGCCGCCTGCATCGGCGGAATGCTTTCCATGATGAACGGGGTCTGCCGTGTCCTGGCAACGACCTGGGAGTGGGAAGAGGATATTGATGCAGAGCGCGCCGAGGCTGCCAAACACAGGGCCGAGCAGGCGCTGGCAAACGGCGGTCTGACGGACAAAGAATACCGTATTGCCGAAGCCAAGCTGCAGCGTGCGCTGGTGCGGTTGAGTGTAAAAGAATAAAAAAACAAAAAAAGCCTTCGACGAATCTGGGAAAATCCGATCGTCGAAGACTTTTTTTATTTTAAGGGTGCTTTTTAAAGAGCAAAAATTCCGCAGATTAAGAATCCTGCTACGGCGAGAGCAGCACTGATCAGGACGTAAGGAAACTGCGACACGGCATGTGACATATTGTCAATCTCGCAGGTCGCGGAGGAAAGAACCGTTGCGTCGGAATAGAAGCATGCATGGCTTCCGAAAACACCGCCGGATACGACAGCGCCAAGCGCCAGGAGTACATTAGCATCAAGGGCGATGGCAAGCGGAACAACGATGGAAACGGCTACGGCCTCAATTCCCCAGAAAGAGCTGGTGACAAAGGTCAGAACTGCAATGACAACAAAAATAATAGCTGCCAGTGTTTTGGCATTCATATACGGAACACACAGGTTGATGACGTATTCCGAGAGTCCCATTTCGCCGCAGGCAGTCTTGATCATAAAGGATGCAAGAAGAATGGCGAGAACCGGAAGAATATCTGCAAAGCCGGCAAAGAACAGTTCCACGTACCGCGTAAAGGTCATTTTTTTCCGCGGAAGATAAAGAATCATACAGGAAGCAAGAGCAAGAATAATCGCCTGCATCATATCCTGTGTGGCTACTGTCACACCGATCAGAATTCCGATGGGGATCAGAAAATCCAGTATATTTCCGGGATTGGTATTTTCGAGCGGGTAATCAACGCTCATTCCGGCCATGGCAATGTCAACGGAAGGGGCATTGTGCATTTTGGGATGCTCCGGTGTCTGCTCTTTCTTTTCCAGATCGGTATAGGCAGCTTTCATTTTTCCGAGCTTTGGCATCAGTTTGCAGGCAAACAGAATCACAACCAGAAGGGCAGTCATCGGATAAAACATATAAGGAAGCACTTTTAAGTAAACACTCATACCGGTGGAAAAGCCCATATTGAGAATGTCCGGTTCCTGAATAAAAACACCGGAATAAAAAACTACCCAGGTGGAAAAGGGAATCAGTGCACAGACAGGTGCACCGGTTGAGTCAATGATATAGGCAAGGGCCTGGCGTGGGACTTTTCGTTTATCACAGACATCCTTCATACAGGTTCCAACGGTCATGATGTTAAGATAATCATCGACAAAAATAATGATTCCGAGAAATACCGACATCATCATGGTGATCCGTTCATTTTTACAGAAACGGCTTAACAGGTTGGAAAAACCAAGTGTTCCTTTTGCCTCGCGGAGCAGGAAGATGAAGCCTCCGAACAGTCCGCAGAGAAGAAGAATATACTGGTTATCTGCGTTGCTGATCTCCGAAAGCAGCAGATCACACCAGGGTTCGATAAAAGCCGCTTTATACATGATGAGATAGGCAACCAGGGTTCCGAAAATCAGAGCTTCGAAAGATTTTTTTGTTTTTAATGCAAAAATCAGCATCGCTGCAGGCGGCAGCAGACATAAAACTCCATATTGCATAGCGGTTCTCCTTTGTAGTTAGAATATGTGATGCAGCGCACCGCTGTAGGAAGAGTTACAACAGGAAGAGACAGGGCTTTACTGTTTCGTCATGATACGGTAGGTTTCCGGCCGCCGGTCACGGAAAAGCCCCCAGGAAAAACGTTCTTCGCGCAGGCCATCCAGATCGAAGGAGGCATACAGGATTTCCTCGGTATCTCTTCCGGCCGATGCCACAAGTTCACCGGTTGCATCGGCAATAAAGGAAGAGCCGTAGAAAGTAAGAGAAGAGGACTGGCCGCCATTTTCTTCACAGGGCGTTACGGTTTCGGTACCAATCCGGTTTGCAGCAGCAACCGGAACAAGATTTGCGGCAGCATGTCCCTGCATGACGCGTCGCCAGTGCCCGCTGCTGTCTACATTCAGGATCGGCTCACTTCCGATCGCGGTAGGATAGAGCAGGATTTCAGCACCCTGAACGGCCATGCATCGTGCTGTTTCCGGAAACCACTGATCCCAGCAGATGCCGACGCCGACGGCTCCGAAACGTGTTTCAAAGACCTTGAATCCCGTATCTCCCGGAGTGAAATAGAATTTTTCCTGATAAAAATGATCGTCCGGGATATGGGTCTTGCGGTAAACACCAAGAATGGATCCGTCTGCATCGATCATGGCAATGGAATTAAACAGGCGCTGAACATCCCTTTCATAAAAGCTGACCGGAATCACGACCCCAAGTTCTCCGGCAACGGCCTGAAAACGCCGGATGGCGGGATTTTCTGTCAAAGGCAGGGCATAATCATAATAATCGTATCGCTTTTCCTGACAAAAATACGGTCTTTCAAATAATTCAGGAAGAAGGATGAGATTGGCGCCGTTGGAAGCGGCTTCACGGACCATGGTCTCTGCTTTGTCTATATTTTCCTGTACCTGGCTGCAGCATGAAAACTGCAGTGCGGCAATTTTTATATTTCTCATAATCTGTTTCCTCTTTTCTTTGCCGGAATCTGCTGGGTAATACAGTGAATGTTGCCTCCGCCGGTCAGAATGACGCGTGCATCGATCGGAAAGATTCGTCGATCGGGGAAGCATTCTCCGAGAATTTCTGCAGCCACGGTATCGTTTTCATCACCGAAACGGGGAAGAAGGACACAGTGATTGGCAAGATAAAAATTGATATAGCTGGCGGCAAGGCGTTCCCCGGCTTCCCGCTGATCTTCGCCAGCTTCAAAATCATAGCCGAGAAGATCTTCTTCTGTAATACAGATGGGATGCTTTGGAATGGGCAGCTTGTGAATTACAAAGCTTCGTCCCTTCGCGTCAACGGTATGGGAGAGAAGATCAAAAGCGGCCCTGCTTCTGGCATACTGAGGATCGTTTTCGTCATCTGTCCAGGCAAGAAGTACTTCTCCTGGCTTTACAAAGCAGCACATATTATCGATATGGCCGTTGGTTTCATCGTTGTAAATACCAAAAGGAAGCCAGATGATTTTCTCGACCGAAAGATACTGACGCAGCTTTTCTTCAATTTCCGCTCTTGTAAGAGAAGGATTGCGCCCCGGACTCAGCAGACATTCTTCGGTCGTAAGCAGGGTTCCTTCCCCGTCAACATGGATGGAGCCGCCTTCCAGAACAAAGGGGCGGGCATTATAGAAGGAATCTCCGAGAAAACTGCAGATTCGTTCAGGAACCTCACGGTCATGTTCAAAGTGGGAGTACAGACCGTCATACTGGCCGCCCCAGGCGTTGAATTCCCATTGAATGCCTCTTCGCCCGCCCTGATCGTTGACCACAAACGTAGCGCCGGTATCTCTTGCCCAGGCATCCTCTGTCGGGGCTTCGATCAGATGAATCCGGTCGGAGGAAAGCAGTTCCTGTGCCGATGCTTTATCCTGTGGCCGGACGAAGAGATAGACCTGCTCATAAGCGGCAATTGTTTCTGCAATTTCTGCAAATGCCGCTCTGGCCGCTTTTGCCCCGTAATTCCAGGAACCGGGGCGCCACGGCCAGATCATCAGCGTGCCTTCATGGGGCTCAAATTCGCCCGGCATGTAAAAGCCATCGGCTTTTGGGATGCTAAGACAATCGGTTTTTGAAATCTTCATATCCAAACTCCTTTATGATTCGACAGTTTCCAGCTTTGTCCATCACCGCGATGGAAGGGAGTGGGATTCCGTTAAAGGTATTGGTTTTTACCATCGAATAAATCGCCATATCTTCAAAATACAGTCTGTCACCGATCCGGATTTGGGAATCGAAGGAATATTCGCCGATTACGTCGCCCGCCAGGCAGGTATTGCAGGAAAGGCGGTAGGTATAAGGCTTTTCCCCCGGCAGTCCGCTGTCTTTGAGCGGAGGGCGGTACGGCATCTCAAGCACATCCGGCATATGGCAGGCGGCGGAAGTGTCAAGAATTAAAATTTTTCCGTTATTTTCGACAATATCGAGAACTTCTGTGACATTGTAGCCCGCGTTTAAGGCAACTGCTTCCCCGGGCTCCAGGTAAATCTGAAGACCATACGTTTCTTTCATATGGTTGATACAGGAAATCAGGCGTTCGATATCGTAATCCTCACGGGTGATATGATGTCCGCCTCCCATGTTAAGCCAGTTCATTTTAAAAAGCCACTTGCCGAATTTTTCTTCCACGGCGCGCAGCGTGTTTTCCAGATCATCCGAATTCTGTTCACAGAGGGTATGAAAATGAAGACCATCCACAAGATCGGCCAGTTCGTCTGTAAAATCGCAGGCGCGGATGCCCATGCGGGAGCCGGGCGCACAGGGATCGTAAATCGCATGGCCTTCCTGCGTGGAGCATTCCGGGTTGATGCGAAGTCCGGCTTTTGCGGTTCCGGAAGCCTCAAGTACGGGGAGGTATGTTCGGAGCTGTTTTTCTGAATTGAAAATAATGTGATCGCAGATTTGTGCGAGCTCTTTCATATCCTGCGGGCGGTAGGCCGGAGAATACACATGATTCTCCAGCCCCATTTCTTCCTTGCCAAGCCGCGCCTCATAGAGTCCGCTGGCAGTCGTTCCGCTGATGTATCTTCCAATCAGCGGATATTCCGAAAAACAGGAAAAGCATTTCTGAGCCAGCAGAATTTTTGCACCGGTGCGTTCTTCTACCTGGTGCAGGAGCTTTAAGTTTTCTTCCAGTTTGCCTTCATCAATGACAAAACAGGGAGTTGGCAGTTCGTTTATCTTACACATAGGCTTAATCTACTAAAACAGGATTTTCTACGACCTTCCACGGAAGACCCCACTTGTTGAGTGCCTCCATGTACGGATCTGGATCGAATTCATCTGTGGTGTAGACACCCGGCTTGTTCCAGAGGCCGTTCACGACCATCATGGTTCCGATCATAGCCGGAACGCCGGTGGTGTAGGAGATTGCCTGAGACTCTACTTCCCGGTAGCATTCCTGGTGGTCACAGACATTGTAAATGTAAATGCTTCTTTCTTTTCCGTCCTTGATACCGGTAAAAATACAGCCGATGTTGGTTTTACCCACGGTGCGCGGACCAAGAGTGGAAGGATCCGGAAGAAGCTCTTTTAAAAACTGGATCGGTACAATCTGCTGTCCGTTGAAGGTAATCGGAGTGGTGGAGAGAAGTCCTACATTTTCCAGACATTTCATATGGGTCAGATAGCTCTGGCCGAAGGTCATGAAGAAGCGGATTCTTTTTACGCCCGGGATATTTTTTGCAAGAGCCTCAATTTCTTCATGGTGAAGAAGGTACATATCCTTCTCGCCTACCTCATCGAAGTTATATTCCCGTTTGATCGACATTGGCGGAATTTCCACCCAGTGGCCGTTTTCCCAGTAAGAACCGGGAGCGGATACCTCGCGGAGGTTGATTTCTGGATTGAAGTTGGTTGCAAACGGATATCCATGATCGCCGCCGTTGCAGTCCAGAATATCAATCGTGTGAATTTCATCGAAATAGTGTTTCTGTGCATAGGCTGCAAAAACGCTGGTGACACCAGGGTCAAAGCCGGTTCCGAGAAGACCGGTGATGCCGGCTTCCTTGAAACGGTCCATATAGGCCCACTGCCAGGAGTAATCAAAGTAAGCAGAAAAGCCAAGCTCTTCGCATCTCTTTTCGTAGATCGCACGCCATGCCGGATCATCCGTGTTTTCTGCTTCGTAGTTTGCAGTATCAATGTAAGGAACCTTACATGCAAGGCAGGCATCCATAATGGTAAGATCCTGATAAGGAAGAGCCAGATTTAATACGGCATCCGGCTGATACTGTTTGATTAAGGCGATTAATTCTTCTGTACAGTCGGCATCCACCTTTGCTGTTGTGATAATGGTTTTTGTGGTCGGAGCCAGCTTTTCTTTTAAAGCATCGCACTTGGAAAGGGTGCGGCTTGCAATCATAATTTCAGAAAATACTTCGCTGTTCTGGCAGCATTTGTGAATGGCTACGGATGCAACACCGCCGCATCCGATGATCATAACTTTTGACATTGTTTGGTTCTCCTTTTTCAGAAAATGGTGTTGGGTTCATCTTTGGCTATAAGCACGAAAAAAAGACAGATGACGTGCATCATCTGTCTAAAAATCGAAATTTATACATGATCGTATTGTGCAAACTTCAGGGGATGGACAAAAATCCAGGCTTCTCCCTGTTTTCCTATGCAGAAATATATAGTCACGTACTCTTATTGACCGTTTCATAAGATGATGTGCTCGTCGTAGAGCATCGATTATAAAGTAATCAACTCATAAAATTTGCGCTTTTAACGCAATCAATAATGTGGCTCTTAACCACGCTCGGCAACTACCCCTGCCTGTCCGTCGGTTTTTTACCAGGGGCATATATTTTGCATAAGAACAGAATTGTTCGCTTGCAGTTCCAAATTATAAAGTGAAATGACATGGATGTCAAGAAAAATTTGTGAAACTATTCAGAGCTATGCGAAATGGAAGATTAAAAATCACAGGGTGATCCAGTAACGCTCCAGTGTTTTGTTTTCATCGGCACGATAAGCGGTGCCGTCGAACCGGCCGCCATTTTTCAGGATCGTTCTGCGGCTTCCCTCGTTGGTATCCAGGCAGCAGACCAGAATTTCGGAAAGGCCGAGGCTTTTGCAGTACGGCTGCACATTTTTCAGCATCCAGGAGGCATAGCCTTTTCTGCGTTCCGACGGGCGGACGGAGTAGCCGATATGGCCGCCAAAGGTGCGCAGAAAATCGTTCAGGTAGTGGCGCACCTGAATCATGCCGACAAGGCGGTTGTCTGATTTGCGGATGCACAGAAACTGTGTTGCGAGAACCATGCCCTCCGGCAGAGTCTCCTCTCTGGTATACCGCATGGTATCTTCAAGATACGCCTTCATATCATCAAACCGGCGAAGCGGTCCGCAGCCGTCCATGGAATCGCTGTTTTCCAGAAAATCGTTCCGGTAGGCGGCGAGCTCGGCGAAGTATTCCTCCGACGGTTCAACTAACATCAGTTCATCGTTCATCCTTAGCATTTCTCCGGTTCCGGATACTCGACGCCGAAGGTCTCAACGGTAACGGTAGCCATTCTCTGCGGCTGCAGCGGTTTGTCGCTGTAGTCGGTGTTGACAGATGCGATTTTATCTACGACTTCCAGGCCTTCTGTTACTTTTCCGAAAGCAGCGTATGCGCCGTCCAGATGCGGAGCAGCTTTGTGCATGATGAAGAACTGGCTTCCTGCGCTGTCCGGGAACATGGTACGTGCCATGGAGAGAACGCCTGGGGTGTGTGCGAGGTTGTTCTCAAATCCGTTCTGGGAGAACTCACCCTTGATGCAGTAATCCGGGCCGCCGGCGCCTGTGCCTGCCGGATCTCCGCCCTGGATCATGAATCCCGGGATGACACGGTGGAAGATCAGGCCGTCATAGAAGCCTTTTTTTACCAGACTGATGAAGTTGTTTACGGTGTTCGGCGCGATTTCCGGGTAAAGCTCTGCTTTCATCACATCGCCGTTTTCCATAGTAATTGTAACGATTGGGTTAGACATCATTGTTTTCCTCCTGATTTTTAAACGATTTTTTGATAAGACGTAAGCAGCCATTTTTCGAAGAAAAATGAGCGGATTACGAATGTTTTTGATGATTGCCGGAGTGCAAAGCACGTAGCAATCTGGTATCAAAGGGGTCCCCCCTTTTTCAGACATGCTCCAGGAATGTCTCATGGATCGCACGCATTGCCTGATCTGCGTATGCTTCGTCGATCAGGGCAGTGATGCGGATTTCTGAGGTGGTAATCATCTCGGTATTGATTCCTGCATTGGCGAGCGCGCCGAACATTTTGGCAGCCACGCCCGAATGGGAGCGGACACCGGCTCCGATGACGGAAATCTTTGCCACGTTCTCATCATAATCCAGCTTTTTGATGCCGAGCGAATCCTTATTGTCGTTCAGCACATCGATCGTGCGCAGCATATCCGGCTTTGCAACGGTAAAGGAAACGGACTTTGTGCCGTCCTTTCCGAGTGACTGGATCATGACATCGATGTTCAGATTGTTCCGATCCAGTAAATTTAAGAGGCGGAACGTGCTCTCCGGATCGTTGCCAAGGCCTGCAACACGGATTTTTGCCACATTTTTGTCGGCAGCCACGCCGCTGATTAACATTTTTTCCATTTTGGTTTTCTCCCTTACCATCGTTCCGGAATTCCGGTTCAGACTGGAGCAGACCAGAAGTTCCACGCCGTATTTTTTTGCGATTTCCACGCATCTGCTGTGAAGGACTTTTGCGCCGAGCGAAGCCATCTCCAGCATTTCATCGTAAGTTACCTCTTCCATTTTGCGCGCATTCGGTACAATCCGCGGATCTGCGGTGTAGACGCCGTCTACATCCGTGTAGATTTCACAGACATCCGCGTGCAGCTCTGCAGCGAGGGCAACCGCAGTCGTATCGGAGCCGCCGCGTCCGAGCGTTGTGATATCATCGTATTTGTTGATCCCCTGGAAGCCGGTGACAATGACAATTTTGTTGTCATCCAGCTCTTTACGGATGCGCTCGGTGTCGATCCGTTTGAAGCGCGCGTTCTGATAATCGGAGGTCGTGTGCATCGGTACCTGCCAGGCATTTAAAGAAACAGCACTGACGCCCATCTGAATCATGGTTATGGCCATCAGGGAAACGGAAACCTGTTCACCGGTGGCAAGAAGCATATCCATCTCGCGGCGGGACGGTTTTTCCGTAATCTGTTTTGCGGTTGCAATCAGTCCGTCCGTCGTTTTTCCCATCGCGGAGAGAACGACAACGACCTGGCTTCCGGCCTGCTGTTTTTCGATGCAGCGCTGTGCTACATTGCGGATGTGCGCAAGATCTGCGACGGAGCTTCCGCCAAATTTCATTACAGTCAGCATAACAGTTTTGATCTCTTTCCTTTTTGATTTACGCGGACAAAAGCGCAGAGCGTGTTTTACCGCGTTTTCCGGGCCGAAAAAACAGGAGTGGGACGTTTTTGGGCCGCGAAACTCTGATACATAGTATAGCGAAAACAGATAGAAAAAGCAAGGAAAAGCACAAGGAAAAGCGGTTTCGTTCTGCGGTTGTATTACCTTTTTGTTTGTGTTAAAATGATAGGCAGAAAAAGAGGAGAAGAAAGCATATGATCATAGAAACAAATTCTGCGTCGGAGACGCTTGCCCTTGGCGAAAAGCTGGGAAAAGCGGCGAAGCCGGGCCAGATTTATACATTAAACGGAGACCTTGGTGTTGGAAAAACCGTTCTGACGCAGGGCTTTGCAAAAGGACTTGGCATCACAGAGGCAGTCAACAGTCCTACATTTACCATTATTCAGGAATATACCGAAGGGCGCCTGCCATTTTATCATTTCGATGTTTACCGGATCGGTGATATAGAAGAAATGGAAGAAATCGGATACGATGATTACTTTTTCGGTGAGGGTGTCTGCCTGATCGAATGGGCAGAACTGATTGAAGAGCTGATCCCGGAGGGTGCGATTTCGATTACGATAGAAAAAGACCTCGAAAAAGGGTTTGATTACCGGAAAATTACGGTGGAATAAAAGAAAAAATCCTGAATGTGGTGGAAAAACAAAAGGAAATCGTAAAGATTCCTGTTTCCGGCAGACTGCCAAAATGAGTTGCACAGGAAGGAAATATCGGAAAGGAAACAAAAAATTATGAAAATACTTGCACTGGACAGCTCCGGCCTGGTGGCTTCGGTGGCTGTTGTTGAAAATGACACACTGCTTGCGGAATACACCGTAAATTATAAAAAAACACATTCCCAGACTCTGCTTCCGATGCTGGATGAAATCTCGAACATGACAGAGCTGGATCTTTCGACGATCGATGCGATTGCAGTTGCCGGAGGTCCGGGCTCGTTTACCGGTCTTCGCATCGGTTCTGCAACAGCCAAGGGACTTGGTCTGGCACTTGAAAAACCACTGATTTCCATTCCAACGACGGCGGCAATCGCGTACAATATCTGGGATACTAACAAATTTGTCTGCCCGATCATGGATGCGAGAAGAAACCAGGTCTATACCGGAGTTTACTGCTACACGGATCATCGTCTCGATACGGTCTGGGAACAGGATACGATGAGCATTGAGGCACTGGCGGAGGGCCTGAACTGCCTCGACCACGAAGTGATTTTCCTCGGGGACGGCGTTGCGGTTTACCGGGAAAAATTAGAGGCACTGCTGACGATTCCGTTTTCCTTTGCACCGGCACACGTCAACCGCCAGAGAGCGGCAGCCGTCGGAGCACTGGCTGAGGTTTATTACAAAGAAGGTAAGATTCAGACGGCAGAAGAGCACGAGCCGGAATACCTGAGAAAATCGCAGGCGGAGCGTGAAAGAGCGGAGCGGGAATCTGTGAAGCATGCCGATGTGGTGAAAAAACAGGAGAACGGAGAAAAAAGCGAATGATCACAATCCGTGAAATGCAGATCGATGATCTGGAGCAGGTGATGCCGATTGAGGAGGCCAACTTTTCGATTCCGTGGACAGAAACCGGATTTTTTACATTTCTGATCCGTGACGACGCACTGTTTCTTGTAGCAGAGGAGGACGGTGAAATTTTAGGATATCTCGGAATCCTGATTTCCTTTGATGAGAGTGAGATCACAAATGTCTGCGTGGCAGAAAAAGCGAGAAGACGCGGCATCGGCCGTGCACTGATGGAAGAGCTGTTCCGTCGGATGCAGGAGAGAAAGGTGCGCGTGATTCATCTGGATGTGCGCATCGGCAATACGCCGGCGCGGAATCTGTATGAGAGTCTTGGCTTTGTGCAGGACGGCCTCAGGAAGGGGTACTACGATCTTCCAAAGGAGGATGCGGTGCTGATGAGCCGGACGGATGAATCGGTTCCGAAGAGGTAGAGAGAAATTGTTATTGTATACGCATTTAACGCACAGGACTTTCCTTTCATTCCCAGTAGGAATGGCGGGAAAGATGTGTTACAATCGACAGGACACAGGAGAATCTGATTTCTGTTTTGTGTCAGGAACGAAGAAAGAAACGTTTTTTGATACACGGGAGGAAGAAAAATGCGGAAATACAACAAAAACACAAATGAGCTGGAAGCGGCGGTGTGTAACTGCTGCGGAAAAAGCATGAAAATACAGAATGGAATGCTGCTGGAGGGGATCTGCTCGGTCGACACGACGTGGGGGTACTTTTCCGGGAAGGACCTGGAAAAGCATGAGTTTGATCTGTGCGAGGAGTGCTACGATCGGATTACATTGTCGTTTGCGGTTCCGCCGGAAATTTCGGAGGACACGGAGGTTTAGAATTTCGGGCAGTTCGGCATCGTTCTGGAAGAAAGGGGAAGGTGCAATGCAAAGAGGTTTTACGATTCAGTCGAAGGTGGATGGACTGATGCTTGACGGGCTTGTGGTGGAGCCGGAGGAGGGCGTACAGCGGACGGCGCTTCTGCAGCTCAGCCATGGAATGAGCGAATACAAGGAGCGGTATCTGCCGTTTATGGAGTTTATGGCGGAACACGGTGTAGTGTGTGTGATTCATGATCACCGCGGGCACGGAAAGAGTGTGAAGTCGGAGCAGGACCTCGGATTTATGTACGGCGCAGGCGGCGCAGGACTTGTGGAGGATCTGTTTCTTGTCACGAAGTGGGCAAAGAAGAAGTACCCGGATCTTCCGTTTGTTCTGATGGGACACAGTATGGGATCCCTGGTTGTGCGCGCATACGCGAAGGAACACGACCAGGAGCTGGATGCGCTGATTGTGTGCGGTTCGCCGAGCAAAAATTATCTGCGGCCGCTGGGGGCGGCTGTAGGACACGCGGAAGCGGCGGTGCTCGGGGATGGGCATCGGAGCAATCTTCTGGAGGCGATGTCGTTTGGATCGTTTGCGGCGCGGTTTGCGGATGAGAAGAGCCGGTTCGCCTGGTGCTGTTCGGACCCGGAGGTGGTGCGGGAGTATGAAGAAAATCCGCTCTGTGGCTTTACGTTTTCGGATGATGCTTTTTTTGCGCTGAATGATCTGCTGAAGGAGACGTATGGATTTCATGGATGGCATTGCACAAACCGGAAGCTGCCGGTGCTGTTTTTGTCCGGCGGGGATGATCCGTGTTATGTGAATGTGCGGCGCTTTAAAAAATCCATCGACCATATGCGGCTGATCGGGTACCGCAATGTCAGAGGAAAGCTGTATCCGGGAATGCGGCATGAAATACTGAACGAGAAAGAGAAGTACCACGTATATGGCGATGTCTGGAAGTGGTTGAAGAAAGAAAAAGTGGTGGAGAATGTGGAGGGGGGAAGCACACCTCCGCAGACCCCGGACGGCGTTCCGGCAGGGAGCGGCGGTGTTTGATCATTTTTTGAAAAAAACGCTCATCAGCAAAAAAACTGATGAGCGTTTTTCAATGAAAGTAAATTTTTGACGATCACATGATCCATCCAAATACGGTGGAAAGGACGATCATAATCATAGAAAAGACAAACGAGTTCACCGACATCAGCGTCGCCCGCTGCCTGGACGGGATCATGTCATTGAGCAGAATATCGGTCCGGACTTCAAGAAAATCATCGGAAAAGGATCCGATAAATCCGCCGAAGACCATAAGGGCCGGCAGTCCGGTAAAGCTCATAAGAAAGGCGAAAAGTACACCGATCGTGCCAAACAGCAGAATCGCGCGGTAGCGGTATTTGTGAAAGTATGCCGTCATCCGCGATCCCAGTGCCGCGCCGAGTCCCATCACGAAGAGGGCAGGTCCAAGCAGCGCGCTGTTCATGCCGGTGAGTGGCAGCTTCGCCTGTAAAAAGAAGAGAACCAGCGTAGAAACGGCACCGATGAGTGCGTTCACCAGCATAATATTTCTTGCTTTTTTCTCACGGACAAGAAACTGCCAGCTTTCCTGCACAACCGAAAAGATTTCCTGTCCAACAGGATAATGAACTGGTGTTGCGTCCGTTTTTACTTCCGTAAGGCGGAATGAAATGCCAAGCGCAATCAGCCCGAAGAAGAGATCAATCGCATACGCGCGCCGGTATCCCAGCCACAGGGCAAGGCCTGCGCAGAGCGTTGCGGTGGAATTGGTGATACGGTACAGCATCATTTCGGTAGAAGAAAAACGGGCATAAAATCCTTCGTCCCCGTTCTGCTTCAGACTGTCATACGCAAGTGCCTCCCGTGTGCCGGATGCAAGGTTATAGCTGAGCGCACTGCATCCAAGCGCAAGCGCCGTTGTGGCAAAGCCGGTGGAAAAAATCATCAGCGTACCGGAAATCAGGGCGGCCACCTGACTTGCAATCAGCGTTTTCCGTCGCCCGAAAACATCGGCGACAACGCCGGAGGGGAGTTCAAAGCAGAGGCTCACGATATGGAAAATACTTTCGAGCATCCCGATCTGCAGCAGCGAAAATCCACGGAGTGCGAGCAGTGCAACCCACGAAGCCGCCGCAATCTGAAAATAGCCGACCGTGGTCATAAGATATAAAGTTCGTATTTGTTTTCTGGTATTTTTCTCAGACATAAAAAAATCTCCTTGTCAAAATATAGTAAAATTCTGATGGGGAGATACGTGCATTTTCTGTGTGATTTTAAGAATACAAGATGTGAAGTTTACTTAAAAAAGAGCGCACTATCCCCATAAACAGCTGAAACATCGCCATTTGTGAGGTGAAGAAACTGGTTTTTCCAGATCATAGTGCTACTCCTTTTGTAATCATAATTTTTTATCAGAATACCACCGGAAACGGAAAAAGTCAAAGAAAAATTTTGACAAAAATAAAAAAAACTATTGACTTTCAAGTATACTTTAATGCTACAATTTTTTCAACAATACTGAGGAAACGAAGGTTTTCTGCGGAAAAGAAAGGGGATATTTTAACATGAGTGTAGATGTAACAAAAATGCCGAAATTAGGATTTGGCATGATGCGCCTTCCGGAGAAGGACGGAGAACTGGATTTGGAGCAGATCTGTAAAATGGTCGATGCGTACCTTGCCTCCGGAATGAACTATTTTGACACCGCCTATATGTACTGCGGCGGAAAATCGGAGAGCATCGTGAAAAAAGCGCTGGTAGAGCGTCATCCGAGAGAAAGCTTTACTCTGACAACCAAACTTCCGCAGTGGATGATGGACGAGGGCATCGAAGGCCGTGACCGCATTTTCAACGATCAGCTCGCGCGCACCGGAGCAGGCTACTTTGATTATTACCTGCTGCATAGCGTAGAAGACGGCGCAAACTATGAAGGCTATGTGAAATACGACTGTTTCAACTGGGCCAAGAAGAAAAAAGAAGAGGGACTGATCAAACACTTTGGTTTCTCCTTCCACGGAACGCCGGAGCTGCTTGACAAGATTCTCTCCGAGCATCCGGAGGTTGAAATTGTCCAGATCCAGATGAACTATGCTGACTGGGACAATCCGCTGATCCAGTCCGGACGTCTGTATGAGGTGCTTCGGAAATACGATATGCCGTTCCTTGTTATGGAGCCGGTAAAGGGCGGTTCCCTTGCATCAGCAGGCAAAGAGATTGAAGCAGAGATGAAACGCGTTCATCCGGATGCATCGATTGCGTCCTGGGCACTCCGCTTTGCGGCTTCCCTCCCGGGTGTTGCAACCGTGCTCTCCGGTATGTCAAACGAGGAACAGATGGAGGATAATATCAAAACCTTCCGAAATTTTGTACTGTTAAACGAGGAAGAAAAAGCAGTGATCGCCAAAGCACAGGAAGCGCTGAAAAAGAGTCCGGCGGTTCCATGTACCGCCTGTCGTTACTGCTGCGACGGATGTCCGATGGGAATCGCGATTCCGGATGTGTTCAAGGCATTGAATACCATCCGCCTGTATGGAGAAGAAGACCGCGCGAAAAATTATTATAAAAAGCTGCTGGAAACATCGGGAAAAGCAGAAGACTGCGTGCAGTGCGGTCAGTGTGAGAGTGTATGCCCGCAGCATCTGCCGATCATTGACCTGTTAAAAGAAGCGTCCGAAAAGCTTGACGTGCCGGTGACGGAATAAGAGGATTGCGAATATCCGCTTTTGCATATGCTTTAGAAAAAGGCTCCCCGGAATACTCTGAAAAAAGAGTATTCCGGGGAGCCTTTTTTTCTATGGGAAATCTTGTTGGAATTTCCTGCGGAGAAAAAGATCCTTTGGGCAGGATTGCACTGCGCGGAAAAAATGTGCCACTTGCGAGAGATGTGACGGAGCGGTTTACGACCGGAAAAATGGAATGTAAAAAAGAAAAAACTCATGTTTTACATAAACTTAACATCTCTGAGATTTTGCATTTTACACGCCGTTGTTATGATGAAACCTGTAAAAACGAAATGTAAAAAACGTCGGGATTGCGATTTTACAAAATAGAAATCACAAAAATCCCGTGTGAAAAGAGGAGAAAAGAATATTATGAAGAGAAAAGTAATTGCAATCACCTTAACCGCAATGATGGCTGCAGGAATGCTTGCAGGATGTGGAAGCAGCGATAGCAGCAGTTCTTCCACAGCAGACACTACAAAAGAGGCTTCTGCAACAGAGGCAGATGGCAGCACAGACGGTGACAGCACCGCAGCAGGCGGAGATTTTTCCGGACAGATCAGCGTGATCTCCCGTGAGGATGGTTCCGGTACCAGAGGTGCATTCATCGAGCTGTTCGGTGTAGAAGAGAAAAACGATGCAGGTGAGAAAGTGGATAATACCACCGTTGATGCACAGATCACCAACAATACTTCCGTTATGATGAGCACAGTGGCAGGTAACCAGTACGCAATCGGTTATATCTCCCTTGGATCCTTAAATGATGAAGTCAAAGCACTGAAAATCGACGGAGCAGAGGCAAGCGCAGAGAACGTAGAAAACGGTTCCTATAAAGTAAGCCGTCCGTTCAACATTGTAACAAAAGACGGTCTTTCCGCAGATGCGCAGGATTTCATGGACTACATCTTAAGCACCGACGGACAGCAGGTTGTTTCAGATGACGGATATATTGCAATCAAAGATACCAAAGCCTACGAAGGAAGCTGCAGCGGTGAAAAGGTTGTGGTAGCAGGATCTTCCTCTGTAACACCACTGATGGAAAAATTAAAAGAGGCTTATACAAAAGTAAATTCAAACGCTAACATCGAAGTACAGCAGAGCGACTCCACAACAGGTATCACTTCCGCAAGCGACGGTCTCTGCGACATCGGTATGGCATCCCGTGACTTAAAGGATGAGGAGAAATCCTCAGGGCTTACCGCAACCGTAATCGCAACCGACGGTATTGCTGTCATCGTAAACAAAGAGAACCCGACCGATGGGCTGACCAGCGATCAGGTAAAGAGCATCTATGTTGGCGACACAACCGACTGGGCAGATGTAAAATAAAGAATGTATAAAGCAATGGAAAAAGAAGTAAGGGCGAACAATGGAAAATCGCTCTTACTTCCGTATCCGAAAATGTTCAGAAAAAGAAGCTGTCTTTCGGAACGTGCTTGAAAAAGCAGTTCGTAAGAAAAAAACGAAAGTCTTTTTCAAACACGCTCCGCGAAACAATGAAAGGAAAGGATTTATCTTATGAAACTAAGAGAAACAATCATGAAAATTGTATTTCTGATTGCAGCATGCTGCTCCGTGCTGGCTGTTGCACTGATCTGCATTTTCCTGTTTATGAATGGCGTTCCTGCCATTTTTAAAATCGGACCGCTGAAATTTTTGACCGGTACCATGTGGAAACCGGGAAACAACATTTTCGGCATCCTGCCGATGATTGTCGGCAGTATCTGCGTGACCGGTCTTGCAATCCTGATGGGTGTGCCGGTTGCCATTCTTACTTCGGTGTTTCTTTCTCGTTACTGTCCGAAAAAGTTTTACGGCATCTGCAAATCAGGTATTAACCTGATGGCCGGTATTCCGTCTATCGTATATGGATTTTTCGGACTGGTTGTGATCGTCCCGTTGATGGCACAGCTGACCGGCAAAAACGGAAACACAATGCTGACGGCATCTATTCTTCTGGCCGTTATGATTCTTCCGACCGTGGTCGGTGTAACAGAATCCGCCATTACAAGTGTTCCGGAATCCTACTATGAAGCAAGCCTTGGCCTTGGTGCAACGCATTCCCAGAGCGTTTTCTTTGCAGTTGTTCCGGCGGCAAAATCCGGAATCCTGGCAGGTATCGTGCTTGGCATCGGACGTGCCATCGGAGAGACGATGGCAGTGATTATGATTGCCGGAAACCAGCCTCGTATGCCAAAAGGAATCACAGAAGGCCTTCGTACCATGACAGCCAATATTGTACTGGAGATGGGATATGCATCCGGACTTCACCGGGAAGCGCTGATTGCAACGGGTGTTGTGCTGTTTGTCTTTATCCTGCTGATCAATTTATCGGTGTCTATGCTGAACCGGAGGGTACATTATGGTGATTAAAGGAAATGGAGCTGTAAATACAATGGAAGCTGTAAAAATAAATACAAAAGAAAAAGAAAGAACAAAGGTTACGTATCACAAAAGTGTTTTTTCCTCCGTGCTGACCGGAATTACCTGGGGAGCAGCCATTCTTGCACTTGCCGTTCTGGTTTTCCTGGTTGGATTCATTCTGATTCGTGGCGTGAAAAACCTGACACTGGAGCAGTTTGCCTGGACCTATAATACAGAGAATGTTACGATGCTTCCGGCGATCATCAACACTGTTACGATGACGGTACTTTCCCTTCTGCTTGCTGCGCCCCTCGGCATTTTCTCGGCGATTTATCTGGTTGAATATGCCAACAAACGCGGAAAACTGGTTGGGCTGATCCGGATTACGGCAGAGACCCTTTCCGGTATTCCGTCGATTGTTTACGGTTTGTTCGGTATGCTGTTTTTTACGAAAACCCTGAAAATGGGATACTCGATGATGTCCGGTGCCTGTACCCTTGCCATCATGATTCTTCCGCTGATTATGCGAACAGCAGAAGAAGCCTTAAAATCGGTTCCGGATTCCTATCGGGAAGCAAGCTTTGGACTGGGAGCCGGAAAGCTTCGTACGATTTTTAAAATTGTTCTTCCATCTGCCGTACCCGGCATTCTTTCCGGTGTCATTCTTGCGACAGGCCGTGTCGTAGGAGAGACGGCAGCGCTTCTTTTCACAGCAGGAACGATTGCAAAGGTGGCAGGCCTTATGGATTCCGGCCGTACCCTTGCCGTTCATATGTATGCACTTTCCAGTGAAGGCCTTTATATGAATCAGATGTATGCAACCGGCGTCATCCTGATGCTGATTGTCCTTCTGATCAACGGCTGTTCCGGAATGATTGCGAAGAAAATTGCAAAGAAATAAAAGAGAGACGAGGAAAAAACATGAGCAAAATAGATGTATCCAATATGGATCTTTATTACGGAGACTTTCATGCATTAAAAAATATCAACTTGAGCATTGATGCCAATGAAGTGACGGCTTTTATCGGACCTTCCGGCTGTGGTAAATCGACCCTGTTAAAATCCATCAACAGAATGAATGATCTCGTTCCGGGCTGCCGGATCACCGGTGAAATGCTGTTGGACGGAGAAAACATCTACGGCGGAAAAATGGATGTCAACGGACTCCGAAAACGGGTCGGCATGGTATTCCAGAAACCAAATCCGTTCCCGATGAGCATTTACGACAATATTGCCTATGGCCCCAGAACCCATGGTGTCCGTTCCAAAGCGAAGCTGGATGATATTGTGGAGCAGTCTCTTCGACAGGCGGCAATCTGGGATGAGGTGAAGGACCGTTTGAAGAAAAGCGCACTTGGCATGTCCGGCGGACAACAGCAGCGTCTTTGCATTGCGCGTGCTCTTGCCGTACAGCCGGAGGTTCTTCTGATGGACGAACCAACCTCAGCACTGGATCCGATTTCTACTTCCAAAATCGAAGATCTTGCGGTAGAATTGAAAAAAGATTATACTATTGTCATGGTAACCCACAATATGCAGCAGGCAGCCAGAATTTCCGACAAAACCGCATTTTTCCTGTTAGGCGAGGTAGTAGAATACGGAGAGACCGAACAGATCTTCTCCATGCCGAAGGATAAACGGACAGAGGATTACATTACAGGGAGGTTTGGCTGATATGAGGGAAAGATTTGAGCAGCAGATGGAAATTCTGCACACGGAGCTGATTGAGCTTGGCGCACTCTGCGAGCAGGCAATCGGACGGACGTATGAGGTTCTGCTGGAGGGAAACCAGAGAGCGGCAGAAGAGATTATCAAAAAAGACCAGGTTGTCGATGCGAAAGAACGGGAGATCGAGGATCTCTGCTTCCGCATCATTTTACAGCAGCAGCCGGTAGCACGTGATCTGCGTCAGGTATCTGCGGCATTAAAAATGATTACCGATATGGAGCGGATCGGAGACCAGGCAGCAGATATTGCGGATATCGTAAAAGTAACGAGTCTTGATGTGCCGGATGCAAGCATCCGTCTGAAGGATATGGCGAAAGCAACAGCTTCTATGGTAACAAAATGCATCGATGCATACGTTAAGCAGGATCTGAAGCTTGCACGGGAGGTTATCGATTCCGATGATATCGTGGATGATCTTTTTGACGAGGTAAAGGATGAAATTCTGCAGGGTATGCGAAAGGGAATTACCACAGATGTCCAGTCTCTGGACTATCTGATGATTGCAAAATATTATGAAAGAATCGGTGACCATGCAACAAACATTGCGGAATGGGTTGTGTACTCCATTAACGGTCACCATAAAGGGGAATAACAGATGATCTACTGCGTGGAAGATGAAAGAAATATACGGGAACTGATCGTATACACACTGGAATCGAGTGGTTTTACCGCAAGAGGCCTGGAAAGCGGAAAAGAGCTGAATGCAGCTATTGCAGAACAGCTTCCGGACCTGATCCTTCTGGATATCATGCTTCCGGGAGAGGATGGGCTTGAAATTCTTTCACGCCTCAAAGCATCGGAAGTAACAAAAGAAATTCCGGTCATTATGGTAACGGCAAAGGGCGCTGAATATGATAAGGTCATGGGTCTGGACTGCGGAGCAGATGACTATATTACCAAGCCGTTTGGTATGATGGAATTTATCGCAAGGGTACGTGCCGTGCTGCGTCGCGCCGGAAAAGAAGAGAAGGAAAACGATGTGCTGGAGACCGGGGATCTGCAGATTCAGGTAAAGCAGCACCAGGTTCTGGCCAAGGGGGAGAAGGTTACCCTGACCTTAAAAGAGTTTGAACTGCTGAAATTTTTAATGGAAAATAAAGGAATTGTCCTTACGAGAGACCGTCTGCTCGGCCATGTCTGGGGCTATGATTTTGACGGAGAAACCCGTACGGTAGACGTTCATGTGCGTACACTCCGCCAGAAGCTGGGCGAATGCGGCGAGCTGATCGAGACGGTCCGCGGCGTGGGATACCGGATAGGAGGCTGAGAAAGTAAGATGCGTAAAAAAGTCTTTCAACATGCGGGAGCGTTGATTATCGCTGCGATTATCCTGACTTTTTTCACCATGAGCTGGGCAATGTACAACAATACGGCGGAGCAGCTTCGTGTTTCGGTGAGAAATGAATGTGAGTATTACAGGTATTTTCTGGACAAGATGGGTGATGACAGTCTGGATAAACCGGCCGGCAAGATTACGGCAAGCCGGGTTACCCTGATTGACACGGACGGAACCGTTCTGTTTGATTCGGTCGAGGATGAGAACATGATGGGAAACCATTCCGGGCGGCCGGAGGTGATTGAGGCGGAAAAGACCGGGGAAAGCAATATTTCCCGTTATTCCGAGACCCTGCGGAGCAAAACATATTATACGGCATTGCGCCTGGACAATGGAAAAATCATCCGTGTTTCCCTGACAACAGACAGTGTGTTCGGTGTGATGCTGCGGAATATATGGCTGGTGGTTGTACTGATTGCGGCAGTCCTTGTCGTGGAGCTGCTGATGGTCAGCCATATGACAAAGGCGCTTGTAAAGCCGATCAATGAGATTGATCTGAATCATCCGCTGGACAACAAAGCGTATGAGGAATTGAGTCCGCTGCTTGGAAGAATTCATCAGCAGCAGAAGCAGATTCAGCAGCAGATGGAGGAGCTCCGCCATAATCAGGAGGAGTATCTTGCCATCACGGAATATATGAAGGATGGTCTGATCGTGACAAACCAGTCGGTCGTACTTTCCATCAACCGTTCGGCACAGAATCTGTTTGATGTGACAGCGGAGGAGTGCATTAACCACAATATCGTGACAGTCAGCCGCAACGAGCAGCTGAAGGAGGCACTGGATCATGCGCTGGAGGGCAGTTCCGAGGAACGGATGCTGGAGATAAATGGAAGAGTCTATCAGCTTCTTGCAAATCCGGTGCGTGTGGACCGTGTTGTATCCGGTGCGGTCATCCTGGTGCTGGATGTGACGGAAAAACAGAAAGCCGAGGTGATGCGCCGTGAGTTTTCTGCCAATGTGTCACATGAGCTGAAAACACCGCTGATGTCGATTTCCGGATATGCGGAGATCATCGAAAATAACATGGTAAAACCGGAGGATATTCCCAAATTTGCGGGCAGAATCCACAGTGAGGCGAGCCGGTTAAGCTCTCTTGTCGAGGATATTATCAAGCTGTCCAGACTGGACGAAAACGACCAGTCAATCCCGATGGAGGAAGTGGATCTGATGCAGATCTGCCGTGATGTCGAGGGACATCTTTCCATACGGGCAAAGGAGCAGCAGGTGAAGATGACACTGAGAGGAGAGAGCTGCCGGATCAAAGGTGCACGGCAGGTTCTTTATGAGATGATCTACAATCTCTGCGACAATGCGATCAAGTACAACCGCAGGGACGGTGAGGTCGAAGTGACGGTTTCCCGCGGAAGAAACGGACGGGCAGTGGTATCTGTGGCAGATACCGGAATCGGAATTGCAAAGGAAGATCAGGAGCGGATCTTTGAACGGTTCTATCGTGTAGATAAGAGTCATTCCCGTGAAACGGGAGGTACGGGACTTGGACTTTCCATTGTGAAGCATGGAGCGATTCTTCATGATGCGAAGATTAAAATTGAGAGTACACTTGGAACCGGAACAAAGATTATTCTGGAGTTTTAAGTGAAAAACAGATACCGCAAAAGACAGCATGCGGGGACAGAACCTATATGGGAGGCTTGAAAAATTCATGATTTTTAAGTGACCAAAGCGGTTCCGTCCCCGCATGCTGTCTTTTTATGTATGGCTTTGCATCGTTACAAAAATGCAAATTCGTTGTTTTGAATAAACAGAGTATTCAATATTTGGTAAATATGATAAGGGGGTTGGGGGTTGTTTTTTGATGCAGAGTATGGTATTGTAAATATAACGAGTTCCGGAAACGTTACCGACACCGTTTCCGGAAATACAGACGAGATACCGACAGCCCTGTTTTTACGAAACAAAATGAGCTGGCTATAGGGGTTGCATAAGTTAAAATTTGCTGCGTATCCGTGAACAGGAATTATGTATTTGTGGGGTCGGATGGATAGAAAAAACGACAAGGAGAAAGGGTTAAAAAATGAGAGCAAGTGGTATTTTACTTCCGGTAGCTTCGCTGCCGTCCCGATATGGAATCGGATGTTTTTCGAAAGAAGCATATGAATTTGTGGATCGCCTGGAGGAGGCCGGCCAGAGCTACTGGCAGATTCTTCCACTTGGACCGACGGGATATGGAGATTCGCCGTACCAGTCGTTCTCTACTTTTGCAGGAAATCCATATTTTATTGATCTGGAGACCCTGGTAAAAGAGGGACTTCTGACAGAAGAAGAGTGTGATGCGTGCGATTTCGGTGACAATGCAGAGTATATTGATTACGAAAAGATTTATCTGTCCCGTTTCAAAGTACTCAGAAAAGCATTTGAAAGATTTGCGGCAGATGACGTATATGATGCATTTGTATCGGAAAATGGTTACTGGCTGGAAGATTATGCGCTGTATATGGCGATTAAGGATGCACTCGGCGGAATCAGCTGGAGTGAGTGGCCGGCAGAATTAAAGGACAGAGAAGAAGCAGCACTGAATCAGAAACGGGAAGAACTTGCCGAGGAGATTGCATTTTACAAATTCCAGCAGTTTATGTTCCTGAAACAGTGGAAAGCACTGAAAGCTTACGCAAATGAAAAGGGTATCCGTATTATCGGTGATATTCCGATTTATGTTGCATTTGACAGCGCCGACACCTGGGCAAATCCGGTTCTGTTCCAGTTTGATGAGGACAACCAGCCAAAAGCAGTTGCCGGATGCCCGCCGGATGCGTTCTCCGCAACCGGACAGCTCTGGGGCAACCCGTTATACAGATGGGATTACCATAAGAGCACAGGTTATGCATGGTGGCTGTTACGTCTGGCTCACGTGTTTAAACTGTACGATACTGTCCGCATCGACCATTTCCGCGGATTTGATGAATATTATTCCATCCCATTCGGTGATCAGACGGCAGAGCGCGGCCACTGGGAAAAAGGACCGGGCATGGATCTATTCAACACCGTCAAAGAAAAGCTCGGCGATGTGGATGTCATCGCAGAAGACCTGGGATATCTTACCGAGAGCGTGATCGAAATGGTGAAAGAATCCGGCTATCCGGGTATGAAGGTGCTGCAGTTTGCTTTTGACTCCCGTGAGGAGAGCGATTATCTGCCACACAATTACGAGAAAAACTGTGTTGTCTACACCGGAACGCACGACAATGATACCATTCTTGGATGGTATTATGTCATGAGTGAGGAAGACCGCGAATTCTCCAAAGAGTATATGGGAAATGCAAAGAGTACCGACGAGGAACTCCCGTGGGATTTCATTCGCATGTCAATGGAGAGCGTGGCAAATCTGGCTGTCACTCCGATGCAGGAATTTTTAGGTCTTGGAACGGAGGCAAGAATCAACTATCCGTCCACACTTGGAAATAACTGGAAATGGCGCCTGCTTCCGGGACAGTTTACACCGGAAATGGCAAAGAGAATTCATCGGCTGACACAGATTACAGCACGTATTGCAAAATAAAAATACGCGCCGGAGAGAAAGCAAAACAGGCCGGGAAAACAAGCCGGAAGAGATTCCGGCAGAACAGGTACAGAGTTTAAAGGAGAGGCCTGCAGAATATGGAACAGGTAACAATCAGGGACATTGCCCGCAAATGTAAGGTAGGCGTGAGTACCGTATCGAGAGCGATGAACAATCATCCGGACATCAATCCGGAAACAAAAGAGATGATTTTAAAGGTGATTGCTGAATCGAATTACGTACCGAACAACAGTGCCAGAAACCTGAAGCGGTCGAATGCCAAAGCGATTGCCATTCTGGTAAAAGGCATGGACAACATGTTCTTCAACAACATGATCAGTGTGATTGAAGAGGTTGTGCGAAAAAAGAAATACGCCTGCATTATTGAGCGAGTAGAGGAAAAGGCAAATGAGGTAGACTCCGCGATCGAGATCGTCAAAGAAAAACGGCTGCGCGGCATCATTTTCCTGGGCGGAAACTTTACGCATCCGCATGAGAAAATGGCGCAGATCCCGGTTCCGTATGTAATCAGTACAATCGGGGCGGTTTCAGACGGAGGAAAACCGTGCGCGAGCGTATCGGTCGATGACTACAGGGAAAGCTACAAGATGGTAGATTATCTCTGCAGCATTGGGCACCGGCGCATTGCCATCATTACCGCCTGCGAGGACGACATCAGTATCGGACGCCTCCGTCTGAATGCGTACCGCCAGGCTTTACTGGATCATGGGATACCTTATGACCCTGATCTGGTATTTCATATGACGAAGGACGATACGTACTCTTTCGCCACAGGGTACAAGATAACAAAAGAAATTCTGGAAAAAAAGACGGAGTTTTCCGCACTGTATGCCACCGCGGATACGCTGGCAATCGGTGCGTGCCGTGCCTTAAAAGAGGCAGGGCTTACCGTGCCGGATGACATTTCCGTCGCCGGATTTGACGGAATTGATGCGGGAGAGTATTATATACCCAGTATCACAACGATCCGCCAGCCGGTGGAGCAGCTTGCCGCAGAGACGGCGAAGATGCTGTTTTCCTTAATTTCAGGAAAAGAAGAACCCTGCAGCAAAGTATACGATGGGGAACTCGTCGTAAGGGAATCCACAAAGTCGCGGATCGCGCAGCAGTAAAATATTTGCTGTTTCGCTGCCCCCAAAAGTGATTCAGAAGTGAACCGTCCCATTCAGGGAAAAGCTTTGAATGGAACTGCGAAAGCTGCCAATTGCAGGAAATCTGGAATGGCAGCGCAACTAAATGACACTGTGGGAATTTATCCACAGCAATACGAGGAGAAAAAAATGGAAGAAAGAATTCAGGCAATCTTAAAAGAGCGTTTTGGAAGAGATCTGGACAACTGCACAAAGAGCGAAATCTTTGAAGCCCTGATGGTTATCACCAAACAGGAGATGGCAGGTCGCAAAAGAAACACCGGAAGTAAGAAGCTGTATTATATTTCAGCAGAGTTTCTGATCGGAAAACTGCTGTCCAATAACCTGATTAACCTTGGCATGTACGAGGAAGTTGAAAAAGCACTTGCAGCTCACGGAAGAGAGCTGACCGAGATCGAGGAGATGGAAATGGAGCCGTCCCTTGGAAACGGAGGTCTCGGCCGTCTGGCAGCATGCTTCCTTGATTCTATCGCAACGCTTGGCCTGCCGGGAGACGGTATCGGCCTTAATTATCACTTCGGTCTGTTCCGCCAGCTTCTGGTCGACCACAAACAGAAAGAAGTGAAAAATCCATGGATCACAAATGAGAGCTGGCTCGTCAGACAGCCGGTATCCTTTGCAGTTCCGTATAAAAACTTCACAATGCATTCTACCCTGTATGATATCGACGTACCGGGTTACAACAATGGCTGTAACCGTCTGCATCTGTTCGATGTAGATACGGTAGACGAGAGTATCGTTCCATCAGACAGCATCAACTTTGACAAGCATCAGATCCAGAAAAACCTGACACTGTTCCTCTACCCGGATGACAGCGACCGTGCCGGACAGCTGCTTCGTATCTACCAGCAGTATTTCATGGTCAGCAACGGCGCACAGTTCATCCTGATGGAGTGCGAGCAGAAGGGCTACGATCTGCATAAGCTGTATGATCACGTTGTGATCCAGATCAACGATACTCATCCGTCCATGGTCATTCCGGAGCTGATCCGTCTGCTGCAGGAGAGAGGCTTTACCATGCAGGAAGCCATCGATGTTGTAAGCAAGACCTGTGCTTACACCAACCACACCATCCTGGCAGAGGCACTGGAAAAATGGCCGATCGATTACCTCGAGGAGGTTGTTCCGCACCTGATGCCGATTATCCACGAGCTGGACGCACAGGCAAAGAAGAAATACAAAGATGAGAAAGTAGCGATCATCGACAAGGATCAGCGCGTCCACATGGCACACATGGATATCCACTACGGATTTTCTGTTAACGGCGTTGCAGCACTGCACACCGAGATCCTGAAAAACTCCGAGCTGAAACCGTTCTACGATATTTATCCGGAGAAATTCAACAACAAGACAAACGGAATCACTTTCCGCCGCTGGCTGCTGCACTGCAACCGTGAACTGGCACAGTATATCGAGAGCCTGATCGGACCGGGATTCAAAAAAGATGCCGACGAGCTGGAAAAACTGCTCAAATACAAAGACAACAAGAAGGTTCTTGCAAAACTTGAGGAGATCAAACACAACCGCAAACTGGATCTCAAACAGTTCCTGTATGAGACACAGAATATCGCGCTGGATGAAAATTCCATCATCGATGTACAGGTAAAACGTCTTCATGAGTACAAACGCCAGCAGATGAACGCCCTGTACGCTATTTACAAATACATGGATATCAAGAGCGGCAACAAGCCGAAAACCCCGATCACCATGGTATTCGGTGCAAAGGCTGCACCGGCTTATATCATCGCAAAAGATATCATCCATCTGATCCTGTGCCTGCAGGAGCTGATTGATAACGATCCTGAGGTAAGCCCGTACTTCAAAGTGATTATGCTTGAGAACTACAACGTATCAAAAGCTGCAAAGGTGATCCCGGCAGCAGATATCTCCGAGCAGATCTCCCTGGCATCCAAAGAGGCTTCCGGAACCGGAAACATGAAATTCATGCTGAACGGTGCCCTGACGCTTGGAACAGAAGACGGTGCAAACGTTGAGATTGGCGATCTTGTCGGAAAAGAGAACATCTACATCTTCGGAAAGAAACCGCAGGATGTCATCGACCTGTACGCAGATGCTGCTTACTGCTCAAAAGACATCTATGACGAAGATCCGGAGATTGCAAAGCTGGTTGATTTCATCGTCAGCGATGAGCTTCTTGCTATCGGCGACAAGGTTTGCCTGGAGAGACTCTACAAAGAGATCTTGAACAAAGACTGGTTCATGACGCTGCTCGACCTGAAAGAGTATATCAAGACAAAAGAAAGAGTATACAAAGACTACGAGAACAAAGATGCATGGAACAAGAAGTGCCTGATCAACATCGCAAAAGCAGGCTTCTTCTCCTCCGACCGTACCATTGCACAGTACAACGAGGATATCTGGCATCTGGCATAAGTGCAGAACATGCATACAAAACGCCGCCGCAGACGATTCGGTTCGTCCGCGGCGGCGTTTTTTAATGCAATTTTTATGAAAGATTCAGCCGTCTGCTTAAGATATAGCGGCAGATCAGGAACAGAACAACGCAGAGCACCACGGTGATGATAAGTGTGGAAACCGAGGATGTGGTAACCACAGCAGTCGGTGTGGAGTCCTGGAAAACACGGACGATGCTGATTCCGCCGAAGATCTGGATCACGGTAGTCATGCCGATGTAAGAGAGGACAGCCGTCAGAATTTTGTGGCTGGATACCAGGCTTCCGATGCTGATGGCGGCATAGAACAGAAGAATGCCAAAGAACAGCGAAGCGAAGAAGCCAACGATGGAAAACAGTGCCATACCGATGTGGTTCGTGATGCCGATCAGGGAAAAAGCAGCATCGGCAACACCGGTAATCTGTGCCCAGAGATAGGACAGAAAATCGGAAAAGGTCATGGCCTTGTTGTAAAAAAGCAGGGTGTTTGCGGTAAAATACCGGATTGCGTACGGCAGAAGCAAAAAAGCGAAGGAAGCGAGAACGGAAAGTGCGTTTAAGATGCTCCATGCGCCGAAAACCAGCATTTTGGAGAGAATATGATCCGTTGCCGATACCGGAAGGACGTTGGTCAGATACCCTTCGTCGGTAAAAAGATTTTTATAGTAGCGCTGGATCATCAGCACCTGTGTCATGACGGATGCGGCGATCACAATCAAAACGTACGCAAACAGATAGAGGACGATCAGCAGATCCGGCAGCTCAGAAATCTGGGAAAAGAGGAATCCGAAGCCTCCGAGAGCGCCCATGAAAATGGCAGCACCGTTCAGCAGCGCCATGTTTTTCCAGCATGCTTTCCACTCATGTTTCAGACATTTTTTTAACATTTGAATACCTCCCTGAAATAAGAATCAATCGATTCACCCTCCTGCATCCGGATATCCTCAACCGAGGCGTGCAGTTTTAACTGGCCCTCCTGAATGAAAATGACTTCATCCAGAATATTTTCGACATCTGAGATGAGATGGGTTGAAATGAGGATGGATGCGTCCGGGTCGTAATTGTTTAAAATCGTCGATAAAATATAATCGCGCGCAGCCGGGTCAACGCCTGCAATCGGTTCATCGAGACAGTACAGCTTTGCGCGGCGGCTCATGGTAAGAATAAGCTGTACCTTTTCCTTTGTTCCCTTTGACATGGTTTTTAAGCGATCCTTCGGACTGATTTTTAAAGATTCCAGCATGGCGTTGGCGCGGGAAGTATCAAAATCGTCGAAGAAATCGCTGTAATAGGTCAAAAGATCCGAGACGCGCATCCAGCTGCCGAGATACATTTTATCCGGCAGATATGAAACAATTTTTTTTGTCTCAATACCGGGATGGTTGTTGTCGATACAGATTTCCCCTTCACTTGGCGTAAGCAGACCATTCAGCAGTTTTAGCAGGGTTGTTTTTCCGCTTCCGTTCGGACCGAGCAGTCCGATGATTTTTCCAGAGTCCAGGGAAATATTGATGTGATCGAGTGCGGTATGATTTCCAAAGCGCTTCGTAAGATCTTTACACGTTACAAGTTCAGGCATGATTTTCTTCCTCCTCCATGGTTTTTGCGAGTAACTGCAGGATTTCCTCCGGTGTAATGCCGAGCTGTTTCATATGGGCAACAAAAGCAGATACTTCTGCGGCGGCAAGTTCTTGTTTCATCTGATGAATTAACTCCTTATCTTCTGTGATAAAGCGTCCGCTGGTTCGCTGGGAATAAATGAGTCCGCTGCGTTCCAGTTCGGAGAGGGCTTTCTGCATTGTGTTGGGGTTGACGGCGGCCTCCTGCGCGAGATCGCGGACGGACGGAAGCTTGTCACCCGGCTGATATTGTCCGGTAACAATGTCCATCTGGACCCGCTCGATGATCTGCAGATAGATCGGCCGCGCGGAATCGAGGTTCCATGGCATAATGGCGTTCACTCCTTTTGTACTACTGTATTAATTTGATAATACAATCATACAATCGCTTTAGGGATTTGTCAAGAATTTTAAGAAAAAATTTTAGATTTCGAGGGAAAACTGTGGTAAACTAACCATAAGTGCGGCACAATAAAATTAGAAGAAAGACCGCAGAATCGTTCCGCCTGAAAGGACGGATGAAAGGGAGAATTATGGCAGAAATTAAACTGAAAAAAAGAGAAGAGATGGATCCGGCGTACTGCTGGGATCTTTCCAGCCTGTTTGCCAGCGATGCGGCATTTGAAGAAACAGAGCGGAAAATCGAGAAAAAAATTGAGACATTCCGTTCCAGACAGGGAACCATGAAAGAAAGTGCAGAAGCACTGTACCGTGTCCTTTCGGATCTGGACGAAATCAGTCGTGTATTTTCCAGCCTGTATGTATATGCAAGTCAGAAATACCATCAGGACATGGGAAATCAGAAATATCAGGGATATGCAGGAAAGATGGACAGCATGATGGCGGTTCTCGCAGACGCAGCTTCCTTTGTGGAACCGGAAATTCTGGAGCTCGATGAGGAAACGGTTGCGAAATTTGAAGAGACGTATGAACCACTCCGTCTGTATGACCGCGTATTAAAAGAAAATTTCCGAAAAAAGGAGCATATTCTTTCACCGGAAATGGAGGCTGTTCTTGCAAAAGCCGGAGAGATGGCAGCCAGCCCGGATCAGATTTTCTCAGCTTTTTCAAATGCAGACCTCAGATTTTCACCGGTCACGGATGCCAAAGGAAATCAGGTTCCGTTAAGCCATGGTACGTTTATCGGATTTTTACAGTCGAAGGACCGCCGTGTGAGAAAAGAGGCGTTTGAAAAATATTATGCCGAATATGAAAAACACAAAAACATGCTTGCCGCAACATTTGGCGCAAATCTGAAGCAGGCAGCGTTTTTCGCAGATGTGCGGAAGTATCCGTCTGCTCTGGCAGCGTCGCTGGATGGCGGAAATATACCGGTCTCGGTTTATGACAAGCTGCTTGAGGCAATTCATGCAAAAATGCCGGCCATGTATCGTTACGTGGCATTGCGCAAGAAGCTTCTTGGGGTAGAAGAGCTTCATATGTATGATGTATACGTTTCTCTGACGAAAAAGTACGAACAGAAGTATACGTATGAGCAGGCGACCGAGATTGTAAAGAAAGCACTTGCTGTGCTTGGTGAGGACTATGTGGCACTGCTGGAAAAAGGATTTTCAGAGCATTGGGTTGATGTCTACGAAAATGAAGGAAAACGCAGCGGCGCTTATTCCTGGGGATCTTACGATTCTCATCCGTATGTGCTGATGAGCTTTGACGGAAACATTGACTCTGTCTTTACCCTGGCGCACGAAATGGGTCATTCGCTGCATACCTGGTATTCCAACCATACACAACCGTATACGTATGCAGAGTACCGTCTTTTTGTTGCCGAAGTGGCATCAACCTGCAATGAGGCTCTGCTGATCCGCTATCTGCTTGAGCATGCGAAGGAAAAAGAGGAGAAAATTTTCCTGCTGAATTATTTCCTGGACCAGTTTAAGGGAACGGTATTCCGTCAGACTATGTTTGCAGAATTCGAAAAACGGATTCATGAGAAAATGGCAGAGGACGGCACACTGACCGCAGATGGCATTTCCGAGCTGTACCTGTCGATCAATAAGGAATATTTCGGACCGGATATGATTTCAGATCCGCAGATTGCGCTGGAGTGGGCGAGAATTCCGCATTTTTACACGCCGTTCTACGTGTATCAGTATGCAACGGGTTTTTCCGCTGCGATTGCGATCAGCAGCAAAATCCTGGCTGGGGAACCGGGCATTGTGGAAAAGTACAAACAGTTCTTAAGCGGTGGCTGCTCGATGGATCCGATCGACCTTTTAAAAATCTGCGGCGTCGATATGACAAAGCCGGAGCCGGTGGAAGAGGCACTGGATGTCTTTGCTTCTTATGTGGAGGAACTGGAGAAGCTTACGGCACAAGAAGAGTAAAAGTTAAAAGTGCATAAAAAACAATGGAAATATGTGTGAAAAATATACAAAGTTTGGCGCGCTTTTCCCTTGAAAAAGTTTTTGAATATGTTACAATATTATTACGGAATAAAAATAGAAAACTGGGATATGAAAAAAAATTGCGATTAAGAGGGAGAATTTCCATATTTCTGTCGAAGAAAGGAAATTAAGCAAAATATTTTCGGAAGGCGGTTTTGACCTTAAAAACAGGGCAGCCGCAGCCGGTTTTTTGAAAAAACAGACGGATAGCAGATGAATAAAGGGTGAGAGTATGAATTTATATGAGGCTATTTTTGTTAGAAAATCAGTAAGAAATTATTGTTTCGACACGCTTCCGCCGCAGACATTAGATAAGATTTGGGAGCATTACAAGGAAATGCCGGCGTTGTTTTCCGGCATCGGTGTGGATATGGCGATTCTGGACAACCGGAAAGGGCAGGAGAGAATGCTCAGTATGTTCAGTGTGAAGGCGCCGTATTATATGGCTTTTTATTCGGAGGAGTCAGAGCGATACCTGATGAATGTGGGCTATATTATGGAGCAGATGGTGCTGTATCTGTGCAGTATCGGACTGGGAACCTGTTTTATCGGAAGTAATCGTGTGAAAAAGGCGGAGCTTGAGAAGAACGGAAAGCGGCTGGTGGGGATCGTCGCTTTTGGTAAGAGTCATGGTTCGCATACGAGACGGCAAAGTGAGGCAAAGAGACTGCCACTGGAGGATCTTTGCGTGTTCAAAGAGGTGCCGCGGCAGTGGATGACGCAGATGCTGGAGGCGGCGAGACTGTCGCCATCCAGTATGAACAGCCAGCCGTGGAGATTTGTGGTTTATGATAACAGGATTCATATTTTCTCGAAGAAGCACAGTGTGGAGAAGCTTCGGAAGTGGGATGAGGTGAATTTTGGGATTATGTTTGCAAATATGATGGTGGCAGCGGAGGAGCTGTGGCTGGATGTCGACCTGATCAGACTCGGGGATATTTCGCAGAAAAACTTCTCAAATAATCAGTATGTGCTGAGCGCGATTCTGAAGGCGTAGAGGTGAATACGGACGACCGCGGACGACCTCGTGCGGCTTCGTACCTGCGGTGCAGCGGGCGAGAAAAAGAGGGCGGAACTTGTGGCGCGGAAGGGGCCCGGAAAAATGGGAATCAACGCAATTCGTCAGGAAACCTGATGGTTTCCCGACTCAGTGCGTTTTGACCTCTGGTGTTGTGCACCAGAGGTCATCCCATTTTTCCGGGCCCCTTCTGCGCTCACAGTTCTTGCCCTCTTTTTCTATGCCCGCTGCACCGCAGGCACGAAGCCACGCGAGGTCTGACGGTGGGGACGGGGGTAAAGCGTCTGGATCCGCCAGGAGGCGGATCGGCGTGAGCATGTGGGGTGGATAGAGGTCTGGATCCGCCAGGAGGCGGATCGGCGTGAGCATGTGGGGTGGATAGAGGTCTGGATCCGCTAGGAGGCGGATCGGCGTGAGTATGTGAGGTTGGGAGGACGGATGGAAAGGAGTCTGGATTCGTCAGGAGGGTGGTTCGGTGTGAATTTGTGGGGGGAAGACAGCTGTGCGGGTGTCTGATGGAGAGCGAAAATTGAGGGAATCGTAGATACTTTTGATTTTTTTTGAAAAAAATTGAAAATAGGTATTGACAAATGAGGGGAGTTCCTGTATAGTATCATTTGTAAGGTGCAGCGAGCACTTAGCAAGATAAAAATTAATAAATGCGCGAGTGGCTCAGGGGTGGAGTACAACCTTGCCAAGGTTGGGGTCGCGGGTTCGAATCCCGTCTCGCGCTCTACTGGAAACCGGAATGTGTAAGCATTCCGGTTTTTGCGTTGTGGAAAAATAGATGAAAAAGAAATCTTATTTTTAAAACTTAAGAATATTGCATTTTAAATTTTCATATGCTATAATGCCGATAGGCAATGAAATGAATGGCTTGCAAAGTCAACAAAAGCCCCACGAGCTGCAACTCGTGGGGCTTTCTGTGCCTTTTGGGCAAGGCGGCTTAAACCTTAGGCTGGCTGCCAGTTATTTCTTACCGTCCAGCCATTTGCAGATATAGTAGGCTACTATACTTGCCATAACGGAAAGAAAAAATGAAATGAATAGTTCTTGCACTGTCAACCCTCCCTTCTCTGCCTGTCTGGGAGTGGCAACGTTCATTAGTATAACATACAATTCTTATTTCTAAAATAAAAAAATTCCCTGTTTTTATAAAAATTCAAGGCTTCGAAAAAAAAGTTCTTGCCCGGTAGTTACTACCGTACGGTATGCTAAGGATAACAAAGCAAATCAGCGAAAGGGGAATGTAGTATGAACATTACGATGGAGAATTTTAAAACCGCAAAGTATGATGTGTTTTCTATTTTTGATGACCGCTGGGGTTTGTGTACTGCGGGTACGCCAAGGGAGTATAATACGATGACGATCGGGTGGGGTACGATGGGGACGATCTGGGGACCGCCAAAGAAAGGAAAGCAGATCATTACCGTATTTATCCGTGAAAGCCGCCGGACGCATCAGATTCTGCAGAAGGAAGACGAGTTTACGGTCTGCTTTTTTCCAGAGAAATATCGGAAGGATCTTGGAATCCTGGGATCAAAATCGGGAAATGATGTGCCGGATAAGATCAGTCTGACCAGTCTGACACCGAAGATGCTGGGAAATGCGGTTGGATTTGAAGAGGCAGAGCTGACCTTTGTCTGCAAAAAAATCTATGCGGTCAGAATGGAGAAAGAAGATCTGCCGGAATTTACGCGCGATACTTTATATAAAGATGGCGATCTCCATTATCTGTATATGGGAGAGATTGAAGATGTCTTTGGCATGATTGAGGAATGAAACAGGAAAATTGGCGTGATGTATCAGTATTTCTTATCACAATCTTGTATATACTGCACCGGGCAGAAAGGCATCAGACTGCGTGAAATGCGGAAAATGTGAGAAAGTATGTCTGCAGCACCTGCAGATCAGAAACCTGCTGGAGGATGTGGTGAAAGAGTTTGAAGCGGAGCGTGCTTGAAAAAATTTCCGAAATTTACAAAAAGTACATCTGATCAGGGAGTAACCTGATCAGATGTACTTTTTTGTACGCAGTATATCAGAGTTTGATCCAAGGGGACCATTCTGCTGCAGAATAATTGGATTAATAGTTGGCTTTATAAGAATTTCTCTTTTCCGCCGTTACGCGGTGCATCCGCTCTGCCATTACAACCATCAGAATCAAAATGGCCATCAGGAATACCGGATACAGTCCGAAGGAAATATGCTGGCCGAGAACACCGAAAACCGGCGGCATCAGGCAGGTTCCGACGTAAGCAAAGGCCATCTGGATGCCGATGATTCCCTGGCTTAAGTCGGCACCGAAGTTTGCCGGTGTCTCGTGAATGATGGAAGGATAAATCGGCGCACAGCCAAGTCCGATCAGGATCAGGCCGATAAACAGAAGGGAATCGCCAAGCGGCAGCAGCATCAGAATCGTGCCGACTGCGATCACAGCCTGTCCGAGCCGGATCATTTTCTGGTCATTTAATTTCATTGTGATGAAACCGCAGAAGAACCGTCCGATCGTGATGCCAATGTAGAACAGGCTTGCCCAGCTTGCCGCACGCTTTGCATCGATGCCGCGGAACAAAGTACAGTAGCTTGCAGCCCACATGCCGGCAGTAGATTCTACCGCGCAGTAGCAGAAGAAGCAGGTCAGAACCTCTTTGACACCGGGAACGCGGATCAGGCGGGAAAAACTTCTCTGTTCCGGAACGGAGGTCTCATCTGCAGAAGCATCAGCAGATGGCTTCTGCCAGAGCGGAAGACTGAAAAATAAAATCAGAGTCAGCACAATCTGAAACAATGCGATGGTACGGTAGCCGTTGTTCCAGGTGGAATGATTGATGGCATATCCCATGACGACCGGACCGGTGCTGCATCCGACGCCCCACATACAGTGCAGCCAGCTCATATGGCGGGCTTTATAGTGCAGGGCAACGTAGTTGTTCAGGGCTGCGTCCACGCTTCCGGCGCCGAGGCCATAGGGGATACCCCAGAGGCAGAGGGCGAGAAAAGAGTGGCTGACGGAGAATCCAAACAGCGCCACTGCTGTTGTGAGAACGCTTACTGCCGTGATTTTTCCGGTGCCGAAGCGGGTATTCAGACGGTCGCTGTTCAAACTGGATACGATTGTTCCGGCGGCAATAATCATAGAAATGATGCCGGCAGAAGAAACAGAAGTTCCAAGCTCCTGATACATGACCGGCCACGCTGAGCCGAGCAGAGAATCCGGCAGTCCGAGACTGATGAATGCCAGATAAATGACTGGTAACAAAAGTGAAACCATGGTAAAAACCTCCTCTTAAGAAAAGATAAAATAAGAATGAATCGTTTTCTTGCGTTTAACGCAAAACCAAGATTCATAAGCAGTTTTAAAGTATCATAACCGATAAAAAGAATCAATACTTTCTTTTTTTGATTTTACAGTAAAATCTTTGTGGAAAAAGCTGTAAATTTATTTATTAATGTAGATTATTTTTTATATCAAATTTATTAGTTGTACTTTACAGTACGGAGAAGATCGTGGTACACTAAAAGAAGACTGGTTGCGGTTCCCGCATCGGTGAACAGTAACCGGGCATCCCGGTTTGCCGGGGCATTCATATTTAAGAGAACACAAGGGAGAAAAAATACACAAAGAGAGGTAGACAAGAAATGGGAGGCTTTTTTGGAGTTGCATCAAGAAAAGACTGTACACTGGAACTGTTTTATGGAGTAGACTATCACTCACATCTCGGAACAAGAAGAGGCGGTATGGCGACATACGGAGCAAATGGCTTTTCACGTGCTATCCACAACATTGAAAATTCACCGTTCCGTACAAAATTTGAGCGTGATGTGGAAGAAATGGAGGGAAACCTCGGCATTGGCTGCATTTCCGACTATGAACCGCAGCCGCTTTTGATCCAGTCACACCTTGGAAGCTTTGCGATTACCACGGTTGGAAAAATCAACAACATGGATCAGCTTTTAAAAGAGGTTTACGGCAACGGCCGCACCCATTTCCAGGAGATGAGCACCGGTCAGATCAATGCGACCGAACTTGCGGCATCTCTGATCTGCAGTGAAAAGACAATTCCGGAGGGCATCCGCCATCTGCAGGATGTTGTTGACGGTTCCATGACCCTGCTGCTTTTGACAAAAGACGGCATCTACGCTGCGCGCGATAAAAAAGGCCGCACCCCGCTTGTTATTGGCAAGAAAGAGGGAGCGTACTGTGCATCCTTTGAAAATTTTGCATATCTGAACCTGGGTTACACGGATTACCATGAACTCGGACCGGGTGAGATTGACTTTATTACGCCGGAGAGCGTCGAGATGCTCGTGCCGCCGCAGGAGGAGATGAAGATCTGTTCCTTCCTGTGGGTTTACTATGGTTACCCGACTGCGTCCTATGAGGGGATCAATGTAGAGGAGATGCGGTATCACTGCGGTGCCATGCTTGCCAAACGTGATGCGGGAAGCAATGTCCACCCGGATCTCATTGCAGGCGTGCCGGATTCCGGAATTGCCCATGCAATCGGCTATGCGAATGAGTCCAAAGTTCCGTTTGCAAGACCATTCATCAAATATACCCCGACCTGGCCACGCTCCTTTATGCCGACAAATCAGGAACAGAGAAATCTGATTGCCCGAATGAAGCTGATCCCGGTGCAGGCACTGATCGATCAGAAAAAACTGCTGCTGATCGACGACTCCATCGTGCGCGGTACGCAGCTCCGTGAGACAACGGAATTTTTATATCAGAGTGGTGCAAAAGAAGTTCATGTCCGCCCGGCGTGCCCGCCGCTGTTGTATGGCTGCAAATTCCTGAATTTCTCCCGCTCCAAATCCGAGCTGGATCTGATCACCAGACGGATTATTCTGGAAAAAGAGGGAGAAAACGCAGAGAAAGTACTGGAAGAGTATGCAGATCCGACCAGCGACCGCTACGAGTCCATGTGCCAGGAAATCTGCCGCCGTCAGAATTTCACCAGCCTCAGATATCACCGTCTGGACGATCTGGTAGAGTCGATCGGACTGCCGAAATGCAAAATGTGTACCTATTGCTTTGACGGAAAAGAATAAACAGGTTATAATGGTTTTTAAACAGGCCAGCTGACAGAAAAATAAGAGTCTGTCGGCTGGCTTTTTTCTGTAGGAAAAAGAAGAAAAATATATTGGAGGCTTACCTATGGGGATTAGTATTCTGATTGTAGATGATGATAAGCTTCTGGTGGAAAAGCTGGAAGAAACCGTCAACTGGAGCGGAATTGGAATTGATATGGTATTTACGGCAAACAACATCCGCCAGGCGCAGAAGCTGCTGGAAGAGTATCCGATTGAAATGTTGCTGTGTGATATTGATATGCCGCAGGGCAACGGGCTGGAGCTTCTGGAATGGATCCGGTACAAAAAGCTGGATATTGAATGTACCTTCCTGAGCAGCTATGCAAATTTCGCGTATGCGCAGATGGCGCTGAAGCTGTCATCAAGGGAATATCTGTTAAAACCGATTTCCAATGTGGATCTGGAAACAGCGCTGCGCAGAATTGTCGGGATTGTGCAGGAAAAACATCAAAAACAGAAGAAACAGGAGAAAAAAGGAGAGAATGAAAAGCAATTCTGGGAGGATCTTCTGGTTCAGTGTCTGCAGGAGGAGTATTGGATTGAAAGGGCAAAAAAGAGAGGGTATTGTACTCCGGATGAGACCTTCCGTCTGATTCTGCTGCGTGTACTGGAGATTCCGGATAAGGAGCATTATAAAAAAGAGATCAGCTTATATAATTTTGTGATTACAAATGTTCTGACGGAATATGTGGAAACAACAGAAATGCAACTGGAAACCGTGGTACATGTCAGTGATCTGGAATGGGCAGTTGTGTTGCGAAATCACGGAAGTGCGATGGGAACGCAGGAGGAACTGGCAGGACTGCGGACCTGTCTGGCGGGCGCATTTCCGGCAAGATTCTGTATGTATATGGGAAAATCGGTGGTACTGGATGAGATTCCAAAGAGCCGCGATCAGCTCGAAGAGATGGAAAAGTATGTAGTGCCGGACGAAACAGGAATTCTGTATGAGACACGCTGGTCCTTTGTAGAGCGCGATTATCAGGAAGTGCCGTGGAAAACGTATCTGGCTGAGATGGAGCGATCCGATTCCCTTGCGGCTGTGCGGGAAAAGCTGCAGGAATATCTGAAAAAGCGTGAGAAAAGCGGCGGTCTGCGAAAAGATTTCACAAGTCGTTTTTTTGAAGAAATGATACAGAATATATATGTTTATTTAAAAGAGAGCAATATTGTTTTCGGACAGATTTTTGACAGTGAAGAGTATGAAACGAAACGGAGAGAGGCGGTTCTCTCTGTGGTAGGTGCCCATGCGTTCATCGATTATCTGTTTGATGTGCTGGAAGGTCAGAAAAAGAACGAATCCCGCAGTGACAATGTGGTGGAGCAGCTAAAAGACTATATCGAACAGAATCTGAACGAGGATCTTTCAAGATCCGTGCTTGCAGGAAAAGTGTTCCTCTCAGAGGACTACGTTTCCAAAATTTTTATGAAAACAACGGGAATGTCGCTTCCGAATTATATTGCTGAGCGGCGCATTGAGCGGGCAAAGGAGTATTTGCGCAGTTCATCGCTTCCGATTAGCAAAATTGCGATGGAAGTCGGCTATGGAAATTTTTCTTATTTCAGTAAAACGTTCCGGGAGCTGGTCGGATGTACACCAAATGAGTACCGGAGCAGACAAAAATAACAAAAAAACGATGTCAATAACAAAAAAACGTTCTGATTAAAAAAGAGATGTGAAAAGACATCTCTTTTTTAATATACAGACTGCCGAAAAATGATAGAAAAACGCCCCTCTTTTTTGTATAATATGTTCATCGGTTGAAACGAGAGCATGAAAAAGAAAAATTGTAACGATTCAGAGCCATGCGAAATGGAAGAAAAATCGAGATGGGACTCTGAACAGTTACGAAAAATTTAAAGGAAAGAAGGGATGATATGTGAGCGCCAACCATAGTAAAACCAAAAAGAAGAGTTCCATAGGATTTGTAGAGGGAGTGAGAAGAAGCAGGCCATTATATTTACTGATGATTCCTTCTATTATCATTTTTGCACTGTTTACGTACTACCCGATGTACGGAATTGTGATTGCATTTAAAAACTTTACACCTGCGGATGGAATTATGGGAAGCAGCTGGGCTGGACTGAAATACTTCAAACAGTACTTTAACTCCTATCAGTTCGGTCTGACCATTAAAAACACAATTATCATCAGTCTTTACACCATCGCGGTAACATTCCCGCTTCCGGTTATCATGGGACTGCTGGTTAACCAGATGAAGGCACAGAAGTTTAAAAAATTCTTCCAGGTATCAACCTATCTGCCGCACTTCATCTCCACCGTTGTTATGGCCGGAATGCTGATCCTGTTTCTTTCCCCAAGTACAGGTATTATCGCAAAGCTGGTCGGACTGCTTGGATTCAAGCTCCCGAACCTGATGGGAAGTGCAAAAGCATTCCCGCACATTTATGTATGGTCTGAGGCATGGCAGCATGTAGGATGGGACAGTATCCTCTATATCGCAACACTTTCCTCTGTAGACCCGACCCTGTATGAAGCGGCAACGATGGACGGCGCCAACAAATGGCACAAAATGATCCACATCGACGTTCCGGCTCTGCTGCCGACGGCAACCATCATGTTTATCATGAGAATGGGAAGCGTTATGAGCGTTGGATTTGAGAAGGTTTACCTGCTGCAGAATACACTGAACAGTACCTCAAGTGAGATCATTTCCACCTATGTGTATAAGATGGGCCTTGTGAGCAGCCAGTACAGCCTTTCCGCTGCAATTGGCCTGTTTAACAACATTATCAACCTGGTTCTTCTTCTGGCAGTCAACTTCATTTCCAGTAAAATGAGTGATACCTCACTGATCTGACAGAATTTTGAGCCTACATAGGAATGGAGAGCAAAGATATGAGTAAAGCAAAAGCAGTATCAACAAATAAAGTAAAGAAATCCAGAGAAGACTGGATTTTCGATATCATCCTGTATACGATCGGCGTGCTTCTGATCATCATCACCCTGTATCCGATGTACTTCATCGTCATTGCATCGTTCAGTGATCCGGCAGCCGTATCCAACGGACAGATTATGTTACTTCCAAAAGGAGTTAACTTCAAAGGATACAAACAGCTGGCGAGCTATGCAAAGCTGTGGACCGGCTACCGTAATACGATTGCTTACGTAATTATGGGAACGCTTGTGACACTCGTTGTCAATATTCCGGCTTCCTACGCGCTTTCCAGAAAGCATTTGTATGGAAGAAGATTTTTCACAGCATTTTACCTGATCCCGATGTTCTTCACCGGCGGTCTGATCCCAACCTACCTGGCAGTACAGAGATTTCATCTGCTGGACACCTTCTGGGTTATGGTTGTTCCGTTCTCCGTTGTAACGTATTACATCATCGTAGGACGAACGTTCTTCAACAACAGTATCCCGGAGGATCTCTGGGAGGCGGCGCAGCTGGATGGATGTGGATACCTTGGATTCTTCTTCAAGATTGTGCTTCCGCTTTCCAAAGCCGTTATCGCTGTTATTGCCCTGTGGGCAGCAGTAGGACAGTGGAACTCCTACTTTAATGCATTGATTTATATCCGAAGCGAAAGTCTGCAGCCGCTGCAGATTGTCCTTCGAAGCATTCTGGTCGGCAATCAGACCATGAGTGCCATGAGTACCGGCGCTGCAGCTGTTGAGGCAAAGCAGATGGCCGACCTCATCAAATACGCGATCATCGTGGTTTCCTCCGCGCCGATCATGTGTATGTACCCGTTAGTGCAGAAATACTTCAATCAGGGTGTTATGCTCGGATCACTAAAAGGCTGATCCTGCGGACAGGAGAGAAGTATTGCAAATAAAAAATCATAAAGGAGAGATGATGATGCGAAAGAAAACAAAAATGGCCTGGAGCGTTGCTCTTTCGGCCGCAATGGCAGCCGGACTGCTTGCAGGATGTGGAAGCAATGGAGGAACGGAAAGTACGAGTGGAAGCACTGCAGCAAGCTCTGCCAAGACAGAATCTTCTGCCAGTGACACGACAGATACCAGTGACCGCCCAACCTATAAGATTGCAACGGTAAGATGGACCGATACCTGGCCGACCGATTTCCTGCATGAAGGCGTCATGAAAGAAATCGAGGACAAGATGAATATCAACATCGACTGGCAGGTTTATTACAACAGTGACTGGTCCGAGCAGAAATCTCTGCTGCTGGCTTCCGGAGACCTCCCGGATGCATTTCTTGGCTCCATCTGCTTAACACAGGCAGATATGGCACAGAACAAATCGGCATTCCTGGATCTGACAGATCTGATCGAAAAAGATATGCCAAACCTGAAAGCAGCCTTTGAGGCTGATCCGGAACTGAAAGCAGTCTGCACCAGCCGTGACGGAAGAATCTACAGCTTACCGAAGAAGCTTCCGCTTCGTCCGAAGGTTTGCGGCGATGTTATGTGCATCAACCAGGAATGGCTGGATAACTTAGGACTGGAAACACCGAAGACCTATAAAGAACTGGAAGAGGTTCTTGTTAAATTTGCGACAGAAGATGCTGACGGCGATGGCGATCCGACCAACGAGATCGGTATCACAAATGCGGCAAGCAGCGGACTGTTAAGCGGTGATCTGCGCCACATCCTTTCCCCGTTCGGAACCATGGTAAGCCGTGACGGAAACTACATGGGACTGAATGGCGAAGGAAAACCGGTCTTCATGCCGATGGAAGAAAATTACAAAGAAGCAGTAAAATGGATGCGTCAGTTATGGGAAGAGGGCGTTGTTGACCCTGAGTACTTCACACAGGACGGCTCTATGCAGACAGCAAAACAGCAGGCAGATGGCGGTTCTCAGGTAGGTCTTATCTTTGGATGGACTGCAGATGCTCAGGTTGGCCCGAACGTAGATCAGTTTAAGACCCTTGAGGCAGTAGAAGGCTACGATGGAAATCACTACGTAGAAGCAGCAACCAATTACCTTGATATCTCCGACCGTGAGCTCATGATCTCCAAAGACTGTAAAGATCCTGACACTCTGCTGAAATGGGCAGATGAATTTTATACCGATCTTGCATCGTTACAGACCTTCTATGGTACGATCGGAAGCCAGATCACAGACAATGGCGACGGAACCTACAATGTAGATGTGCCAAGCGATGGATCTTCTCTGGATACTTCCGCATGGTCCAATTCCTTACGTGACTTCGGACCAAAATACATGAACGAGGATTTCTATGACAAAGTTTCTCTTCCGGAGGATCAGGGCGATGGTGTCAAACTGGCCGATGATGCAATCAATGAGAAATACGTTGATACTGAGAAAAACTGTGGATTCCCGATGGTTCAGTACACTGACGAAGACCTTTCCAGAATCACGGCAATCGGAACCGATATCTATAAATATGTAGAAGCACAGTATGCACACTGGGTAGTAGACGGCGGCATCGATGATGAATGGGATTCCTACATCGATCAGCTGAAAGCTATGGGTATTGACGAGTTCCTCCAGATTCAGACAGATGCTTACAATGCATACAAAGAAAATCTGGCAAAATAAACAGAAAATAACATTACCTGTAAGAATCAGGCGTTGATCCGGCGGATCAATGTCTGAGGTGCAAAATAGCAGGAGAAACGGCAGGCCAGAAATGACCTGCCGTTTTTGACAAAAGGAGGATTTTTACATGTTTTTGGAAAAAGAGGGTAAGTTAATTTATTCTTACGATGGCGAGACCGTCTGCATCGAAGCGTGGGGAAAAGATGCACTGCGTGTGCGCGCGACAAAAAATCGAAGCTTTACCGGCCGCGACTGGGCGCTGGAAGCAAAGGACGCGCATGCGGGAGAGGTTGAAATCTTTGAGGATCCATCAGCAAAAGGCGGAGCCTTTGCCAATATGTACGAGGGAACGGATACTTCCTACGGAAAAATCACAAATGGAAAGCTTCATGCAGTGATCGATTCCGGCAGCGTCATTACGTTCTATCATGAGGATGGAAGAGTTCTGTTAAAGGAGCATTTCCGCCGTCTGCGCGACGAGGAAAGCATGCCGCTCAACATCATGGGACGCGAGTACAGCAACGGTGTCGGGGATAATTTCCGTATTGTAGCGCGGTTTGTAGCAAGAAAAGGTGAGAAAATCTTCGGAATGGGACAGTATCAGCAGCATGAGCTGGATCTGAAGGGCTGTATGCTGGAGCTGGCACAGAGAAACTCACAGGTCAGTGTTCCGTTCTATCTTTCCAGTATCGGCTACGGCTTCTTATGGAACAATCCGGGCGTCGGACAGGTGATGTTTGCGAATAATGGAACGGAATGGGTAACGGAATCCGGGAAAGAAATCGATTATCTTGTGATTGCAGGTGATACGCCTGCCGAGATCGAGGAGAATTATATGACGCTGACCGGAAAACCGCCGATGATGCCGGAATATGGCATGGGCTTCTGGCAGTGTAAGCTCCGCTACTGGAATCAGGAACAGCTTCTGTCTGTAGCAAGAAAATACAAAGAGCTTGGCGTACCGCTTGATGTGATTGTCGTCGATTTCTTCCACTGGACAAAGCAGGGCGAGTTCAAATTTGATCCGAAATACTGGCCGGATGTGCCGGGCATGTGCCGCGAATTAAAGGAGATGGGAATTCAGGTTGTTGTGTCGGTATGGCCGACCGTTGACATTTATTCCGAAAACTTCGAGGAGATGAAAGAGAAGGGCTATCTGGTTCGCACGGAGCACGGTGTACCGCTGACGATGCTCTGTGGTGGAAATGAAGTCTTCTTCGATGCAACCAACCCGGATGCAAGAACATATGTCTGGGAAAAAATCAAGAAAAATTATTACGATCAGGGTGCAAAACTCTTCTGGCTGGATGTGGCAGAGCCGGAATACAGCGTTTACGATTTCAAGAACTACCGCTATCAGCTCGGAAGCGTACAGGAGGTCGGAAATATTTATCCGAAATATTATCTGAAAGCGTTCTATGATGGCATGACGGCAGAAGGCGATACTATGCCAATCAGCCTGATCCGTTCTGCCTGGGCAGGCAGCGCGAAATATGGTGCGCTCGTATGGTCAGGCGATATTGTAAGTACCTTCGAGTGCTTCCGGCGCCAGGTACAGGCAGGGCTTAACATGGCGATTGCCGGTATTCCGTGGTGGACCACCGATATTGGCGGTTTCCACGGCGCCAGAACCGACGACCCGGATTTCCATCGTCTGTACATCCGCTGGTTTGAGTACGGATGCTTCTGTCCTGTCATGCGTCTGCATGGAAACCGCAATCCACAGGAGGGCTACGGTGCAGAGCAGATCGGCTCCGGCAGCGATAATGAGATCTGGAGTTTTGGCGATAAGGCATATGAAATTTCAAAGAAATATATTTTCCTGCGTGAGCGCCTGAGAGATTATATCCGGACACAGATGAAGAAAGCACATGAGGACGGAACTCCGATGATGCGGCCTGTTTTCTATGATTTCCCGACAGATCAGGAAAGCTGGAATGTGGAGGATGCTTATCTGTTCGGACCGGATCTCTATGTTGCACCTGTGATGGAGGATCACGTAACGGAGCGCGAGGTTTATCTCCCGGATGGAACAGCATGGTTTAACGCATGGACCGGAGAAAAGTATGAGGGAGGACAGAACGTAACGGTTGCTGCACCGCTGGATACTATTCCGGTATTCGTAAAAGAAGGAGCGGATGCAGAAAAGCTGCTGAACATTTTCTCTGAATAAGAGAATGTTACCGCTCACCGGTAGCAGGCGAACGGCAACAAAGAATCCTGTTCTCACCATGTGAAACACGGACTTTGCATGCACAAAGCGAAAAAATGTGATATAATGGGCTGTGTTACAAAGAACATAGCTGCAAATATATTCTGTGAGTGTAAAATGACTGCCGGAGCTGCGCGGTAAGGTGCGGCGTCCGGCAGTCGCTCTGCAGACAGAAAAAAGGAGGGGTGGATGCGCTTATGAATCTCTGGCAGAAAGGAAAACGAAGGATGCTGCGCAGCGTTCGAATACGCAGTTTGAAGGATACGTCCCTGCGGCTTGGAACTCCGGTTTTTCTGGTCCTGATGGGGCTTGTTGTCTGCCTGCTCTGGGGCGTTTGGGAAAACCGCAAGCTGGCAGATAAATATATTGCCGATACGGCAAAGCTCTATGTCGATCAGATCAACCGTGATATGTCGCAGATCAACAGTGAACTGATCTATCTGCTGGATTCTGACAGCAACATCAAAGAAATCCCGGATCAGATAACATCGACAGATGCTCAGTATTATGAAATGGAGCAGACGCTGCGGGAGCGAAACCGTGTGCTGAAAATCCGTTACCATGAGGTACAGACCTTCTTCGTCTACGGTCAGAAAGCCAATGTTCTGATTACGGACAGTGGAACTATGTTTACCGAGAGTAAGGGAATGACAACGCTGAATCAGATGCTGATGTCATATCTGCAGATTATGACATCAAAGGATTCGATCAGCACACAATGGACTGTGATTACGTTTGGCGACGACGACTATATTGTAGGCTGGTACGCGAAAAACAAAAAAGTTATCGGCTGTGTCATCAATCTGAACCTGATTTTCCGAACCATCCGCGCCAAAACAGAGGAGTATGATGTCATTCCGTTTATGGTGGATGCCAGAGGCCGTGTCATGACGCAGGCAGATACGTCGGAAAAATATAAAAATGAGATTATCGATTTTTCCAAAGCGGGAAAGAAGAAGAAAAATGCGACGGTCTATTCCTACCAGCTTGGCACGGTCGGAAAAATCAATCTTATGGTTCTGCCGGGAGGAGGTATTCTTGAGAATGTACTGATTATGCAGATTGCATTCGTCGTCCTGATCGCGGTTCTTCTGATTGTCTGCGCATTGGAAATTACAGCATATTACCACCGGATTCTGGAACCGCTGGAAAAATTCGGACAAAAACTGGAGGAGCTGGAAAAAGAGCAGAGTCTGAATGATGATGGAAGCAACAATCTGTTAGAGCTGGAGTCTGTGAGCGGCAAATTCAAGGAACTGCTGCGGAAAATACAGGGATTGAAAATTGCGATCTATGAAAAAGAGCTTGCAGAACAGAAAGCCGAGCTGGAATATACGCAGGAACAGATCAAGCCACACTTCTTTCTGAACTGCCTGAGCCTGATCCATGGCATTGCGGATAAGAATAACGAAGGCGAGATCGTTGAGATCACAACGGTGCTGTCCGACTATATGCGCTACATTTTCCAGGATTCCAAGAAGCAGCGCGATGTGGAGGAAGAGCTGGAACACATTGAGGCATATATCCGCATCCAGAAGCTGCGGTACGGAGAAGAAGCCTTTTCCTTTGAAGCAACGACGGATGGTGATATCGGAGAATGGAAGGTTCCGTCTCTTCTGCTGCAGACACTGGTGGAAAACTCCGTAGTACACGGTGTATCCCTGGACCGGAAGAGTGAGATTTCCCTATATCTCACAAACGAGACGTACGAGGACGGTGAGTACCTCTACATCTGTATTTCCGACACCGGAAACGGATTTTCGAAAGAGGCACTGGATGCAATCGAAAACGACACGCCTATCATCTACCACGGCCGTCACCATGTCGGCATCTCCAATATAAAACGCCGCCTGGCGCTGATGTACGGCGAACGGGCGAGCATTACGTGCTCCAATATGGATGAAAATTACGGAGCCGTCGTAGAGGTGCGGCTGCCTAAAACAGAATAAAGCGAAAAGAAAAAAGGCGGGAACCCGGAGAAACATAGAGGGTTCCCGCCTTTTTGCGTGAAAAAACTGCAGGAGCTTCCGGAACCTGATGGCTCCGGGAAGCTCCTGCAAAGGGGGAGATGATTCAAAAACTGTTTTCTGTATCAGATACGGGAAACTCCGTCATCGGTATAACGCTCGTAGGAAGCGCCTTCGTATCCGACCATGCGGATGCTTTCCTCTTTGATATCCGGTATGGATTCTGCAAAATCAGCAACCGGGATTGCGCAGCCTTTGCGGATGAAGAGCGGAACCTCATTCAGGGCAACTTCTACATAGTGGATACCTTTTGGAAGAACCTCCTGGAACATGTTTCCATTGCCGAGGAATTTTACAAACATCATTTCTTCCGGCAGATATACGTAACGGCCGATGGCATTCTGGGTGTAAACCGGTGCGATCATGATCTCATTACCGATCATCAACTGATCTTCTGTATTTCTTGCCAGTTTGTCGTCCGGATAAACGAAGGCAAGCGGTTTGAAGTACATATCGTCGTTTAAAGCAGCCTTCATGTACTCGCTGTACAGATACGGAACGAGGCGGTAGCGGACGCCGATGACGTTGCGGAAGTCCTCGATATGCTCAAACTGGTAAGGTTCCTGCTCACGTGTTCCGAGTGCAGCATGGTTTCTCATCAGAGGAGTGAAAACACCAAGTGCCAGCCAGCGGAGCAGCAGGTCTCTTGTGGTATTTGTACCGAATCCGCCGAGGTCGGCTCCGGTATAGAGGAAACCGCACATGTTGAGGGACGGCATCATCTTCAGGTTCAGCAGGATGTGTGACCACCACGAGCAGTTGTCTCCGGTCCAGATTCCACCGTAACGGTGCATGCCGATGTAGGAAGAACGGGAGAACATCAGGATTCGCTTATCCGGGGAAATTCGTTCAAAAGCTTCACCGGCAGAACGTGTCATGTTGTAGCCAAACAGATTGTGTACCTTGTCATGGCGGACCTGTTCGCCGTTTACGTTGTGATAGAAGCGTTTATAGTCCTCATGGTTGTTTGCCAGTGCCTGAAGCTTTCCGCCTACCATGTAGTGCGGAACCTCCGGGTCACCTTCCACATATTTCTTTGCAGTCTCCTTGAAATCAGCAAGGCCTTCCTGGGAATAGAAGATGGATGGCTCGTTCATGTCATTCCAGAAGGCATCGATTCCCTTGGAAACGAGAACATCGTATTTGTCACCAAACCATTTTCTGGCATCTGCATTTAAGACATCCGGGAAATGAGTCCAGCCCGGCCATACAGTAGCTTCGAAGTAGGAGCCATCCTCACGGCGGCAGAAGTAGCCTTTTTCACAGCCCTCTTCGTAAATGTCATAACCCTCTTCGACTTTCACACCGGCATCGATGATCGGAACGAGATGGATCTTTTCTTTTTTCATATCCTGTACAAATCCCTCGAAATCCGGGAAACGTTCTTCATTTACGGTGAAGTCCTTGTAATCCTGCATGTAGTCAATATCCATGTAAACCATATCGAGCGGCACATGGTTTTCGCGGTATTTTTTCACTACCGTGCGGAAATCATCCTCTGTTTTGTAGCCCCAGCGGCTCTGACCGTAACCGAAAGCAAACTTCGGAGCAATGTAGCTGCGTCCGATGATGCCGCGGAACTGTTTTACGATATCAAGATCGGAATCACCGGTGATCATGTAAACGTAGAGATCTGCGTTTTCGCAGGAAACGGTCATTGTATCGGAAGTCGTGTAGCCGATATCGAAACGCAGGGTGCCCGGATAATCGAAGAAGAATCCTACGTGTGTCTTGCCGGAGATGATGATGAAGTTGTGTGCTGCATACAGAGAGGTTTTGCTCTCTACGTGATTTGGATCATCGGCGCAGTCACTGATGTAAAGAAAGCCGCGTTTGTTGATGCCGCGGTTGGCTTCGCCAAGTCCGAATACCATGTCCTCGTCAGCAAGCTTTGTAGTGAAGGAGAAGCCGTTCTCGGTGGAGAAGGTACCGTAATCCGGGTTTCCTTCGGAAGAGGGGATCTCTTTTACGACAGCTTCGGTTTCAAATGGGGTTCCGTAGACAAATTTTTTTACCATGTCATCCTCCTTGTAAAATAAATGGAAAATATAGTGTTTTGGTTAGGTTTAGCGCAACACCTTTGTAATTTTATTATAACAGGGATCGGAAAAATGTCTAGCAAAATTCTTCCTTTTTTTAACAAAAAAACGTGTACAGAAAAAAATCAGGTTATGTTGGCAGGCCTTCTGCGCGTTTCCGGAAATCTCTCGGCGTACAATGGTAAGTACGCAGAAAAATTTTGGAATAATAACTCTGATGATTGAAACCGCATGCGGTACAGATTTCCGCGATGGACATTTTGGTTGTGTTTAGCAGATGACAGCTTACTTCCAGACGGTAATGATTCAGAAAATCAATTGGGCTCTGGCAAAGATAGCGGCGGAAAATCTGACAGCATTTATTGCGGCAGACTTTTCCGGCGGCGGCGATCTCTTCCAGATTGATGGATTCACTGTAGTGGCTGTAAATATAGGAAACCATATCGCGCTGGATCAGAAGATCTGGATCCTGTGAGACGGCGGTGTTGCCGTCCGGCATCATCGGATGCGTGCGCAAAAGACGGCACCACAAAAGGGAAAGCAGAGCAGCAGCCTCGATTTCGTAGGCGGTTGGCTGTTCCTTCTTCAGCCGGAGAATTTCCGGGAGGGTCTGCAGCGCTTCAGTATCTTCCGGATTTTCCGGCTTCAGATGAAGATATTCCAGAGCCGGATTCGAAAGAACCGGCGTAATATAAGACTGGTACAGAACGCTGTTCGCGGTGAGGATTTTCGGATGGCACAGGATACAGATAAAGTCACATTCCTGGCCGTTTTCGGAATATCCGTAGTGCATCTGGCGGGAATTGACGATAATCGCCTCCCCGGCGTTTAAAAGGACTCTTTTTCCATTGATATAGTAGTTCATCTGACCGGAGCGGATCTGTACCCATTCGATATCCTCATGCCAGTGGCAGAGCGCCCGGTGATCTGGATAGGAAGAAAGCAGTCCTTCCCGGATATAAAGCGGAATGCCGACTTCATCGTAGCGGACGATCTCGGATGCGTCCTGCATGACTTTTGTAATTGGGTCATTTATCATAAAAACCTCCGTGAAAAAGTACAATTATTATAAAAAATAAGGAATATTGTCGTAGAAAAAACGCAAAACCTAAGATAATATGATTATAACATATACGTGTATGGAATAAAACAGAAAAAAGGAAAAAGAAATGAAAAATCAGAGGGAAATCAAGAAAAAAGATCCAGAATTCTACCGGAAACTTCTTGCACTGCTGATCCCGATGGTTGTACAGAATCTGATGAATGCACTGGTAAGTGCGTCCGATGCGTTAATGGTCGGTACGCTGGACCAGAATTCCCTGTCCGCAGTTTCGCTTGCCACACAGATTTCTTTTGTCCTGAATCTCTTTTATGCGGCGATTACGATCGGAACAACGGTCATGGTCGTTTATTTCCTGCTGAATCTGGATGAAATGATTAAGCTTCCTGCCGTTTACAGACACTATAAAAAATATCAGTGGGTGAATAATATTACCAGGGAGGATACAGAACAATGAAAAACGTAGAGAGAAGAGACAGACAGTTACCGTACATTTCCGATGCAGAGGTGATGGAGCAGCAGATGAATGCGAGAAGACTGACGCAGAAACTGAACACCATCGACCGTTCGGATTTTGACGGAATCGCAGCCATTGTAAAAGAACTGTTTGGAAAATCCGAGGGTGCATTTGTCAATCCGCCATTTTACTGTGACTATGGCTTTCATATTGAGGTCGGAAAAAATTTCTTTGCAAATTATAACTGCACCATTCTCGATGTGGCAAAGGTAAAAATCGGAGACAACTGCCAGATGGCGCCGAACGTTGCCATCTATACTGCAGGTCATCCGGTGCATCCGGCGGCAAGAAACAGTGCGTATGAATACGGCATTGAAGTTACCATCGGAGATAATGTCTGGATTGGCGGAAATACCGTTATTTTACCAGGCGTACATATCGGAGATAACGTTGTTATCGGCGGCGGAAGTGTTGTAACAAAGGACATTCCGGACTGGTCGATTGCAGCAGGAAATCCGTGTAAAGTCATTCGGAAGATTACCGAAGAAGATAAACAGTATTATTTCAGAGATAGAAAATTTGATGATGAAGCATGGGAGGTCATCAAAAATCTGTAAAAACGAAAAGCTTTCTTGGGCAGTTGTGCGATGAAAAAAACTCTGTACCGTATCCATCCGGGAATTTCCGGGGATGCGGTGCAGAGTTTTTTTGCGATAGGGAGACAGGAGATTCTGCCGGATTTTGCTGTGGCAAAAAAATGTGAATCCTGCTTTTGTGCAGCAAAAAATGCCCAGAGCCGGAATCGAACCAGCGACACGAGGATTTTCAGTCCTCTGCTCTACCAACTGAGCTATCTGGGCATTTTGATTTCCTGTTGGAAACCTTTGTTAATATAACATGGATTCGCGAAAATTGCAACTGTTTTATCGAAAATCTCGAAAAAATTGTGCTTTTGGAGGAATGGCGGTGTATTTTCGTTCGAGAATGTGGTAGTATAAAAGATATGCAAAGAGGAACCAAGGAGAAGTATTAGAAAGATTATGAAAATTATTCTGACTGCGGTCAACGCAAAATATATTCATTCCAATCTCGCAGTTTATACACTGCAGGCGAGCGCGGAGAAAGCCGGCGTGTTCCCGGAGATCCGCGAATTTACGATCAATCAGTCAAAGGATTCCATGCTGCGAAGCCTGTTTCTGGCGCGTGCAGACGTTGTCTGCGTTTCCTGCTACATCTGGAATATATCAATCGTAGAGGATCTGATTACAGAATATCATAAAATCAGTCCGAAAACAAAGATCTGGCTTGGCGGGCCGGAGGTTTCGTACCATGCAGAGGAGATGCTGGAACAGTATCCGTTCCTTGCCGGAATTATGAAAGGCGAGGGAGAAGTGACTTTCCGGGAAATAGCAGTTTATTATCAGAACCAGGGGAATGGGATGGAGGGGAAAACGCTGGAGGAGATCCATGGCATTACATACCGTGATGCAGACGGTGCAGTCAAAAGCAACCCGTGGCGTCCGGTTATGGATCTGTCCGAGGTGGATTTTCCCTATGCAAACCTGAAAAAATTTGAGAACCGCATCATTTATTATGAGTCGAGCCGTGGCTGTCCGTTCTCGTGCAGCTACTGCCTTTCTTCCATTGATAAAAGGCTCCGGTTCCGAAATCTCGATCTCGTAAAAAAGGAGCTTGCCTTCTTTTTGGAGCAGAAGGTACCGCAGGTTAAATTTGTAGATCGTACCTTCAACTGCAAAAAAGATCACGCAATGGCGATCTGGAAATTCATCGCAGAACATGATAATGGTGTGACAAATTTCCATTTTGAAATTGCTGCCGATCTGATTACGGAAGAAGAGCTGGAACTTTTGAATACGCTGCGGCCGGGACTCGTACAGCTCGAGATCGGCGTGCAGTCTACGAATCCGCAGACGATCGAAGCAATTCACCGGAAGATGGATTTTGGAAAAGTGACAGAGATTGTCAATCGGATTGCGAAAGGAAGAAACATCCACCAGCATCTGGACCTGATTGCGGGACTTCCCTACGAGGACTATGCAAGTTTCCGCCGTTCTTTTGCGGATGTCTATGCGCTCCGGCCGCAGCAGCTGCAGCTCGGATTTTTAAAAGTGCTTCGAGGCTCCTTTATGTATGAGCATACGAAAGAATATGACTGCCATTATCAGGAACGGGAGCCGTATGAGGTGCTTTATACAAAATGGCTGCCGTATGATGATGTGCTGAAACTGAAAGACGTGGAAGAGATGGTAGAAGTCTATTACAACAGCGGTCAGTTTGTCCACACGCTGCCGATGATCGAGCGGTTGTATGAGAACCCGTTCGACTTCTTCCAGGAACTCGGTGATTTCTACCGGGCAAAGGGCTACAGTGAGGCGGCGCATAACCGGATCCAGCGGTATGAAATTCTGCTCGAGTTTTTACGGGACGAAAAACAGCAGGACGAAGCATTCTTCCGCCAGATGATGGTACTCGATCTGTATGCGCGGGAAAATATGAAGACGCGGCCGCATTTTGCAAAGGATCCGTCGGAATGGAAAAACGAATCGCGTGATTTTTACCAGAAGGAAGCCGAAACGAGAACGCTTCTGCCATCGTATACGACATACGATTGGAAGCAGCTGCAGCGCATGACGCATGTGGAAGTTTTTGATTACGATGTGCTCGGAAACGGGGAAAAGGCGCGTATGGTACTCCTGTTTGATTATCAGAAGCGCGATCCGCTGACGGGAAATGCGGAGATGATCGACTGTAGTGAGCTTTTTTACGCTTGACATTTCAAAAGAACATGAGATACTAGAAAAGGTAATAAAAGATGAAAATACAAGATTTTGTAGTGCTCGATCTTGAGACAACGGGTCTTTCTGTAAAGGAAGACCAGATTCTGGAGATCGGTGCAGTAAAAGTGCAGGGCGGAGAGGTCACGGCATCGTATGAGACTTTCGTCAATCCGGGCAGAAAAGTGCCGGAGCGGATCACGGAACTCACCGGAATCCGGGATGAGATGATTGCGAATGCGCCCGATGTGGAGACTGCTGTCCGCGGCTTTCTGGATTTCTGCGGCGGCCTGCCGCTTCTGGGGCACAATATTCTGTTCGATTACAGCTTCATCAAGCAGGCAGCGATAAATGCCCGTCTGGACTTTGAAAAAGAAGCGTGGGATACGTTGAAAATTGCACGGAAAGCCCTCCCGGATCTGGAGAGCAGAAGCCTTGAAGCACTCTGCGGCTACTATCAGATCCCGCGGGAACACGCACACCGTGCGATGGACGATGTGCTGGAAACGCTGGCACTGTTCCGAAAACTGGAAGAAGGATTTTCGGAAGATCACCCGGAATGGTTTGCCGCAGCGCCTCTGAAGGCCAAAATGAAACGTGAGGTTCCGGCGACGGAGGCACAGAAAAAATATCTGGCGGATCTGATCCGGTACCATGAGCTGGATCTCGAACCGGAGTGGGGAGCACTCACAAAAAGCCGTGCATCCCGCATGATCGATCAGATTATTCTGGCACATGGAAGAATGGAAAAACGACAGAGAACTGAGAAAAAATAGAAGAGAAAAAGAAAGGATGGAACGATGAGTAATAAAGTCAATCGAAAAGCCCCGACAGAGGCACAGAAAAAGAAGAAAGATCCGCTGGCAAAGAAGAGAAATGCAGCAAAGATACTGGCATTGATTCTTGCAGTGGTTATGGTGCTTGGTATGGTTCTTCCAGCACTTTTATGGCTGGTGTAAAGAGATTCTGTAAAAGACAGAGTGAAATGGGAAACGGATCAAGAAGAGGCACAGTATGAAAAACAGCAGAAAAATGAGAGGCCTGCTGGTGATGCTTATCGCATTCGCATTCTGCTTTCTGGCAGAACCAGTCAAAGCGGATGACCGGACAGCGCTGGACGGAATCTATGTAGAAGACATTTCCGTCGGCGGTATGACCGAAGAGCAGATCACACAGGCAGTAAACGACAAAATTGAACAGTTAAAACCCTCGGTTATCAACCTGTCTGCCGGAGAGCAGAATGCACAGGTGACAGCAGGGGATCTCGGACTTTCCTGTGCCAACCCGGAGGTGGCAAGAGAAGCCGTCACAATCGGGCAGGAAGGCAATGTACTGAAGCGGTTCCTGACACAGAACCGGCTCAAAAATGGAGAGACGGTGACGTTTTCCCTGAAATATACAGTCGATGGCGAGGCAGCGCGCCAGGCGGTAGAAAACAACACGGCTGTGCTGAACCGCGAGGCAACAGATGCAACGCTGACCCGCGAAAACGGCGAATTTATCGTCAATCCGGGCCAGACCGGATGCAGCGTCAACGTGGATGAGTCCATGGCGAAGGTTGTCAATTACCTGACGACAAGCTGGCGGGGCGGCATCGGCGGCGTAGAACTGGTAACAGAAGAAACACCGGCAGGCGGTAATCCGGAGCAGCTTGCACTTGTCAAAGATCTGCTCGGCGAGGGTACGACGGAGTATGGCAACGGTACGAGCGGCAGAAAACAGAATGTCGCAGTCGGCGCAGAGAAGATTAACGGAACGCTGGTACAGCCGGGCGAGGAATTTTCCGTAGAGGCGGTCGTTGTGCCGTTTGATGCGGAAAATGGTTATGCACTGGCAGCATCGTATGAGATGGGCAAGGTCGTCGATTCGTACGGCGGCGGTATCTGCCAGGTTTCCACAACGCTCTATGTTGCTGTCTTAAAAGCAGAGCTTGAGGTGACGGAGCGGTACAGCCATTCCATGATTGTCCACTATGTGGATCCGTCGATGGATGCGGCGATTGCAGAGGGATTGAAAGACCTGAAATTCATCAACAATACGGATGCGCCGATTTATATTGAGGCGAGCGCGGACGGAAGCACCCTGCATTTTGCCATCTACGGCCATGAGACGAGAGATCCGAACCGCACGGTCCGCTATGAGAGTGAGACGACAAACACGGAGGATCCGACGCCGAGCCTGACGGAAGATGCGAATGCATCGTTTGGAACAATTGAACAGACATCGTACGGCTATCAGGGTTCGACGGCGCGGCTGTGGAAGATTGTGAATGACAATGGAAATGAGACGAAGGAGCAGGTGAATTCCAGCACTTACCGCATGACATCGGATGTCTATACCGTGGGAACAAAGACGGACAATGCAGCGGCGCGTGCGGAAATGCAGGCGGCGATTGCGGCAAATGATCTTGCAAAAGCAAAGGAAGTTGCAGCGAAATACAGCCAGAGCAGTTCGTCATCGAGTTCTTCGGAGAAGAAGGAAGACAGCAGCGATGATTCGGATTCGGATGGTACGGAAAAGACGGACGACAGCAGCAATACAGAGAAAACGGAGGACGATGAGGACTAGGCGTTTTCTGGTTACAGTTCGCTGGGAACCAGTGAACTGTAACATTTTCCGTGAAAAATGGGAAAGCAGAGGGAAAAGGAGTACGGATTCCGTCTGCTTTTTCGTTTGAAACAGGAAGTTCGAGGAGGACAAGGGATGCGAAAGGGTAAATTACAGCAGAGCGTGCTGGTGCGCTCGGTGTTTAAGATGCTGGGGCAGAAAAGAGAGGACGCAGCAGGGCCGGCGGTTGGACGTGGGGTATCGGCATTTGCAGGAGAAAAGGAGACGCAGGTGTTTTCGTGTGCGCCGGTGCTGGTGAAGGATCCGGAGGACGCGGTGCTCGCGGTCTGCCGGGTGTGCAACAGTGTGGCCGCGGCGGGGGCATCGGCAAAAGGAGTGCTGGTGTCGCTGATGCTGCCGGAGGCGATGGAAGAAAAGGATTTAAAGGAGCTGATGCGGGCGGTTGACGGTGCGTGTGTGCGGTATGGAACTGCGGTGATCGGCGGGCATACGGAGGTGACGGACGGGGTTTTGTATCCGGTGCTTACCGTGACGGCGGCAGGCGGGACAACGCGTGCGGGGCTGTTTGATCCGTCGTGTGTGACAGCGGATTTGGATCTTGTCGTGACGAAGGGGATTGCGCTTGGCGCGGTGTCTTATCTGGCAAAGACAAGAAGGGATGAGCTTCTGACGAGATTTTCTCCGGGATTTATCCATGGGGCGGCGGATTTTTCGGAGGATTACTCTGTCTGCCGTGAGGCGGAGATTGCGATCGAGCACGGTGCGGCTGCGATGCAGGATCTCTCGGAGGGCGGGATTTTCGGGGCGCTCTGGGAGATGGCGGACGGCGCGGGTATCGGGCTTGATGTGGCGTTGAAGAGGATTCCGATCCAGCAGGAGACGGTGGAGATCTGTGAATTTTTCGGGGTGAATCCGTATCAGATGCTTTCGACGGGGGCGCTGCTGATTGCGGCGGCGGACGGCGAGGGGCTGGTGCAGAAAATGGCACTCGAAGGGATTCCATCGGCGGTGATTGGGCGGACGACATCCGGGAAGGAGAGGATTCTCCGGAACGGGGAAGAGGTCCGGTATCTGGATAAGCCGCAGATGGATGAGATGTACCGGGTTGGCAGATAAGGCTTAAATATACGACAGGAGTGATTGGTAAAATGGCACATTTGAATATTGTTCTTCATGAGCCGGAGATTCCAGCAAATACAGGTAATATCGGACGGACGTGTGTGGCGACGGGGACGAGGCTGCATCTGATTAAGCCGCTGGGGTTTGATATTTCGGACAAGGCGGTCAGGCGCGCGGGGCTGGATTACTGGCCGAAGCTGGATGTGACAGTGTATGAGAGTTACGAGGATTTTCTGGAGAAAAATCCGGGGGCGAAGATTTACTATGCGACGACGAAGGGGCCGCAGACGTATGTGGATGTGCAGTATGAAGAGGACTGCTTTATCATGTTCGGAAAGGAAAGCGCGGGGATTCCGGAGGATATTCTGTACGATAATCAGGAGACGGCGGTGCGGATTCCGATGATTAATGATATTCGGTCGCTGAACCTTTCAAATTCCGTGGCGATCGTACTGTACGAGGCACTGCGGCAGAATAGCTTTGACCATATGCAGCTCGCGGGGCATTTGCGGACGCATGAGTGGAGGTAGACGGACGGGACTCTGGTGATCGTAGACGGAGCTGCATTCTTTTTATAAGGAAGAAGTTAAGATCATTTCCAATTCGGCAAAGACCTGCTCTGCGTAAAGCTGTTTGATTTCGTGGCGGGTCATGCCGGAGACGTTGGTCTGGAAGGTGAAGGTGTGGGCTTGGGCTTTGTATAAAATACAGAAGTAGACGACGCCCTGTACGCTGTCAGCGTTGTTGGGGTCGAGATTTCCGGTTGTGCCGGTGATTCCGATGGCGATGGCGGTGTGCAGGTTTTCTTGTACTGTGCGGGCCATGGCTTCGGCGCATTCGGGGGAGTAGACGCCGTGGATTTCGATGACGGAAGGGTCGACGCCGACGAGGACTTTGGTTTCGTTCAGATACGTGACGTAGCCGCCGGGGAAAATGGCGGAGGCGCCTTCGGTGTCGGTGATCAGGGAGGCGATCAGACCGGAAGTGCAGCTTTCCATGGTGGAAATGGTGGTGTGGGATGCAATGAGCTGTTTGATGATGGAATCAATGGTGTTTGGGTTCATAGTGAAAATTACCTCCAGAGTTAGTTTGATATGTCTGGCAAAAAAGCCCCTCGGCGGAGGGGCTTATTTTGGTGCTTCGCCTTTGGCGAGTGTAAAGATAAATTCGGTACCAACGCCCTCTGTACTGATGACATTGATATTCTGGTTATGCGCAGTGATGATCTCTTTGACGATCGAAAGCCCAAGTCCCGTTCCTTTGCGGTCCTTGCCGCGGGAGGCGTCGAGCTTGTAGAAGCGCTCCCAGATTTTCGTGATGCTTGCCTTTGGAATGCCGCAGCCGGTGTCCTTGACGGAGACGAAGACTTTACCGTGCTTCTCCGTTGTCTCAACTGTGATGGTGGAATCGTTGTTGCTGAATTTGATTGCATTATCAATGAGATTGTACAGCACCTGCTGGATTTTTCCCATATCGGCGCAGACGTATAAGGTGCGCGATGCGAGGATCAGTGAAATGGAAATCCGCTTTTTTGTGCAGGTTCCCTCAAACGAAGCGGCGGTATCCTTGATGACGGCGTTGATGTCAAACGAGGTCAGATCAAGCATATTCCCTTTATCGTCGATGTCGTTCAGCGTCAGCAGGCTCTGCGTCAGCTTGTGCAGCCGTTCTGTCTCAAACAGAACGATTTTCAGATATTTTTCCTGCATTTCCGGCGGAATCGTTCCGTCTAGGATTGCCTCCACGTAGCCTTTGATCGAGGTCAGCGGTGAGCGGAAGTCGTGAGAGACGTTCGCCACAAATTTCCGCTGGTATTCGCCGGTCTTGTTCAGCTCGCCGGACATGTAGTTCAGCGTGGAAGCGAGATACCCCATCTCATCGTGAGATTTAACATCAATTTTGTGGGTCAGGTTGCCGGAGGCATACTCCTTTGCACCGTTGATGATCTTTTTCAGCGGCCGGTACACGACGAGGGAGAAAAAGATCAGAATCACAAACGAGAGTCCGAACACGAGCAGGAACAGAAAATCAATCCGTGCCAGCAGACTTTCCCTCTGCTGATAGACGTCCTGCAGCGGAAGGTGGATGGCGACATAGCCATTGATCCGGAAATCGGAGGTGACGGGAACCATGACGCTCAGCATCTTGTCTTCGAAATAGCCGAAAAACGTTCCCGTGCTGTAATACTCGCTGCCGAGCGCAACTGGATCAAAACCGTCGATGATCTCCGGGTTTTCCTCATCGAGTGCAGCTGCCGTGTTCAGCAGAATTTCCCCGTCTGCGCTGATGAGCCAGATCTGGGAATTGTGATAGGAAGCCAGTGCACTGAGCGAATTGTAAAGATCCGTCAGGGAACGCTCACTGTGGTAATAAAGGTCGCCCTGTTTGGAAGCGATCTGCGTGGCCTCCCGGTACAGACTGGTGCTCGCGCTGGAGACCAGACTGTCCTCCACCATGCGGGAGCCGACCGTTGAGATCAGCGTAAAGCCGGCAATGGCGAGAATGACATAAATGAGAATTAATTTCCGGTAAAGCGTGCGTCGCATTATTTTTTAACCTCAAACTTGTAACCGATGCCCCAGACCGTCGTGATGGCCCAGGAGGCATGGTCCTTGATTTTTTCGCGGAGACGTTTGATATGAACGTCTACCGTGCGGGTATCGCCGATGTACTCATAGCCCCAGATATGGTCGAGGAGCTGTTCCCGCGTAAAGACCTGGTTTGGTGAGGAAGCAAGGAAGTAGAGAAGCTCCAGTTCCTTCGGCGGCATATCGACGGTGCGGCCCTGGTAAATGACGGAATAGTTCGTCTGGTTGATGATAAGATCCGGGTACTCGACACATTTTCCTGCGGTCGCGGACACCGGGATCGTGCGTGATGGCTGAAATCTCCGCAGCACTGCTTTCACACGGGCAACGAGCTCCTTGGAATCAAATGGTTTGATGATGTAGTCATCCGCGCCGAGTTCCAGGCCGAGGACTTTGTCGAACACCTCGCCCTTTGCCGAGAGCATGATGATCGGAACATCGGAATCGTGCCGGATTTCGCGGCAGACCTGGTAGCCGTCCATGCCGGGCAGCATCAGGTCGAGCAGAATCAGGTTCGGCTGGAAGGAGTGAAACTCCCGGACAGCCTCTTCTCCATCGTTTACAATTTTTGTGTCATAGCATTCCTTGGTCAGATAGAGAGAAATCAGTTCTGCGATATTGTTATCGTCATCGACAATCAGAATTTTCTGTTTGGAAGCCATAAAAGATTCTCCTTCACTGGGGACAGGACGGAACCGCATACAGTATGCGTTCCGTCCCATATTTTCCTGAGTTTTTATTTCTTAAACGTAACAATCGTAACGCCGGCATCGCCCTCGCCGAATTCCGCTAAATGGAAGTCCGCTACGTGTTTCTGGCGGCGCAGATAATTGTGAATGCCTTTCCGCAGTGCGCCCGTTCCTTTTCCGTGGACAACGCGGACACTCGGCAGATGGGAGAGATAAGCGTCATCGAGATATTTGTCGAGTTCGGCAACCGCTTCATCCACCGTTTTTCCGAGCAGATTGATCTCGGTAGAAATCGTGGCAGCCTTGGAAAGCTTCGATTTTCCGCTGCTTGTGCGGGAGATGGACGGGCCGGTGATGACAGCCTCGTCGATCAGCACAAGGTCGGAGATATGCACTTTGGTCCGCATGATACCCATCTGGACGAAGAGATTTCCCTTTGAATCCGGGCGGGTGCTGACAGTACCTTTGAGATTCATGCTTAAGACTTTGACGGCATCGCCGAGATGAAGATCCTGCGGGCGGAGATTTCCGGTGCGCTTCGGCACTTCCTTCGCCTTTTTCTTATCGAGCTTGTTCATTTTTTCACGCAGAGCGGTACGTTTCTGCTCCATTTCGCGGACGGAAACATTCTCTTTTCCAAATTTCTGGAAATCGCGCATCGTCTGGTCGGCGTATTCCTTCGCCTCGCGGAGAATTCTCTGTGCCTCCTCGGTTGCATTGGAGATCATCTTTTCTTTTCTTGCGTCGATCTGTTCCTGATTCTTGGCAAGGCTCTGCTTCAGGGATTCGACTTCCGCGCGGGTGCAGGCAAGCTCTTCTTTTTCGCGTTCCAGCGTGATCCGGTTCTGCTCGAGAGTGGTCAGAACGTCCTCAAACGATTCATCCTGCTCGCTGATTTCGTCTTTTGCCTTGTTGATGATGTAGTCCGGCAGGCCGAGTTTGCTGGAAATCGCAAACGCATTACTCTTTCCAGGAACGCCGACGAGCAGACGGTATGTCGGGCTTAAAGTCTCGACATCGAATTCACAGCAGGCATTCTCCACGCCCGGTGTGGATAAGGCATAGATTTTCAGTTCACTGTAGTGTGTCGTTGCCATGGTGCGGATGCCGCGCTCGTGGAGCGTAGAGAGGATCGCGATGGCAAGCGCCGCGCCCTCTGTCGGGTCGGTACCGGCGCCGAGCTCATCGAACAGGACGAGGGAATTGCGGTCTGCCTTGTCGAGGAAGGAAACCACATTCGTCATGTGGGAGGAGAAGGTACTCAACGACTGCTCGATGCTCTGCTCATCACCGATATCGGCGTAAACCTCGTCGAAAACGGAAAGGGAGGAGCGGTCGAGTGCCGGAATGTGAAGTCCGGACTGGCCCATCAGTGTTAAGAGTCCGACCGTCTTTAAGGAAACCGTTTTACCGCCGGTATTCGGTCCTGTGACGATCAGAAGGTCGAAATCTTCGCCGAGCGACAGATCAATCGGAACGACTTTTTTCGCATTGATCAGCGGGTGGCGTGCCTTGCGCAGGTGGATTTTACCTTCGGTGTTGAAGATCGGCTCATTGGCGTTCTGCTCCATTGCAAGAGCGGCGCGCGCGAAGATGAAGTCAAGCTCTACCATGTTTTCGAGGTCGTAACGGATCTCATCGCGGTGCAGGTCTGCCTGGGCACTCAACGTAGAGAGGATGACCTCGATTTCTTTTGCTTCTTCAATTTCCAGCTCACGGATATCGTTGTTCAGTTTGACAACGGCCATCGGCTCGACAAAGAAGGTGGAACCGGTCGAGGACTGGTCATGTACCATGCCAGGAACCTGGCCTTTGTACTCGGATTTGATCGGGATACAGTAGCGGCCGTCGCGCATCGTGATGACGGCATCCTGCAGATACGTGCGGTAGGAACCGTTGACGAGCGAGATTAACTGGCTGTGGATTTTTTCCTCACACGATTTGATGGAACGACGGATGCGGCGTAGATTCGGGCTTGCATCATCGCTGATTTCATCCTCGGAGAGAATACAGCGGCGGATTTCCGTGGAAAGCAGCGTCAGAGGCTCCAGTGTTTCGAAGAGATCTTCGAGGCTGTCCGGCGTCTGGTCCGCATTTTCGCGGCGGCCGTACGCTTTGACGCGTGCCGTGTTTTCCAGAAGTGCGGCGGTCTGCAGAAGCTCCGTGATGTTCATGGAGCTGCCGATTTCGAGACGCTTTAATGCGCCGCGGATATCTTTGGCATCACCAAAGGAAATGTGGCCTTTTTTAAAGAGCCGGGTGAGCGCGTCGTGTGTCTCGTGCTGCATCCGCGTAATCTGGGAGAGGGAAGAAGAAGGAACGAGCTCCAGACATTTCTTCCGGCCCAGCGGAGAACTGGCATACGAAGCCAGTTGTTCGATAATTTTGTCGTATTCGAGCGTTTTTAATGCTTTCTGATTCATAATACTTACCTTTTCGTAATTCATAATTCAGTCATTGTCTACAGATAACGCGGTATTTTTGATGCAATACCGCACGGATCTGATGTTACAGTTCACAGGTACCCTGCAAACTGTAACATTCGCAGCCCTCATTTAAAGTTTTGTTTCGCAAAAGGAGGGCTGCTCACACCTGAATCACTTTCTTACGCAGCGAAACAGCAAGTGTTTCACTGCTGAGTGAACAGTAGCGATCTGATTATATATCTGCACGGGAAGTACAGACCGGAAGTGGAATGTGGGTCACAGGTTTTTCCACTCCCCCAATTATACCTTAAAAAAGAAAAGAAAGAAACCCCAAGAACGAGAAAATGCAGGATGTTGCGCAAATGAGAAAAAAATGTAACAGTCTTCATAAAATGTTCATATCTATCTGGTAAAGTTTTTTATATATGTGAAGATTGCGGAAGCGCATATGCGCAGAGCAGTTCGGTATGGAATACAGATGTATGGAGAAAGAAATGTATGGAAAATGACCCAAAACCTTACAAATTCATGAAAGAGAGCATCAAAAAGCAGCCGCCCGACTGGAAAAAGATTGTTCTTCTGATTGCCGGATGGCTGGCACTTGCGGCGCTTGGCGGTCTGGTTGCGGCTGCGGTATTTGCGGTGACAGAGCCAAAGATTGCAGAAGCAGTTACCAGGGAAGAGCCGCCGGCGAAAGTGGATATCCCGGGAGATGAGGATCCAAACAGCGGACAGGAGCCGGATGAGACAATTACCGCATCTTCGGCGAGTGCGTCGGTAGACAGCAGCGGCTCCGGTTCGGAAATCAGCAGTTCTACAGTGGATAGCAGTACTTCAGAAAGCAGTGTATCCGAAAGTACGGTTTCCGAAAGCACAGAGGAGAATGGAGCGGCAGAGGGAACGGAAAGCAGCACTTCCGAAGAGCCGGAGGAGGGCAGCGAGGTTTCCAGTGTCGATGGGGAAACGGATGCGGAGGAAAAGGACAGCAGCCTGAAAAATTATGAAGCGCTCTACCAGGATATGCTGGAAGTAACGGAAAAACCAAAACGAGCGCTGGTTACCGTCATCGGCATTACCAATCAGATGGACTATTTTAACCAGAACTATGAAAACCAGCAGCAGATTTCCGGTCTGATTGTTGCGGACAACGGGCAGGATCTCTTTATTCTGACGGAATACCGCATCGTGGAAAATGTGGAGCGGATTCAGGTCACCTTCTGGGACGAGACGATGGTGGATGCCACATACCAGCGCCACGATCCGAGCACCGGCCTTACGATTGTGAAGGTGGATGAATCGAAGCTGGATGAGGAAACACGGGACGGTCTTGCGGTTGCGCCGCTCGGCAGTTCGTATCTCGTCAGCCAGGGTGACCCGGTCGTGGCTGTCGGAAGCCCGGTCGGCTACAGCAATTCGATTGCGTATGGTGTGGTGACTTCGGTTACGAACAAGATTTCCGCGCTGGACAATGAGTACAATCTGCTGACCACCGACATCCTCGGCAGCACGGACGGCAGCGGCATTCTGGTAAATCTTGACGGCGAAATCGTCGGCATTATTGCGCAGAGTTACAGTGCCAAGGGAAACAACGTGGTGACGGGCATTGCGATTTCCCAGATCAAAAAGCTGATCGAAAATCTTTCCAACAACGTGAGCCGCGCGTATATCGGCATCCGCGGACAGGATGTCACAGAAGAACTTTCCGATAAAACCGGCATTCCAAAAGGCGTTCTCATCAGCCGCGTCGCAGACAATTCTCCGGCGATGATGGCAGGCATGAAAGAGTACGATGTGATTGTAAAGCTCGGGGAGCACAAGGTTGAGACGATCAAACAGTACCATGAACAGCTTGGCAAATACAGCACAGGAGACGTGGTTACCGTGACGGCGATGCGGAAAGGCGCCGAAGGGTATGCGGAGATGACGTTTGATGTGACGATGGGGGAAGTATAAAAAACAGAGGCTTTCGGGAGCAGAAAAAGCCGGTTTTAGCCGGTGGGGCTTCCGGAAGCTTTTCTTTTCGAATGGTTTTCCACTGGCGGATGAAAAAATACGTGCATTCTGCAGGAAAATCTGGTAGAATTGGTAAGGCATGCAGGAGCACAGGCTTTGCATCATAAAAACGGCATCATAGAAACAAAAACGGAACACTGTGTCCGCATTTATTTTAGAAAAAGAGGATTTATTTTTATGAAGTATATCAACGAACTCCGGGAAGGAAACCGCATTTCCGGAATTTATCTCTGCAAACATAAACAGTCGGCTGTTACCAAAAACGGAAAACAGTACGAAAACGTGATCTTACAGGATAAAACCGGTACGATCGATGCGAAAATCTGGGATCCGAATTCTATGGGAATCCGTGAATTTGAAGCACTAGATTATGTAGATATTATGGGAGATGTTTCCAGTTTCAATGGAGCACTTCAGGTTTCCATTAAAAATGCAAGAAAAGCGGAAGAGGGCGAATATAATCCGGCGGACTATCTGCCGACGAGCCGTTACGACATCAATACGATGTATCAGGAGCTGCTCTCCTGGATCGGAACGGTGAAAAATCAGTATCTCTCCGGACTGCTGACGTATTATTTTATCCAGGATCAGGAGACCGCAAAACGGTTCCGCATGAGCTCTGCAGCAAAAAGCGTGCATCACGGATTCGTCGGCGGCCTTTTAGAGCATACGTTAAGTGTCACCCGTTTCTGCGATTTTATGGTAAAATCGTATCCGATTCTGAACCGCGATCTGCTGATTACGGCAGCGATTCTGCACGATATCGGAAAGACGAAAGAACTCTCCTTATTCCCGCAGAACGATTACACCAATGACGGACAGCTGCTCGGCCACATCATGATCGGTGCGGAGATGGTACACGATGCGGCGCAGAAGATCGACGGTTTCCCACAGGAACTCGAGAATCAGTTAAAGCACTGCATTCTGGCGCACCACGGCGAGCTGGAATACGGTTCCCCGAAAAAACCGGCAATGGTGGAGGCGGTAGCGCTGAACCTGGCGGACAATGCCGATGCCAAAATGGAAACCCTGACCGAGCTGTTTGACGCAGCGCCGGCCGGCAATGAGTGGCTTGGCTACAACCGGTTTTTTGAGTCCAACATCTGCAGAACAGGAGACTTTTCATGAGCTATCAGAAAAATGATGTACTGACGGTGAAAATTGAAGATATGGGACACGACGGAGAGGGTATAGGCAAATGCGAGGGCTATACCCTCTTTGTCAAGGACACCGTCATCGGCGATCTTGCCGAGGTAAAAGTGATCAAAGCAAAGAAAAATTACGGCTACGCGCGCCTGATGCGCCTGATCGAGCCGTCCGCACACCGTGTCGAGCCGGTCTGCCCGGTTGCACGTCCGTGCGGCGGATGCCAGTTGCAGATGCTCGACTATGCGGAGCAGCTTCGCTTTAAGGAGAAGAAAATCGCCGGAAATCTCCAGCGCATCGGCGGCATGGCGGAGATCCCGATGGAGCCGATCGTGGGGATGGAAAATCCGTTCCGCTATCGAAACAAAGCCCAGTTTCCGATCGGGCAGGATAGAAATGGAAAGCTGATTACGGGATTTTATGCGGGAAGAACGCATCAGATCATGGAAAACCGGAACTGTTATCTCGGCGTGGAGCAGAACGAGGAGATTCTGAACCGCATTCTTGCCTGGATGGAGGAGAACGGCGTTCCGGCATACAACGAGGAGACCGGCAAAGGCCTGGTGCGCCATGTGCTGATCCGGTTTGGATTTATGACGAAAGAGATTATGGTTTGTCTCGTTGTGAACGGAAAGAAACTGCCGGCCGAGGAGAAACTCATCAAATCGCTGACAGAACTCGAAGGCATGACAAGCATTACCCTAAGCGCAAACCGTGAGCGGACCAATGTGATCATGGGAAAAGAAATCCGCTGCCTGTGGGGACAGGGGTATATCACCGACTATATTGGAAACGTAAAATATCGGATCTCCCCGCTGTCCTTCTACCAGGTCAACCCGGCGCAGACGGAAAAGCTGTACGGCCTTGCCCTGGAATACGCAGGCCTCACTGGAAATGAGACGGTCTGGGATCTCTACTGCGGCATCGGAACGATTTCCCTGTTCCTCGCGCAGAAAGCCAAAAAAGTCTACGGCGTCGAAATCGTCCCGGAGGCAATCGCGGATGCGAAGAACAATGCGAAAATTAACGAGATCGAAAACGCTGAATTTTTCGTTGGAAAATCGGAAGAGATTCTTCCGGCCTACTACGAACAGTACGCCAAAGACCACCCGGGCGAACACGCCCACGCGGACGTCATCGTCGTCGATCCGCCGAGAAAAGGCTGCGAAGAAAACCTCCTCCACACCATGGCCAGCATGCAGCCGGACCGCATCGTGTATGTATCCTGCGATTCCGCAACGCTGGCACGAGATGTGAAGGTGCTTGGGGAGCTGGGGTATGAAGTAAAGAAAGTCCGAGGGGTTGACCAATTCCCGATGACGTGCCATGTGGAGTGCGTGGTTGCACTACATCGGGTCGATATGTAAGAATCCTTGATTTGCGCGAAGGCAACGAGGAGAGTTCCGAAGAAATAACTGGCTGTAAAGCCAGTGTTTATGCGGAATTCGACGACTGCCCGCGAGTCGGGAAGTTTGTAAAACTTCTCGACTTCCGGCACTTTGAGCGACATATGATGTTCTCACAGAGTGATAGAAAAACCTACAAAAAAGCAATTTCAGACGGTGTGAATGTCTCAGTCGTATTGGATGTGGGGTGTGGAAACACATAAAAGTACAATTAATATTTTGAAGTTATTCAATAGAATACGAAGCGTGAAAGACCGTTCATTTTCAAGTAATTGGAGATGAGCGGTCTTTTTCTGTTTGCAGATAACATTGACGTAACTGAGTAGAAGTTATTCTACCGGAAGAACGGAGGTTGTAATGGAAGAGATAAAGAGTATCAGAATAAGCGAGTTAAAGGACTTTAAGAACCATCCTTTTCATGTGCAGCAGGACATAGAGCTGTGTGCCCTTATGAAAAGTATTGAAGATGAGGGTGTGATTGTACCTTTGCTTGTAAGACCGAATCCTGACGGAGAAGGTTATGAAGTGATTGCAGGACACAGACGAAAGGCAGATGCCGGCTGGGCTGGTCTTGCGGAGGTTCCGGCAGTTATAAGAGAATTGGATGATGATCAGGCGATAGTGGCGATGGTAGATTCTGTGCGCCCGTAAGGCGTTTGGGGTGGACACCCAAGCGACGTGGGTCATTATGATTTTGTTTTGAGAAAACAATAAGAAAAATTATCAAGTGTGAAGAACACAGTCTTATCGCCAACAACTAACCTTGAATGGAAACATAAAGGGGACAACAGCACGTTTGTAAAGGCACAAGTCAACAAAGCTTCCAAGTTGCGACTGAGTGTCGAGGTGAAAGGTACTATATGAGGATGAAAGCTAAACTGCTTGAAGGAAAGTCAGAGGCTAGAGCTAACCATCTCCGCACCGAAGGGAAGATGTTACGGTGATGTATTGGCAGATTAGTATTTTGCTGTCTGCAATCTGCGTGATAATCAATGCAAGCTAGCCATAGGTTCATTTGAGGATGCATCTGAAATCAAGGAAAAATTCAGAGTATTTCTCGAGGATACTCTGCATCTTGAGATGTCCGAAAAAAAGACCAAGATAACACATAGTCAAGATAAAGCAAGATTTCTTGGATATGATATCACCACCGCAAAGAACTCAGCGCTTATGCAATCATCAGGGCATACAGAAATGCCTATTCAGGCGGTTGGACAGGAACAACCTGTGCCTGACGATAAGGGTGCTTCTGGGAATATGGATTACACAGAGGAGGATGTGAAGAAGTATCAGATGGATCCTGATATCAATGAGTTGCTGGATTTCAGTTTTTGCGGGGAATGACAGCAGAAGGCTACAAAACATTTATAAATGGAAGTGTTATGGCATCATTTATGGAAGGAATTGTAGCCTCAATTTTAGAAGAAAAAAGTGGTGCCGGATACGGCACGAATTGTAGCCAATTAAATACAGTTATCAGCGTAATTGAAGCCATGTATCTTTGCGAAGGTATGTGGCTTTTTCCTTTTTGCGCTGAGGATAGATTTTTTAACCAGCCCTCGTGCATTTATGCGAGGGCTAAGCCTCGCAGAGCGAAATACACCCATCGCACAAAACTTCGTTTTGTACTCTGTGTATTTCGCCCTTGCAGGGGGCTATCACGCCGGATACGGCGGTGGGTTCGTAAACGGACACCTATATGTCCACTCACATTGGCATTAGAAGTGAAAGAAAGAGTTGCAGGAGCAGATTGCTGTATTGGATAGAAAAGCAGGGAGGATGAAATCAGAGCTTTCAAATGTGCTTCAGGATGCAGACTATGCAAATGCTTCGGAGTTTTATACCGAGCTATTCATGGTTCGTGAGGAGAGGCAAAGGTATGAAGAGGCTTGTAAGGAATGGCAGCAGAAGTGTGTTGAGGTGGAACTTGTAGCGGTGAAGGATAGTAAGTATTTTGGGGACGTAATTCCGATTAGCAGGAATAGAGGGCGATAAAGTAAGGCGATGCTATTAGTGAATCTGATAGCATCTGTGTAACTACATAGTGACAATTTTGCATCTTCGAAGTGGTAGTCTATGCAAAATATCATCGAATTGGATGAAAAAGGAGAGAATTACCGCATCCTTTGGGGTCTGGTAAACGGAGGCAGACCGACCAGTGAGCTGCCGAGTCACCTGATGAACCATGAAGTGAAAAAAGGCGTTACCAATGTTTATCATGCACATACCACGAATGTGATCGCACTGACATTTGTACTGCCGTTGGAGGATAAAGTATTTACTAGAGAACTCTGGGAGATGGCGACCGAGTGCCCGGTTGTATTTCCTTCCGGAATCGGTGTAGTAGGATGGATGGTGCCGGGCGGCCGTGAGATCGCAGTGGCGACAAGTGCCCTGATGAAAGAATATGATGTGGCAATCTGGGCGCATCACGGCATGTTCTGCTCAGGGGAAGACTTTGATCTTACATTCGGATTAATGCACACCGTAGAGAAATCCGCGGAAATCCTTGTAAAGATGCTGTCCATGAGACCGGATAAAAGACAGACAATCTCACCTCAGAATTTCAGAGATTTGGCGAAAGATTTTAAAGTAACTTTACCGGAAAAGTTTCTATATGGCAAATAATGTACATATCACATATTTGGCGTATCAGAAGCATGAAGCATGTTTCGATATTCCATAGGCGTACATCCGTATTTCTTGCGGAACAGCTGAAAGAAAAAGCTGGTATTCTGATATCCGACGGCAAGGCTGATATCATTTGTGGAAAGTGCGGTGCTCCTTAACAATTTTGCCGCCTGAGAGAGCCGGTGTGTCTGGACCAGCTCTTTGTAAGTGGTTCCGGTATGCTGGCGTATGTAGGCAGAGAGATAGTTTGGGTGCATATTAAAAAACTCAGCTGTAGAAGAAAGGGTACAGTCCGCAAAGTTTGTTTCGATATATCGGAGTATGGTATAAATCTGATCCACAGAGGCGTGATCTAGAACCATACCGTGCTGGAACAGATTGATCATCTCGCAGGTAATCAGCGTAAAAAGACTGTCTAAAAAAGGTCCGGATGTTACGGACGGAGAATAAAATTCACAGAGAAACTGGTTGGCAAGATCTGCCAGCCGGTTTTGTTTTTGTTCCGGGGAAAAGACAATATACATGCTTTCCTGCATCGTGGTGTTCAGAGCCTCAATGAAAAAGTGTGTAAGGTAATTATCCTGAGACAGGCGTTCAAAAAAAGTACCGTTCAGATATTCGCGCGTCAGCAGAAAATTGATGATAATATCATTTTCTGAACATCTTTTGACAGAATGAGGTGCATTCTGGCTGATCAGAACCATCTGCCCGGCTTTTAGCCTGAATGTAGTCTTATTTATCGTCATTGTGCAGGAACCAGAATAAATATAACTCAACTCCAGCCACTCATGGATATGCAGAGGTACGTTTTCAAAACGATCCTGTTTTACAACAGCGAAGTTGTAATAACTCGGAAGCACTTTCTTTGAAAGAAATAAAGAACGCAGATCTTCAAGGTTCGTATCAAAACGGTAACAGGGTGTATCAAACTTACCTCTGGCAACAGGAAATTGTGAATAATCTTTCTTTACACCATTCAGACGCTGGGTTTCTTCGGTAGTGTGCTGCTTCAGAAATTGATTCAATGCAGATAATGTCATCATATATAATCTCTCCTTTTCGAGATATGAATGAACTGTGATTATAGTCATCAGCAGTTTATTTAACCTGTCTAAAATATACCATATTGGGGGCAAAGGTGTACAGAGTAATCTCGGATATTTATTAAGTTTGGTCGGTAAATCACTTATGTTTCGTTGATGTAATTTTAGTCTGTATAAAGTAAGATGTCAGTAAGAAAAGGAGGCATAGGTTAGGATGAAGATATTTTTTGCAGTAGTGGTGATTGTTTTATTATTTGTAATCGGTGCGACATTATATGTCTATAAAAAAAGTGCCATGTTTTTGCCGGCACTTCTTGGCATCTGCGGATTTCCAAAAATAAAGGAAAGCAGCTATTACGATGAAAACGGACATTTCCGTCCGGGAACGGGGGAGGACAAAGTTGGATTTTTCATGCAGCATCCGGTATTCGGCGGTTTTAAACATATGTTTTTCAATGTGGAGGACAACGTGCTGAAAGCTATTGCGCCTGTAAAGTATAAGGATTTTTTAAAGGCGCCGGGCCGTGAGGAACAATTGGATGCAGCCTTGGAATCTTTCAATTATCTAACCGGACTTGTTGAGAAAGGTCAGGCAAGGCTGGTGTCGGATCTGTATCCTGCGGAAGCAGTGAAGGGTCATCCGTACAGGTCACATCTGACGGGAATGTTTTATCAGGGACAACAGGGAAAACCACTTGCCATTGTAGTTCCGGGAGGCGGATTTATCAGTAATGTAACTGATTGCGAGGGGTATCCTGTGGCGATGAAGCTGCATAAAATGGGATATTCTGTTTTCGTCGTAAGTTATCCGGTCGGCAGACAGCTGGGTGAGACAGAACAGGTAAAGCAGGGACAGGCTGCCGCGAGGGAACTGACACAAGTGATTCGATATCTGACGGAGCATCAAAAACAGTTTTCTGTAAACATGGATGATTATGCCATCTTTGGTTTTTCAGCAGGAGGACTTATGACCACGGCGTATTCATTTGCCAATTATGAGGACTGCTGCCACAAGAATCATCTGCCAAGACCGAAGGTGATCTTCCCTATGTATGGTCTGGACTGGAATATCAAAGCTTTGCAGGAGGACAAGGGACTGGCGGTATTTTCTATCGTAGGGCGGGATGATGAGTTCGGTTTTGCAAATGTGGAAGATAAACTGCCGGAATTAGAGAAGGTACTGGGCAAAGAAAATGTGTCGGTCAGAATCGTTGACGGACTGGGACATGGATTTGGAATAGGAAATGAAACAAAAGTGAAAAACTGGCTTCAGGAAGCAGTCATCTTCTGGGAAGCCCACAGATAGGAACAGATAAGAATTTATTTAAGGAGGATTTCATAATGAGCAGAAACCTGAAAGAATTGATCAGACAGATGACACTGGAGGAAAAAGCAGGACTATGTTCGGGAGCGGATTTCTGGAACACGATGGGAATCGAAAGGTTAGGGATTCCTTCCGTTATGATGACAGACGGCCCGCACGGCTTGCGCAAACAGGAAGGCGCGGCAGATCATCTCGGCCTGAATAAAAGTGTGAATGCAGTCTGCTTTCCGGCAGCCTGCGCCACGGCATCCAGCTTTGACGTGGAACTGATGGAATGTATGGGACAGATCCTTGGGGACGAGTGTCAGGCTGAGAACGTGGGCATGCTCCTCGGCCCTGCAGTTAATATCAAACGCAGTCCTCTCTGCGGAAGGAATTTTGAATATATGTCCGAAGATCCATATCTGACAGGAAAGATGGCGTCAGCATATATCCGGGGCGTACAGTCGAAAGGCATCGGAACCAGTATGAAACACTTCGCCGCGAATAATCAGGAAACAGACCGTATGCAGATATCGTCGGAAGTATCGGAACGGGCTTTCCGGGAAATTTATCTGCCGGCTTTTGAGGAGGCGGTGAAGAAAGCGCAGCCAAAGACTGTGATGTGCAGCTACAATAAGATCAACGGAGTATTTTCTTCAGAGAATAAGAAGCTTCTGACAGATATCCTGCGGGATGAGTGGGGATTTGAAGGATATGTGGTCAGTGACTGGGGAGCTGTAAATGACCGGGTGAAAGGACTGAAAGCCGGTCTTGACTTGGAGATGCCGGGATCAGGAGGATATAATACAAGAAAGATTATTCAGGCAGTGGAGAATGGAGAACTGGAGGAAGAAATTCTTGACAGAACGGTGGAACGCATACTGAAAGTAGTCTTCTCCTACACAGATAACAGGAAAGCGGAGACTGTATTTGACAGGGAAAAGGATCACAAAGCAGCGGCAGATATCGAAACAGAGTGCGCCGTACTTCTGGAAAACAGGGGAGTGCTGCCGCTGAAAAAAGAACAGAAAGTAGTCTATATCGGGGAATTTGCAAAGAAACCGCGATACCAGGGCGGGGGATCGAGTCACATCAATACGGACAGCGTAGTGTCGGCTCTGGAAACTGCGGTGAGAAAAGGCAGGGCAGTGGAGTACGTGAAAGGCTTCTCGTCAGAGCGTGACGAGATGACAGAAGAGGATCTGAAACAGGCGTGTGAAGCGGCAGCGGGCGCAGATGTAGTTGTAATCTTTGCCGGACTGCCGGACAGCTTTGAGTCGGAAGGATATGACAGAACATCCATGGAACTGCCAAAGTGTCAGAATCGCCTTATAGAGGCTGTGGCTGAGATACAGAAAAATGTGGTAGTGGTTCTTCATAACGGAAGTCCCGTAGAAACTCCATGGGCGGAGTCTGTAAATGCCATTCTGGAGATGTATCTGGGAGGAGAAGGCATTGGGGAGGCCAGCGACCGGCTGTTATTTGGGGAGGCAAATCCAGGAGGACGTCTGGCGGAGACGTTCCCATATCGTCTGGAAGACAACCCGAGTTACCTGAATTTCCCTGGAGACGGCAGGACTGTTCTCTATGGAGAAGATATCTTTGTCGGATACCGTTACTATGATGCGAAGAAAGTACCGGTGCGCTGGGCATTCGGCCATGGACTGTCATATACGGAATTCAGCTACAGCAATATGAAACTCTCTTCTGCGGAAATGAAAGATGGAGATATTCTGAAGGTGAGCATTGATGTGGAGAATACAGGGAAGAGGGCAGGAAGTGAAGTGGTTCAACTCTATGTCAGTGACAAGGACAGCACGGTGCCAAGAGCAGTGAAAGAACTAAAAGGGTTTGCGAAAGTATTTCTGAATCCGGGTGAGAAGAAGACGGTTACAATGGAACTTTGCGCGAGAGATTTTGCTTACTACGAGACAAAGATTCACGACTGGTACACTCCGTCAGGTACATATGAGATCCAGATCGGGCATGCCAGCGATGAGATCAGAGAGGCTGCAGAACTTACATTTACTACTGATGTGCTGCTGCCGTTCACTGTGGATATGACCACTACAATGGGGGAATTGATGAACCACCCGAAGACAGCAGGGAAAATGATGGAGTATCTTGAGGGGATATCACAGGGAGAAGAACCTAAGAAAGAAGATGGGGAGGTACAGCTTGTGACTCCGGAAATTATTGCGCAGATGCCGCTGAAATCATTTTTAAGCGTTATTCCGGGCGAAGCGATCGAGCAGATGATCGTGGAGTTAAATGCTCTGTGTCAGTAGTGGGAGGAACGGTTGGCTTATTATTGGATGAAAAAGTATCAGCATGAAAATGAGGAAGAATTATGGGCAAGATTTATGCGGCAAAAACAAATCATATCACAAACCCTTTAGGGTTTTATCTGAAACCGTTGGTATTTTCATGGAAAGTGAAAGGCGGCAGAGGACAGGAACAGAAACATGCAAGGATTGTGATCAGCAAGAACAAAACCTTTACAGATATCTGTCACGACACGGGGGAGGCAGAGCTGGACAGTCTCTCTGCAAGAGTGGAATTTGAACCGCAGCCGTATACAAGATATTACTGGAAAGTTATTGTGACAACAGATGCAGAGGAAGTGATCGAATCAGACACGCAGTTCTTTGAGACCGCCAAAATGGATGAACCGTGGACGGGCAGGTGGATTACCTGTGACAGCAGTCAGGAACGGCATCCGATTTTCTCAAAGAGGATTCGTCCGGCAAAAGAAGTGAAAAGCGCAAGACTGTACATTTGCGGCCTGGGATTGTATGAGGCATATTTTCTTGGGGAAAATAAAGAAAATCCTAAGAAAATCGGTGAAGAGTATCTGACTCCGTACTGCAATAATTATGACCGGTGGATCCAGTATCAGACGTATGACATCACAGAACAGGCAGAACGAGGAGGTGTGCTGTCTGTTCTTCTCGGAAACGGTTGGTATAAAGGCAGGTTCGGTTTCAATGATCCGGAGCGGGAAGCATATTACGGTGACGAGTGGAAGCTGATTGCGGAGATTCACATAGAGTACAAAGACGGAACGAAAGATGTGATCAGTTCTGATGAAACCTGGTCAGTTACAAGAAGCAATTTGTGGTTTTCCAATATCTATGACGGTGAGAGAAGAGATGATACGCTGCCGCCGGTAGAGGAGTCTCCTGCGCGGATCGCAAAGGTTCCGAAAGGCCGGCTTATGGAACGGTTATCTCTTCCAGTTAAGGTACAGGAGGAGATGAAGCCGGCAGAGCTGATCCATACTCCTGCCGGAGAAGAGGTATTTGATCTGGGGCAGGAGATCACGGGGATCTTCCGGCTGCGGGTGCATGAGCCGGCGGGGACAACTATCAGGATTCAGACGGGCGAGGTGCTTCAGGACGGATGTTTCTACAACGAGAATTTAAGAACTGCACTTTCGGAGTACATTTATGTTTCTGATGGTACAGAAAAGGTGATTACGCCTCATTTTACATACTATGGTTATCGATATGTGAAAGTGACCGGGGTTAGGGACCTTTCGTGTGAGGATTTTACGGCGCTTGTTCTTTACAGTGATTATGAGAGCATCGGGGCAATCGAGACAGGGAATGATCTTGTGAACAAATTAATCTCCAATATCGAATGGGGAATGAAAGGGAACTTTCTGGATGTGCCTACAGACTGTCCCCAAAGAGATGAGAGGATGGGCTGGACAGGAGATACACAGGTATTTTCCGCGACTGCAAGCTATCTGGCTGATACCTATGCGTTTTACCGAAAATATTTATACGACCTGTATCAGGAACAGCTTCTGGCGGGCGGAATGGTTCCGGAGATTGTCCCCACATTCGGACCGACAAAATGTTCCTGCGCATGGGGAGACGCCGCATGTATCATCCCCTGGAACGTATATTTGTTCAGCGGGGACAAAACAATACTCGAAAACCAAATTGAGAGCATGAAAGCGTGGGTCGATTATATCCGGAGAATTGATGGAGACCATCATGGATGGAGACAGGTTTTCCATTATGGTGACTGGCTTGCTCTTGACCGTACAGGTGCCGCTGCGAACAGCGTGTATGGAGCGACTGATGAAGCATACATTGCAGACATCTACTACGCGGCAAGTGCACAGATTGTTGCAAAAGCAGCAGAGGTGCTTGGACTGGAAGAAACGAGACAGGAGTATCAGAAAATCGCAGACCGTCAGTGGCAGGTCGTGAAAGAAGAATATTTTACTGCTACAGGCAGATGTGCGGTGAAGACGCAGACAGGGCTTATTCTTGCACTGAAATATCATCTGTCTGAAAATGAAGAACTGACAAAGCAGATGCTGCAAAAGCTTCTCAGGGATAATAAAAATAAATTAAATACCGGGTTTGTAGGAACCCCGCTTCTGTGCAATGTCCTGACTGATCATGGAATGACAGACGCGGCATACCGGCTGCTTCTGAATAAGGAATACCCGGGCTGGCTCCATGAAGTGAAGCTGGGAGCAACAACGGTGTGGGAGCGTTGGAATTCACTGGATGAGAGCGGACATGTCTCCAGCACGGGGATGAACAGTCTAAATCATTATTCTTACGGCGCTGTATTGGAGTGGATCTTCCGTCATGCGGCCGGGATTGATGTGACGGAACAGAACCCGGGAGGCAGGGTGATGCGGATCAGCCCGAAAGTGAATAATGGACTGAAATATGTAAAAGCTGTTTATGATTCGGCAAGCGGATGCTATCAGTGCGGCTGGGAGATATCAGAGGATAATAAAATCACGGTCACTGTTACGGTTCCGTTCGGCGGAAGTGCAGAAGTGGTTCTTCCATATGCGTCGGAATCTGTATATGAAGATAAAGAAAATCCATTATTTGAAGAGGTGGAAAATGGAATCTGCCGTGTGAGAGCCGGAGAATATGAAGTCGCTTATGAGGCGTCACAGCCTTTAAAGAAGAAATACAGCATAGACTCGACAATGGAAGAACTGCTGAACCATCCGGATATCCGCGCGTTTCTTTCTCAAATGATGGAAGTGGATATGATCCCCGATATTGCATATGGGCTTTCGCTTAGAGATGTCGCGAAAACATTCGCAGGAGAGATAAAAAAAGATGAGGCGCAGATGCTGGATGCGGCACTGGCAAAATTCTAATCAGGAGGGTTGCTATGGAGCTTATAAGGCTTAAAGTAAACAGTCAATATAGACCATGCGTGGACGAAGCACCTTATTTTTCATGGGTAATCACTAGTGATGAAAAGAATGTGATGCAGACATCCTATCATATCACAGTGAAAAATATGGACGAAGTAATGTGGGATTCTGGAATGGTAGAAAGTGATAAAAGTATTTTTGTGGAGTACTCCGGGAAACCATTACAAAGTCTCAGTGACTACAACTGGACAGTGGAAGTGACAGTTAATAACGGAGAAAAGGCGGCGGCATCCTCATCCTTTGAGACAGGATTTATGAAGAAAGAATGGACGGCCGAGTGGGTGAAATCTCCGTTTCCTATGAAAAAGGTAAAACCCGGAACCGGCGGGCAGAACCCGGCAGAATATTTTCGCAAAGAATTTGATGCACGAGACGGCATAAAACGAGCGCGCGTTTATGCCACCTGTCACGGAGCATATCAGCTCAGCATGAACGGAATGCGTCCGGATGACAGAGAGTTTGCGCCGGAATTTACCGTCTATTCTAAATATCTGTGCTACCAGACTTATGATGTGACCCCGTTTTTGAGAGAGGGAGGAAATGTCATAGGAATGCTGGTGGGGGACGGCTGGTATGACAGCGCGAACTTTAAACCGAGAAGCAGGAAGTTTAAAGCCGAACATTCTGTGTTATTTCAGATAAAGATTGATTATGAAGACGGAACGAGTGAAATGGTGCTGTCAGATGATACGGTGAAAGTTTCAGAAAGTCCGATTCGTTCATCAGATCTGTTTGCAGGTGAACTCTATGACGCACGGATGGAACAGGAAAACTGGAACTGCTGCGGATTCGATGACAGCAGCTGGAAAACCGGTATTCCATGCGGAAAAATTTACGTGAACCTGGTGGCTCAGTACGGGGAACCGGTGCGCCCGGTAAAAGAAGTGCCGGCAGTAGGAATGACAGTTAGCCCGAAAGGCGAGACGATCATTGACTTTGGACAGAACTTGGCAGGTGTTCTGCGGGTAAAAAGCAAACTGCCGGCCGGAACAAAAATGGTATTAGATCATTTTGAAACTCTTGATCAATATGGAAACTATTTCAACAATATTTTCATGTCAGAGAAAACAGGGCACAAGCAAAGTGATATTTATATCTCAAACGGGAAATTCACAGAATACATACCGCATTTTACATATCATGGATTCCGCTATGTGAGAGTGACATGCGATCAGCCGGTGAGCCCGGAGGATTTCACAGCGATTGTCCTGTCTTCTGACAATGAGGATCTGGGAACATTTGAGACGTCCAACGAAGATATAAACCGGCTTTACGAAAATACAAGATGGTCTCAGCGGTCGAATCTGTTTTCAATCCCCACGGACTGCCCGCAGAGAGAAAAAGGCGGATGGACCGGAGATATCCAGATTTATGCAAGAACAGCCATGCTCAACGAAAATGTAACCCCATTTCTGACAAGATGGCTGCGTAATATGACCTTCAGTCAGCAGAAAAATGGGGCAATCCCCAATGTGATCCCCCTTACCGGAATCTATGAATTACTGGAGAAACTGAATCGGATCGTATACCGCAATTTTGAACCGGTGGGAGAAGCAGGATGGGGAGATGCCGCCTGTATCGTACCGTGGAGCATGTATCAGCTTACAGGAAATATCAGGATACTGAGAGAGCAGTATGACACAATGAAAAAGTGGTGCGACTATATCATCAACACTGCAAAGAAGCGTAGAGGCAAGATGAAACATCCAAAAGAAATTGACCAGTATCTGTGGAATACAGGACATCAGTACGGGGAGTGGCTCATACCGAGCCAGACAGTAGACGGAGCAGACCAAAGCGCTGCAAAACTTATCAATACTTCTACATACTGCGCGCCAATTTTTGGATGGAATTCCTGCCGGATCATGGCAGATACGGCAGCACTCCTCGGGCATACATCAGACGAATTATACTATGATGACATTGCGTCCAGAATGAAATCTGCCATTCAAAAAGGACTGATCGATGATGATGGGAAGATGCCTCTTGATTTTATGGGCAGTTATGTGCTGGCAATCGCATTTGATCTTGCTCCTGAAAGGAAGAAAAAAAGTATCGCCGGACATTTGATCCGCAAGATAGAAGAAAACGGGGATTGTCTGGATACAGGGTTCCTGACGACGCCGTATCTGCTGGATGCGCTCTGTAAGATCGGCAGGATGGACAAGGCATATAAAATCCTGCTCCAGACAAAGTGCCCGTCATGGCTTTATGAGGTGAAGCAGGGAGCGACAACAATCTGGGAAAATTACATTTCTTACAAGGAGGACGGGTCTCCGGTTATGACAAGCCTGAACCACTATGCCTTTGGATGCGTGGACGACTGGATGTTCCGGAAGATAAGCGGCATTGATATGGCTGCTCCCGGATTTAAGGAGATTGTAATCGCACCGGAGCCGGACAATGCGTTTACCAGTGTAAAACGTACTTATATAAGTGAGTACGGGGAAATCGCAGTCAGGTGGAGTATGGACGAAGGGAAATTTAAGCTGAAAGTAAAAATCCCCTGCAACACGACTGCCGTTGTAAAGATGCCGGATGGCAGATTATACAAGGTAGGAAGCGGAATGTATCAGTTTGAATAAAGAATCAAAGAAAACAAAATGACAGTATTTGCGAGAACTGACCGGTAAATACAGACGGTTAGTTCTCTTAATATGAAAGTTGAAAATAATAAGGAGTTAGGGATTATGAAAAAGAAAATATTGAAGATTATCTTAAGTATCGTTTTAATTCTGATTCTGGCTGTGGGAATCGGCCTGACATATTTAGTAGGAGCAGCAGGCGGTGGAGGACCGTTTGATTTTGTCTGGAAGAACAAACTGAAAAAAATGCCGGGAAACGCAGAAAAATACAGTCTGGAAAATATAGAACCGTTAGAAAACAGCCCTCTTGAAGGGAAGCGTATCTGCTACCTTGGATCATCTGTAACCTTAGGTCTGTACTCAATGGATGTTTCTTTCGCAGATTATATCTCTTACAGAAATGGCTGTGAGTATGTAAAAGAAGCTGTAAGCGGTACTACTTTAGTGGATAACGGAAAGACGTCTTATATCCAAAGGATGAAAAATAATATCGGTACAGATGAGAAATTCGATGCATTTGTCTGTCAGCTTTCCACGAATGACGCGTCGAAGGAAATGCCGATGGGAGAAATCAGCAGTTCAGAAAATCTGGAGGATTTTGATACACAGACGATAACAGGAGCAATGGAATATATCATTGTATATGCAAAGCAGACATGGAATTGTCCCGTGATCTTTTATACCGGAACAAAATATGACAGTAAACAGTATCAGCAGATGGTAGATGTATTGTTTGAGCTTCAGGATAAATATGGAATAGGCGTGATCGACCTTTGGAATGACGAGGAGATGAATGACGTTTCTGAAAAAGAATATGAAGTTTATATGGCAGATCCGGTTCATCCGACGCAGGCAGGATATCTGGAATGGTGGACGCCTAAGATGGAAGAATACTTATATCAGTTTTTAGAAAGATGATTATTATATTAAGTTTCGTCGGTAAACTGCTTATATATCGTTGGTGATTTGCCCTTTGGAATTATTTATAATTGAATCAAACAATGAAAGGACGGATAACGAAATGGAAAATTCAGTTACAAAAAGAGAAAAAATCAGTTATGGTTTGTATTTTATGGGACAGAATGTATTCTATGGACTGGTAGGATATATGACTACATATTTTACAGATATCGGCATAACGGCAGCATTGGTTGCGATCGTGGCGCTTATCACGAAAGTGTGGGATGCCATCAACGATCCGATCTTCGGTATGATCATGGATAAGGTGAATTTTAAGAAAGGGAAATTCCTGCCGTGGCTTCGAATATCTGTCATAGCGATTCCGGTGGCAACTATTCTTCTTTTTATAATACCTACCGGGATTTCCATGACGGCTAAAATCATATGGGCAACACTTGCTTATATGTTATGGGATACAGCCTATACCCTTTGCGATGTACCGATTTTTGGTATTGTTACCACGATGACAATAGACCAGAAGGAACGTGTTTCACTAAACAGCATAGGAAGATTGTTTGCTATTTTTGCAGGTATTGTTACAGGAATTGCCCTGCCGTTGGTACGGCAGCGGTTAGGCGGCTGGTCAACAACAGTAATTGTGTTATCTCTTTTGTCATGTGTTATGATGATTCCGATTTGTCTGTTCGCAAGGGAGAGAGTAATTGAAAAAGAAAGAGTCCAGAATGACGGGGCAGAAGAAAGTTATACATTGCGAGATATGGTAGAATGTCTGCGGAAGAACAAATATTTATTGCTTTTCTTTGCGGCTCCGCTCATCAGCAGCCTGCTTAATGTTGGTGCAAATTGGGGCTTATACGTTGCCCGGTACTGCCTTGGCGGTGAAGAAGCTGCCTCATATGTTTCGATGGCGGTAATTATTCCGACCTTAATCGGTGCGGTTATGGCAGTAGAATTATGCAAAAAATATGATAAATTTAAAGTCTTCTATATTTCATATATTTTCGCGTTACTTCTGGGAATTGTAAGATTCATAGCCGGGTATGAGAATATGATGGTGTATGTGATTTTAAATGCCTTAGGAGGAATTCCGCTGGGAATAGCAGTTATACTGCAGTATCAGTTTACGCCGGACTGCTACGAGTATGGACAGTACAAGACAGGATTAAAAATGCGTGGTGTAACGTTTGCGGCGCAGACATTTTTTACAAAATTAAGTGGAGCGATCGCAACAGCAGTCAGTGTGTTTGCGTTAACTATAATCGGCTTCCGAGAGGGAGAAGGCGTTGTTCAGGCGGCAGGATTTGCCGATAAATTATGGACATTCAGCTGTCTTGGCAGCATTATCGGGGGTATTTGCACTCTGCTTATACTTCGTCTTTACAAGCTTAATGACCATGATGTCCAGCTGATGGCAAAATGCAATAATGGTGAGATCAGCCGTGAAGAAGCAGAGGCACAGATGATCAATCAGTATTAAGAAAAGAAAGGAGGACTTTTGCGATGGACAGAATAAAGGAACTGATTTCAAAAATGACGCTGGAAGAGAAGGCAAGTCTCTGCTCGGGCGCTGATAACTGGCATACGAAAGAAATCAAACGACTGAACATTCCGTCAGTTATGATGGTGGACGGCCCTCACGGACTGAGAAAGCAGGAAGGGGAAACGGATCATCTGGGATTGAATGAAAGTGTGAAGGCCGTTTGTTTCCCGGCAGCCTGTGCAACAGCCTCCAGCTTTGATGTTGACCTGATGGAACGGATGGGAGAGACGCTGGGAGCGGAGTGTCAGGCCGAGAATGTAAGCATACTGCTTGGCCCGGCGGTGAATATTAAAAGGAGCCCGTTATGTGGGCGGAACTTTGAGTATCTGTCGGAGGATCCATATCTGGCAGGTAGGATGGCATCGGCATATATCCGCGGAGTACAGAGTCAGGGCGTGGGGACAAGCATTAAGCACTTCGCACTGAATAACCAGGAAACACTCCGTATGACGATATCTTCCGAAGTGTCAGAACGTGCGCTCAGGGAAATCTACCTGCCTGCGTTTGAGGAAGCGGTGAAAGAATCAGCTCCAAGAACCGTCATGTGTAGCTACAACAAAATAAATGGAGAATATGCTTCGGAAAACAGATATCTTCTGACAGATATCCTGAGAAAAGAATGGGGATACAAAGGCTGCGTCGTCAGTGACTGGGGCGCTGTAAATAACCGTGTGAAAGGACTGCAGGCCGGACTGGATCTGGAGATGCCTTATTCCGGAGGATACAATGACAGACAGATTGTGAAAGCAGTACAGGAGGGAAGACTGGACGAAGCTGTGCTGGATGAAGCGGTGGAGCGGGTATTGAATGTTGTGTTTGCCGGTGAAGAGCAGCATCGTCCGGAAGATATATCTGATAAGGAAACAGATCATAAAAAAGCAGCTGATATTGAGACGGAATGTGCGGTCCTGCTGGAAAATAACGGTATACTTCCGCTGAATACAGACAGAAAGGTTGCCTATATAGGGGAATTTGCCGAAAAGCCGCGGTATCAGGGCGGCGGCTCCAGCCATATCAATCCGTTCAGGGTTGTTTCGGCATTGGATGCTGCCGGAGAAAAAGGGCGTAGCGTGACTTATGCAAAAGGATTTTCTAACGAAAATGACTCGATGACGGAACAAGAGCTGGAAAAAGCGCTTCGGACTGCTGCAGAAGCAGACGTCGCGGTAATCTTTGCCGGGCTGCCTGAGATATTTGAGTCGGAAGGGTATGACAGAACATCCATGAAGCTGCCAAAATGCCAGGACCGGCTGATCGAAGAAGTGTTGAAAGTACAGCCTAATGTTGTAGTGGTACTCCACAATGGAAGTCCGGTAGAACTGCCATGGGCAGACCGGGTAAGCGCGATCCTTGAAATGTATCTAGGAGGTCAGGGCGTTGGCGAAGCCTGCGACCGGCTGTTATTCGGGGAAGCAAATCCGTCCGGCAGGCTGGCAGAGACATTCCCGTACCGGCTGGAAGATAATCCGAGCTTCCTTCATTTTCCGGGAAATGGAAAGCGGGTGTTATATGGCGAGGATATCTTTGTCGGATACCGTTATTATGATACAAAGAAGGTTCCGGTGCGGTATGCATTCGGACATGGGCTGTCTTACACGGAATTTACTTATGGGGACCTGACTTTGTCATCGGCTCAAATGACGGATGAGGATATACTGACAGTCTCTCTCAAGGTGAAAAATTCAGGAAAGACAGAAGGAAAAGAAGTCGTACAGTTGTACGTGGCTGACCTGTGCGGCATATCGGAGAGACCGGTCAAGGAATTGAAAGGATTTGCCAAAGTTCATCTCCTGCCGGGAGAGGAGAAAACGGTGTCGATGGAAATTTCGGCGAGGAATCTATCCTATTATGAAGAACGTCTTGGGGACTGGTATGCGCCATCCGGAACATATCGGATCCTGATCGGCCATGCTTCTGATGACATCCGCTTACATGCTGATGTTGTGTTTGAAACAAAGAAAAAATTGCCCCTTCGCGTAGATTTCACAACAACGTTCGGAGAATTATTGGATCATACGAAAACCGCTCCCGTTATTACGGAACTGCTGGCGCCTTTGGCAGCAGCGGCCGCATCAGCAGAAGGGATGAGTGACGAATACAAGAAGCTGGGAGAGCAAGTTATCCGGGAAATGCCGCTGAAATCTCTGCTGGGGCAGATGCCGGGAGAGCAGGTGGAACAGCTGATCGGGCAGCTGAATTGTTTACTTGCACAATAGGATAATTGAGGATGAGGTAGCGGTAAATGGTATTCGTAATATGGCAGAAGAGATTGTGTTGAAAGAATTGATTTACAGGTAAACAAAGAGCTGAAATCTTAAGCTTGGTAGGTAAAATGATGAAATTCCGTAAATGATTTTATGAGGCAAATCCATTATACTCGAATTACAGTGTACACAATGAAAAAAGGAAGGAGCTTGGAAAACGGCAATATGAATCAGATTTACGCAGCAAAAACAAATCATATCACGAATCCGGTGGGATTTTTACTGAATCCGGTGGTTTTTTCGTGGAAGGTCAGAGAATGCAGGGGAAAGAACCAGAGATGTGCCAGAATCCTTGTGGCAAAGGATGAAACCTTCGCGGATGTTCTTTGGGACACCGGGGAGGCAAAGCTCGACAGTCTGGCTGTAAAAGCGGAGATGAATCTGGAGCCTTGTACCAGATATTACTGGAAGGTAATCGTTACTACGGACGCAGACGAAGTGCTGGAGTCCGACGTACAGTTCTTTGAGACGGCAAAGAGGGACGAGCCGTGGGTGGGAAAATGGATTACCTGCGACAGCAGGATGGAACGCCATCCCATTTTCTCAAAGCGAATCATTCCCCGTGGAAAGGTAAAAAAAGCCCGTCTCTATCTCTGCGGACTGGGGCTTTATGAGGCATATTTTACGGATGGAGAGAAAACCGAAACAGATATTTTAAAATCCGCGAAAATTGGGGAAGAATATCTGACCCCGTACTGCAATAACTACAATCAGTGGTTACAGTATCAGACGTATGATGTGACCGCGCAGATGCAGCGCGAAGGTGTGTTGTCCGTTCTTTTGGGGAATGGGTGGTACAAAGGGAGGTTCGGGCTCAATCAGACAGAACAGAAAGGATTTTACGGCGACGAGTGGAAACTGCTGGTAGAGGTGCATCTGGAATATGAGGATGGCACACAAGAGATAATCGGCACGGATGACACATGGGAAGTGACAAGGAGCAATCTGTTTTTTTCCAATATATATGACGGGGAGAAACGGGATGATACCTTGGAACCTGTCGAACCTGTCAGCGCGCAGCTTGCGGAGGCGCCGCAGGGGCGACTGACGGAGCGGCTGTCCCTTCCGGTGACTGTGCATGAACAGTTTACACCGAAGGAACTGATTCACACCCCGAAGGATGAATGGGTGTTTGACTTAGGGCAGGAGATTACCGGGATTTTCAAACTTCATGTCCATGAGCCGAAAGGAAAAGAAATCAGAATCCAGACAGGCGAAATCCTGCAGGACGGATGTTTTTATAACGAAAACTTAAGAACCGCTTTGTCGGAATATGTGTATATCTCTGACGGGGAAGAAAAAGACATTGTTCCGCATTTTACATTTTACGGATACCGGTATGTAAAAATCAGCGGGGTAACCAATGTCTCCTGTGAAGATTTTACGGGAATGGCACTCTACAGTGATTACGAAGGTACCGGTAGTATACAGACAGGAAATGAACTGGTAAATCAGTTGATTTCCAATGTGGAATGGGGCATGAAGGATAATTTCTTAGATGTGCCGACAGACTGTCCGCAGAGAGATGAGCGCATGGGATGGACAGGCGACACACAGGTGTTTTCGGGTACGGCATGTTATCTGGCGGATACCTATGCATTTTACAGAAAATATCTGTACGATTTGTATAAGGAACAGCTGATTGCCGGAGGGATGGTTCCGGAGGTGGTGCCGACCTTCGGTCCGTCGAAATGTTCCTGTGCATGGGGCGATGCGGCCTGTATCGTTCCGTGGAATGTCTATCTGTTCAGCGGGGATGCTGCCATATTGGAACAGCAGTTTGACAGTATGAAGGCTTGGGTGGACTATATCCGTAAGGTGGACGGAGAGCACCACGGATGGAGACATTCCTTCCATTACGGAGACTGGCTGGCGCTTGACCGGGTGGGAGCCGCGGCGGGAAATGTATACGGAGCGACCGATGAAGGCTATATTGCGGATATTTATTATGCGGCAAGCGCGGAGCTTACAGCGAAGGCAGCGGCGGTTCTCGGGCGAAAGGAAGAGGAAAAACAATATCGGGAAATCGCCGAAAAACAATGGCGTGTGGTAAAAGAAGAATATTTTACCCCGACCGGAAGATGCGCGGAAAAGACACAGACGGGTCTTCTGCTGGCTCTGAAATATCATTTGTCAGAGGACGAAGAGCTGACCAGAGAGATGTTAAAGAAACTTTTCCGCGAGAGCAGAAACAAATTGAATACCGGATTTGTGGGAACCTCTCTTTTGTGCAATGTGTTGACCGATAACGGAATGACGGATACCGCCTACCGCCTGCTTTTGAACGAGGAGTATCCGGGGTGGCTGCACGAAGTGAAACTGGGAGCCACCACAGTCTGGGAACGATGGAATTCACTGGATGAAGACGGTAAGATATCCAGTACCGGAATGAACAGTCTCAACCATTATTCTTACGGGGCGATTCTGGAATGGATGTTCCGCCATGTGGGAGGAATCCATCTTTTGGAAGAATCTCCGGGAGGAAGAAGGATTGCAATTTGTCCGAATGTCCATTATGATTTGAGAAGGGCAGAGGCAGTGTATGATTCGGCCGTCGGACAGTATGCATGCAGCTGGGAAATTATGGAGGATAACAGGATTAGAGTCAAAATTACGATTCCGTTTGGCGGAGAAGGCGAGGTGCGATTGCCGCATGCTCCGGAGATTCTGTTTGAAGATAAGACAAATCCACTATTCGCAACAGTGGTGAACGGTATTTGTTATATCACTGCAGGAAACTATGAAGTCGTATATGAGGCAACTGAGAAGTTAAAGAAAATATACAGCGTGGAGTCAAAGCTGGAAGATTTGCTGAACCATCCGCAGATACGGGCATTTTTGTCGACGATGACCGAGGTGGATATGATACCGGATGCGGTCTATGGACTGTCGTTTCGACAGGTGGCGGAGATGTTTTCCGGACCGATGGATGAAGGGCAGACAGAGATGTTGAATACAGCATTATCACAATATTAACGAGGAGAGAACAAATGAGTGAGAAGAGTAAAAAACAAAAGGTTAGTATCGTGGAAAAAATGGGCTTATTTATGGTATGTGCGGGAAATATTCCACTGATGGGATTATTGTCAGGATTCTTTATGATTTACTATACGAATGTGGTTGGTCTGGAACCGGCAGCACTGGCGACCCTGTTTTTAATATCCAAGGTGGTGGATGGAATCAGCGACCCGATTATGGGATATTTTCTGGACAAATTTCCGGTAACAAAAATGGGAAAATTTCGCCCTATGATTATTCTGGGAACAATCATCTGTGTTATAAATTATATTTTACTGTGGTTTGGCGCAGTCTGGATTCCGGTCGGAAAATATGTGATTGTGTATGTGACGTATCTGCTGCTGGGCTGGACGTTTGATATTATGGATATCTCCAAGAACAGTTTGCTCCCGGTCATGAGCGCGGATGACAAGGAGAGAAACAGTTTGTCACTTTTCAACGCGTTGGGAACAATGATAGGTAGCGCGGTACTGGCTGTGGCAGCACCGATTCTTGTGGCGGAAGGAACGTTACAGAACTATTACGTGTTAATTTTCGGTTCCATGGCCATGGTGTTGGTTTTATCTATTGCAGGGGCTCTTTGTGTAAAGGAAAGAGTAGCTTTTGAAGGAAAAAAAGAAGAAAGTTATACATTCAGGGAATTGTTACAGTTTTTGCGGTATAAACCTGTCTGGGCACTGTTTTTAGTGGCACTGGTAGTCGGGGTGGGCAGTAATATAGCAGGAGGAGCCGGCGCTTATTTTTACACATATATATTGGGTGATATGACGCTTATGTCAGGGGTGTCACTTGTTTCAATGATAACTGCTCTGGTGGGAATTTTCCTTGGACCAATTCTGGCAAACCGGTTTGGAAAGAAACAGATTTTTGTAATGGCAATCGTCGTATCCATCCTGTTTTCCGCACTGCGTTTGATTGATGTGAGATCTATGCTTTTGATCTATATTAGTACAGTGGCAGGAGGTGTGGCAGGCGGATGTATAGCACCGCTGACAACCAGTATACAGGCAGATAATACTACTTACGTGCAGTATAAAACCGGAAAACGTGCAGAAGCGGCGATCGCATCGCTTACATCTTTTATTACAAAAGTGGCGCAGGGACTCGGAGGAGCGATTCCGGGGTATGTATTGGCAGCTACAGGTTTTGTTACCGGCTCGGTTGCCCAGCCGGAGAGTATCAATACAGGAATTATCCTCTGCGTACTGATACTTCCGACTATCCTGACTGCCGCAGGGGCGATTCTTTTTGGTACACAGTATACGTTGGATAAAAAAGCAGTAGAGGAAATGCACACGGCAATCGCAGCGCGCAGCAATAAGTAACATATTGAAGGAGAATGCGATGGAACTGTCAAGATTAAAAGTAAACAACCACAGCGACGGATAACACCGGTGATACCGCCACCGCCACATCCTCCTTTGAAACAGGTTTTATGAAAAGGGAGTGGAGTGCGCAGTGTTGTTTGAAACGAGAATTGAGTATGAAGACGGCACATTTGAGACAGTTCTCTCTGACGATAAGTTGAAAGTTGCCGATGGTACAGTATGGTGAACCTGTGCGGCCGGTGAAAGAAGTGGAGGCGGTCGGTATGGAGGTAAGCCCAAAGGGAGAGACCATTATCGATTTCGGTCAGAATCTGGCAGGTGTACTGCGGGTAAAGGTGGATTTGCCCGCAGGAACAAAGTTGATACTAGATCACTTTGAGACCAAGGATTCTCAGGGGAATTATTTTAATAATATAGCTGGTGCTGACATGACAGGTCATACACAGACGGATGTATATATATCTAACGGGAAACCCGCAGAGTACAGACCGCATTTTACATATCATGGTTTCCGCTATGTGAGAGTGATATGTGATGCTCCGGTAAAGCCGGAAGATTTTACGGCAGTGGCGCACGCAGGACAATTTTGGGCAAGAGATAAGGAGGAAAAGAACATATGAAAATTCTGGCAATGATAATGCTCGTGCTGCTCATTTTAGCAGTCGGCTTTGTGGGGTATGTTTATAAGAAAAATGCGATGTTTCTGCCGGCACTGTTTGGCATCGGCGGTTTTCCGAATATAAAAAAGAAAGATTATTATCAGGCAGACGGAACATTCCGGAAAGCGGAAAAAGATGATAAAATGGCATTTTTTATGCAGCATCCGGTGTTTGGCGGCTATAAGCATATGTTTTTTAATGTTGAGGATAACGTGTTAAAAGCGATTGCCCCGGCAAAATATGCAGATTTTCTAAAAGCGCAGGGCAGAAGTGATCAGATGGAAAATGCACTGGAGGCTTTTAATTACCTGACCCGGCTTGTGGAAAGTGGAGAGGCGCAGTTGATTTCCGATATTAACTCGAAAGAAATGATAGAACAGAATCCATATCAGTCTCATTTGACCGGAATGTTTTACAAAGGAAAGCAAGGAAAACCGTTGGCGGTGGTCGTTCCCGGAGGTGGATTTATCAGTAATGTGACGGACTGCGAGGGATATCCCGTGGCAATGAAATTACACAAGTTGGGGTACTCCGTATTGGTAATCAGTTACCCGATTGGCAAACAGCTGGGAGAAACGGAACATGAAAAACAGGGGCAGGCAGCGGTCAGGGAGCTGGTGCAGGTAATCCGTTATCTGAAGGAGCATGAGCAGGAACTGTCTGTGGATATGGATGACTATGCGATATTCGGTTTCTCGGCAGGCGGCATGATGACTACGGCATATTCCTTCGCAAATTACGAGGACTGCTGTCACAAAGTAAAACTGCCGAGACCGAAAGTGATTTTCCCGATGTATGGTCTGGACTGGAATGTGAAAGCGCTTGAGCAGGATAAGGGACTGGCGGTATTTTCCATCGCAGGGCGCGAGGATGAATACGGATTCGGAAATGTAGAGAAGAGACTTCCGCAATTGAAATCCGTGTTGGGTGAGGACAATGTGTCTGTACGGATTTACGATAATCTCGGACATGGATTTGGTATTGGTTCCAATACCATAGTACCTCATTGGTTTGAAGAGGCAGTGGAATTCTGGGAGGCACATCGGAAATAATTTTTTCAAGAACAGGAAGAGTGAATTTTGAGAGGTCAAGTGTTTTATAAAATTATAAAACATCTGACCTTTTTTAAAGATGTTGGGGTCAAAAGCCCCCAACTATGATGCCTACGGATTGTTCCGTGCTTTGCACTCCCACAATCCTCCCAATTATTCGCAGAGTAGTCTCGGAAACTCAATAAATAATTGATATAATTCAGAGAGTATTCCAGCAAATCAGTAATACAGTGGTTTGCGAGCGGAGGAGATGATGTTTAGAAGAGCTGCAGTAAAAAAAAGACATGGTAAGCAGCCCTCTTGAATGAGAGCTGAAACAAACGCTATTGGGGAAAGAGTCCGCTTATATGTTGGATAGTTATCCATGGCAGAATCAAGGCACATATTTGATATGTGCAGGTCGGGCATGTGTTTTTCAAATTCATGGAAAGCTACCAGAAAACTGACAGAATCATGTCTTTTGGCACTGGTAAACCGCAAAAGGAGTGGAATATCAACGTGTAGTGAATGGCGCACAATTCACGAGAAATGACAATAGTTTTTTGGAAATTTGCTGAAAAAATTTAAAATCCCTCTCTGAAAATGGGAGGAAACGAAAAAAGTAACAAGTACAAAAAGAGCGGAGATTCGGGTTTTATGGAGTTTCCGAGACCGTTCTGAAATAGATAAGGAGGAAAAAAACATGGGTAAGTACAAAGGGCTGTTCTGGCCGGCAATCTTAGGCGTCAAGCATATGCCGAAGGTAAAGGAATCGGAGTTTTACAATGTCGCGGGAGGGTTCCGCAGGGCTACGATCAATGACAAGATTGCGTTCTTCCTGCAGCATCCCGTATGGGAGGGCAGGCCGGAGCTTTTTATGAAGACCGGGTCGCCAAAGGAAATATATGCCATGTCAGGCATGAGCGTCCATGGTTTGTGCAATCTTATCGGGCAGCCCGCACAGGCGCAGAGCATCGTGGATGGTTTCAACTATGTCGTGGAGCAGAAAGGGCTGAAAAAGGTGCATTTCATCAGCGGGCTTTATGCGGAGGATGAGGTAAGGCGTGATCCCGACAAGGGAAAGGTACAGGGGATCCTGTTCCAGGGGGAGCCAGGGAAGCCCGTGGCTGTGCTGATTGCGGGCGGCGGGTTTGACGGCGTAGCCTCTTATTTGGAGAGCATCCCGGCAGCCATGGAGCTGCACAGGAGGGGATACAGTGCGTTTGTGCTGGTCTACCGTGTGAATGTGGAGCTGCATGAAACCGAACCGCAGGCCAAGGGCGGGGAGGCATCCAAGGATGTGCTGCCGGCGGTAAGGTATCTGATAGGGCATCAGGCAGAGTACGGCTATACGATGGACGGCTTTGGTATGTTCGGGTTCTCCGCTGGAGGCCTGATGACGACAGCCTACGCATTTTCTGATTATAAGGACTGCTGCCATAAACATAATCTGCCAAGGCCCGCCGCCATCTTCCCCATCTATGGCCTGCACTGGGAGCTTAAGGTTCACGAGGAGGACAAGGGGCTTGCTATATTTTCCAGGGTCGGGCGGGATGACCCTACCGGTTTTGCGGCCGTGGAGAAGATCATCCCGGACATCAGGAAAGCGCTGGGGCAGGAAAATGTCGATATCGTCATGTATGATAAGCTGGGTCATGGCTTTGGCCTGGGGATAGATACTGCGGCAGAGGGCTGGCTGCGGGATGCAGTCGCATTCTGGGAGGAGCATCGGAAATGTTGATTTGCTCTTCACGGATTTCAACTGTTGTTTGTGCCGCGGTGCGGCATGTCCGAAAGCGTGGGAGAACAGGAGAAATGACAGTATGGGACAGGTAAAAAACAATGATTCTTTTTTGGGCAAGGCTGAAAAATTAAAGCCTGTGCTGAAGCACAGGATGCTCCGGCCGGTGGGCGTTGTGTCCTTTGAGCGGAAAAAGGCGGACAGCGGGGCGGATTTCTGGAATACGGTGGGAATTGAGCGGTTGGGGATCCTCTCCGTTATGTTATCGGACGAGCCTCTCGCATATCGTGGGATTGTCATCCCACTTTTAGGCTCATATTGGGGCGGGTCCCAAGGCCTTTCATCCACTTATGAGCAAGCTCATGTGGATTTAGACCTTTTGACCTTGGCATCATGACATTACCTGATTTGGGGCTCCCTTTGCGCCATGCCTGCAGTCAGTCCGGAAAGAAAAAGTGGCAATGCCTGTTTCAGACTGTTTTCCACTGCATCTACAATCTGTTTCACAAAAAGTTCTTCCCGTTCTCTTGTTTCCAGATAAGGATCAGCCCGTGTGCGGTAGTAGCGGTCAAAATAATCTACCAGTGCAAGAGAGATTACCTGACTGTAAGATTTAAAATCCTGCCTGTCCATTGTCTGTAAATATTCCCAGGCTCTCCGCTGCTGTTCTTTGTCCAGATTAAAACGCAGGTTTGTGTTGCGGATATTGTTCTGCATGGTTTATCCCCTCCTTTTCAGGCTCATATAAGCAAGAGATTCGTAACCTTTAGCGGTGGCGCAGATGTCATCAATGATGGTGACTCGTGATTTGTCATACGTTCCGAAGTTACGGAACAGGCATCCACCGCCGCCAACCACATACAGGCGCATCAGGTCAGGATTGTATTCATATTTGCGGAGCGTGGAAAAAAGTTCTGCCACATACTGTCTGGCAATAGAACTGATACAATCCAGATATGGTGCTGAAATGTCAGCTGTTCCAAACCGCAGAATCTGTTCTACTGTGGATTCTTCAATTTTCACTCCGAATTTGTCCAGAACAGCGTTCTTTGCAGCAATCATGCATTGGTTTACACCAAGTTTTTCTGTCCAGCATCGGCTCTCCTGCGCTTTCTTATTGTTGATATACAGAATGTTCATGGTTCCGTTTCCGATATCTGCAAGGAGATTGGTTCCCTTGAAATCTCCAAGTTGGTTTACGATAGCCGGATACCCCTGTGGGTAAAGGCTGCATCCCACAAAGTGGAGATGATACTCTTTGCTGTTAAAAAGGTAACGGACTTCTGGATTCTGGAGCAGATAGGAACGAAAAGCTTCTCTTTGAGTTCAGATCCATGTCAGAGGGAGTCCGGCAGCCAGATGAACATCTGCTTCACGGATGGAAAAGACATTCAGTTCCCTTGCAATAGCCATTAGCGTCAGAAGATAATATTCTTCGTCCATAGCTTTATCCGGGATAAATTCTTTGTGTCCTTCGCCAATCCGGTAGTAAATGCCGTTATATTCCAGAATATTCCCGGTGAAGATTGGTTCGGTTTCATAGGCTTTGATGCCGGTTGGTGTGACGATGTTTGCTGTTTTCATATTGCCGTAGCCATGATCTACAGCAATGATTTTTGTGTTTCTGAGTTCTCGCATAAAAAATACCTCCGTTTTCGTATTGATTGATTCAGCAGGTCGTACCGGTGTGGTACTGCTCTGCTGTGAGATAAGCATACGAAGATCGGAGGAAAAAGGCATTGAGGGGAAATTGAGCAGGAATTGAGAAAAAAGATATATTGTGCTTACGTTCTTCATGTACTCTTGTTGTGATTTCATTGTTTTTTATCGTATAATATGGATACTGGAGGTGGTTTGGATGAAATACAAGATTTTAGTTGTCGATGATGATAAAGAATTGGTGAAAATGCTTTGTAGTTATTTTAATATGAAACAATATGAAACCATTACGGCTACAGATGGAATGGAAGCATTAAATAAAATAAAAATGAAACCGGATATTATTTTGTTGGATATCAATATGCCACGCATGGATGGGATTGAAGTATGTCGTCTGATACGCAGTAAAGTGTTATGTCCAATTTTATTTCTAACAGCAAGAGTTGACGAAGATGATAAAATTAATGGGTTGCTTTCAGGTGGGGATGATTATATTACGAAACCATTTAGTCTTCGGGAGTTGGAAGCGAGGATTGTTACAAACATAAAGAGAGAAGAAAGGCATCAACAAAAAACGGAATACCGTTTCATGGATGAAATGCTGATTGATTATTCTGAAAAAATAGTAGCTATAGCTGGACACAGGATGGAGTTCACAAAAATTGAATATCAGATTATTGAATTCTTATCCATGCATCCAGGGCAGGTGTTTGATAAAGAACGTATATATGCACAAGTCTGTGGATATGATGCGGAAGGGGACAGTAGAACGATAACGGAATTAGTACGGCGTATAAGGAAAAAAATAGCGGATTATTCAGAAAAAGAATACATAGAAACTGTATGGGGGATTGGATACCGATGGAAAAAATAAGAAACTTGTCACTGAAAAAAACAATTCTGCTTTATTTTGTGATCAGCTTAACGGCAGCATTTCTGTTATCTGGATTTACAGTTCATTTTGCAAGAAATATGCAGAATAAAATATGGGAAAAATATATTGAGTATGCAGATTATACGGACGTGTTTCAGCAATATGGAAAGAAATACGAGATTGAGATATCAAGACCTAATCAATCACAGATGAATCGTTTGGACCATCATCTTTCGGAAATGTGTGACTTTATGGAAACATATTCGGTACTGATTTTTTCGATTGTTGGGAGTGTTGTTGCGGTATTCTTTTTTTATAAAAATAAGTTAAAGACACCTCTACAGGAACTAAAAGATGCCTCACAAATGATTGCAGATAATGAACTGGATTTTCATGTGTCCTATGAAAATAAAGATGAGATGGGAACTTTGTGTAAAGAATTTGAAATGATGCGAAGTGATTTATCAGATAACAACAGAAAGATGTGGCGAATGATTGATGACGAGAAGGCTTTGCGGAATGCAATTGCACATGATATACGTTCTCCACTTTCCATATTGCGTGGGTATCAGGAAATGCTCTTAGAGTTTGTTTCTGCTGAGAGTATAAAAACAGAGGATGTTATTGATATCTTACAAACAGGCATGTATCAGATTGACCGTATAGAGCATTTCACGGAAAACATGAGAAAAATGTCCCATTTAGAACAGAGGGAACTGCAATGCTCAGAGATAGAATTATCGGAACTGGCAAAAAAGATTGAGGCAGAAGCTGCCATGCTGTCCAAGAAGGAAAGTAAATTATGTAAGGTAGAAAGAGTGCAGGAACAAAACATTGTGAAAGTGGATGAGGAACTTGTCATGGAAGTGACAGACAACTTACTGGAAAATGCGGTTCGATATGCACAAAAAAGTATTGCTTTGCAGATAAAGAAAAAGGATGGTTTTCTTATAATTTCTGTTGAAGATGATGGAATAGGATTTGTGGATACTGAGGAAAAAGTAACAGAACCATTTTATCATAAGAATCCACAAGATGATTTAAAGCATTTTGGCCTTGGTATGTATATTTCTCGTATTTTCTGTGAAAAGCATGGAGGAAATTTGAAAATATATAATGCCAGACAAGGCGGTGCTCATGTAGAAGCTCTTTTCAAAGCTGAATAAAAATACTTTATAAGGCTGAAATCACAAATAAAGTGGTTTTAGTCTTTTTTGTTGTGAATTTATTGAGAATTGATTTGTATGATGTTGTTAAAGAAATAAAGAAAGGAAGAGATACAATGAAAACAATCATAAAAAGAAGTATACTTGATTATTTAAAGAACCCTGTTTTGTGGATTGGCTTGATTATTATAGTTGCCAGTATGTATCAATGTCTGTCACCGTATTTGCAAATTCATTATATCAAACAGAATGAACAGGTCACACAAAATGATGTAGAATTGGAAGATGCCGATGTCATGGATGGGTACATTCCCACATCTGATGATAAAGAAAGAAGAAGGGAGTGGGAAGATACGATCAAAGAGACGTTAATGGACACCTCCCAAAATGGTTTTGGATTTAGCAGGCAGGAAGCGGATCATGTAATGAAAGAAATTCAGAATATGGATGTAAAGACTGCTTCTGAGTTTTTGGAATCCCAATATGGCTATTATAATGCAATATATGCTTATGAGGACCTTGAAATTCATAAGGGGACAGCAGAAGAAATCAATCATTATATCGAGCGGAAATTATCCGAACATTCTTTTTCCTGGTACTTTGCCAAAAAGTTCACGGATTTTGCAGGATTGCATATGGCCTTTTTTGCAACAGTCTTGCTATCATTTTTATTTATTCAGGATACACGAAAAAGTACCTATGAATTATTACATACAAAGCCTGTTACGGCAATCCAATATATATGTGGGAAAGTAATAAGCGGATTCATTAGTATGCTGGGAGTATTAGTGATTTTGAATGTTATATTCTTTATGCTGTGTTTGAAAACGTCTTTAGAATCGGGATTTCCGGTAACACCAATTGATTTTTGCGTGAATTCTCTGATCTATATTGTGCCGAATCTTTTGATGATATGTTGTGTCTATACAATTACAGCATTAATATTTAAAAATCCGCTTCCGGCAGCACCAGTTTTGTTTTTACACATTATATATTCAAATATGCTGACCGAGAAGAATGATATTTATTATATGAGACCGTTCTCTATTATGGTGCGATTTCCTGGCAGGTTTTTTGAAACACATGCAGCCAAAATGTCAAATATAAATCAGATTATGCTTGTGATCGCATCTGTTATATTAGTATGTATTTCTGTTACAATCTGGAAAAGGAGGAGGGTTCATTGAAAACGGAACTCAAAAACTGCCTGTCGTTATATAAGATTTTTTATTCATGTGCCTTTATACTGATATTGTGTGTTATTCATCCGATTATATACTATGAAGAAATCGGTTCAGCAATTCAGTCTCCAATAGCATTTTTAACAATTATTTTTTGTAGTGACACATATTTGATGGAAGTAAAAAGTAAGCGTGCCGATGTATTTCATTTGTATGATCAAAAAAAGCAGTTAAAAGTAATATCACAGAGAGTGTGCGTTCAAATATTATATTTATTAATACTTTCCTGTGTTGGATATGTTTTATTTTTCTGGCAAAAACCGGGCAGTGTAAACGAAGGCATTTCAGGTATTCAGATATTTCTTTTATATTTCATTGCAATGTTTGGAACTATCTGGCTTTGGAGTATATGCTCTGTGATTTTGTGTACATTGCTTGGAAATATGTGGGCAGGTATAGGATGTTTATTTGGAATTGTCATTGGACTTATATCAAAAGCGGGAAGTTCATTTTTCGGAAATCTGGGATTGTTTTCTTTCAGCTTTTGTGAACCTACTCAATTAATGTCCGAGAGTTGGATTTATGGAACGCTTGTGTCTTTTATAACGGGGCTGTTTTTATTTGCAGTATTACCAATGGCTTTAAAGAAAAGAGGATAGATTATGAGTATTAGAATAAATGATTTAACAGTTAGATTTAAAAATGGTGTAGTTGCAGTAAATAAGGCATCTCTTGAAATACCCAAGGGAATTTACGGACTTTTGGGAGAGAATGGTGCGGGAAAAACCACGCTGATGAGGGTTCTTACAACCGTTTTAAAACAAACGGAAGGAGTGGTTTCGATTGATGGAATTCTGTATAACGAGGGAAATTATGAAAAAATACAGAAAAAGATTGGTTATCTTCCACAGGAAATCGACTTATATCCGAATCTTACGGTGAAAGAATGCCTTGTATATATGGGGGGACTGTCAGGAGTATCCAGAAATGACCTCGAACAAAGAATTACCTATTATCTGGAAAAGACTTCTCTTACAGAGCATCAGAATAAAAAAATGCGGCAATTATCTGGTGGTATGAAGAGACGTGTCGGACTCATACAGGCACTTCTTAATAATCCGGATTTTTTGATTATTGATGAACCTACCACCGGGTTAGATCCGGAAGAAAGGATTAGGATCCGCAATCTTCTGGTTGATTTTTCAAAGGATAGAACTGTGCTGTTTTCCACTCATGTAGTAGAAGATTTAGCAGCAACCTGTACACAGCTTGCCATTATGAAAAAAGGAAGTTTTTTATATTCCGGAAGCGTGAGTGGATTGCTGGAAAATGCAAAGGGCTGTGTTTGGAATTGTACGGTACAAAATGCAGAAGAAGCCCGTTTGTTAGAAGCCAATTATTCTATATCATCTAAGCAGTATGTAGAAAATGGAATTCATATGAAAGTATTAAGCAAAGGAAAGCCAAATGAGAATTGTGTCCTGAATAATGATATCACTTTGGAAGATGCATATATTTATTTGACGAATAGTTGAATATAACGGCGGGCAAGTTGCCCGCCGTAAAGTATGCTTATTTTGTTAAAAGACCGGATAGATTTTTTCCAATGCAAAATCCAATCTGTGGATATAACTCCTGAATTTCCTGATATTTTGCTTCAATCATTTCTGGTTCATCAGCCCAGATCTTTTCATATATTTTGAAAGCTCTTTTAAAATGTGTTTTGGCTTGCGGAAGATTGGCAGTCATCAGATAAATGGTTCCAAGGGTTTCCTGCACTTTGGCATAATCCAGACAATCATCGGAATGGTATTCCTTGATGATGCCGGATAATTTTTGCAATTCAGAGATGCCTCTTTCGGGTTCCTGCTGTTCTGTCAGGAACATTGCATAATTGGCAATCTGAGGTATGCTGTCATTTATATGAAGCAAGTTAAATTGGTCAAGCAGTGAGATACTTTTTTCCATGTGTTCTCTTGCAAGATCGGGATGACCGTTCATGCGGTAAAGTCCACCGAGATTGGCATGAAGGTTGGAAACAAGGCGAGCATTGTCGGCAGTGATATTTTCTATCTGGGCAAGTGCATCTTCTTCCAGTTTTATTGCTTTTTCAGGTTTGGTTTCAAGGGTTGCCTGAAAATCCAGTAATAACGCCCGGTCAGAATCGGTGCCAATGTCTTTAGGCTTCAAAAAATTTTTTAATTCCTGAATGATTTCTTTCATACCTTTCTGGTAATTATAATTATCCATATATGGAAAAACATTTTCCAGAAAAAGTAGATATTTTGGTATATCATCTTTTTCAATCAATTCTATGATGTTTCCTGCTGTCTGAAACAGCTTCTTGTAATAATCGACTTCAATTCCATGCATTAAACATATTTTCTGTAAAGAATCCAGTAATATGTGACAGCTACTTACAGATGGTTTTGTCTCTGAAAGGGCAATTTCCTTAATCATAGGATGCAGGGAGATTGTGTGACGTGTAGTTGTCTGCACAAAACCAGTTTCAATCAAGTCGTTAATTTCATTTAAGGTAGGCAGTTCCAGCCATTTGGCGAATATGCGGGCAGAAATACCAGTGTAAGGAAGAAAACACAAATTGCACATGATATCCTGCTGTTTTCGGGATAAAGCATATAGTGAAAATAGAGTATGGATATGACTATAATAAGTGGCTTTACTGCTTTGACCATCCTTGATTATCTTAATTTTATCTTCATTATCGAGAGATGCTCTTTCTTCCTGAAGTCTTGCTAATAACTGACCTGGAGTTGAAATTCCATTTTCCAAAAGTTTTGCAGCCAGTTCTACAGCAAAAGTATGATAGTGTACGGTCTCTATGATTTTTTCGACGGTCGAACGATACTTGTCTGCTTCTGAATAAAATGCAGATGTCAGTTGGAAAAGAATGTTTATATCCTTTATTTCTTTTAATTGAAAAGTACAGTATTCATTCAGATTACTTCTGGTCGTAAATAAAATCTGACAGCGGTATTTTAATACTACTGACAGAAAACTGTCCTGTGTAGCTGTGACATTAAAATTATCTATGATAAGCAGAGTATCGGATTTCAGGGAACGCAGAAAACGGTTATGTCTTTGAAACCGTTCCTGTTCGTTGATTTCTGGTGGATCATCAATAAAATCCATGTCAGTAATGTCCTGATGAAGATCACCTGTATATTCTACATATAGAATGTTAGTGTAATACTTTTTGTAATGTTTTGCGTAGGCTTTGGCAAGTTCGCTTTTACCAATACCGGAAATTCCGCAAAGAAAAACATGACGGTTTTCCTCAAGCATGGTATATAATTCTTCTAGTTCTTTATCTCTTCCGATAAAATGACGGCATGGTTTCGG
>NZ_JAQEGR010000040.1:0-2641 GCF_027667425.1 Fusicatenibacter saccharivorans
GTAAATGGTGAATAACCCGTCAACTTCCTGACATCTCCAAAATCTGGGATAATGGTGTGTAGAGTGTAAAAAGTGTGTTTCACACTTTTTACGAAAAACACCACAGGAGGTATTGATCATGAACACCAAGTTAGCCACCAGACAAATCCGATTGAACGAATGGGCTGCAATTATAAAAGACTGCAAAGCCAGTGGCCAGAAAGTTGATATTTATTGTGAACAGCACGGGTTATCCAGAGATGCCTATTATTATTGGCTGCGTAAAGTAAAAGAAGCAGCTTTAACACAGGCTGGTTTTGTAGAACTTCCTGCTCTGACATCAGAACAGATACCAGCCAAAACAATTGAAAAAGGAACCTCTGCATTTGAAACTCAGATGATTATTAAAATAAATGAGATTGAGTTCTATATGAACGAAAACTCGTCATCAGAACTGATATCCAGAATGCTGGAAATCATACGTCATGCTTAATGATGCTTCCGGCTTCCAACACGTTTACTTATGTACCGGATATACGGATCTCCGAAAAGGAATTGATGGATTGATCTCTATTGTTACCGGAACATTTGGCCTGGATCCAACCGAAGCGGGATCCATCTTTCTGTTCTGTGGACGCAGAAATGACCGGATGAAAGTCTTACTCTACGAAGGCGATGGCTGGCTTCTATGCTATAAAAGATTTACCGATGGAAAACTTCAATGGCCAAGAAGTGAAAAAGAAGCCAGAGACCTTACCCCTCAACAGTACCGATGGCTGATGGAAGGACTTTCCATTGAACAGAAAAAAGTAATACACAAGGTGAAACCAGAGCTTTATTAGTTCTGTTTTATATATGTACATTGACAGTTTTATAAGTTATCTAAATTTCCCTGAAATGCCTGAAATAAAGGGTTTTTCAGTGCCATCTGTGGTATAATGGATTCATGGAAAACATTACTTTAACCCTGGACGAACTGAATAAGATGCCGAAGAATGCCATAGCATTGCTGTACATACAGATGAGCGAAAGCTTTACGATTTTATCTGCACAGAGCCAGAAGATCCAGGATCAGAATGAAAGGCTGATCCATCAGATTGAAGATCTTCAGGAACAGATTGCAATCCTGACACAACAGCGTTTTGGAAAAAGAACGGAAACTGACAAACAGGTTATGGGACAACTGTCGTTTTCTCTTGAAAACATGTGTGTCCTGAATGAAGCAGAGGCACTTGTAGAAAACGGTATTCCTGATGAACCTGACATTGAAAAAGTCGTTGTCCGCAGAAAGAGAACCAAAGGAAAACGTGACCTGAATCTTCAGAACATCGAAGTTGAAGTGATCAACCACGATTGTTCCGAAGAAGAATTACGGGAACACTTTCCAAAAGGATGGCATCCTATGGAAGATGAAGTATATAAAGAACTTCAGTATATTCCAGCCAGATTTAAAGTATTGGAACATCATATCAAAGTATATGCCGGGAATTCTGATTGCGGCAGTTTTCTGCGTGCAAAAGCACCGGAACGTCTGCTGGCACATAGTATTCTTACCCCGGAACTGGCAGCTGCCGTGTTTAATGCAAAGTATGTAAATGCGGTACCTTTGAACCGTCTTTCTGAAGAATTCCTTCGAAATGATGTCAACATTCCGCGGCAGGATATGGCAGGATGGATGATCCGTCTCAGTGAGTATTATCTGCAGCCGGTTCATGATCTGATGAAAGCAGAGATTATGGAATCCCACCATATCCATTGTGATGAAACACCATTTATCATGCCTCAGCACAGCAAGGAATATATGTGGGTGTTCCATTCTCCTGGTGGAAGCGATACCCATCCACTCTTCCTATATGAATATCTGGGTGGCAGAAGCGGCGAAGTCCTGGAAAAATATCTATCTGGATATCAAGGGACACTCGTAACCGATGGTTACCAGCCGTATCATACGCTTATGAAAAAAAGTGATAGGATCCAGGTGGCCGGATGTTATGCTCATGCAAGACGGAAATTCACAGAGATCATAAAAGCTGTGAAGAAGAATACGCCGCTCACGCCAGGACAGGCAGTTGCTGCTGAAGCAGTCAAACGGATCGACGCGATGTATCATTTGGACAACATGTATAAAGAATCATCGGCAAAAGAGAGATTAGATAACAGACAGCGCTCTGTAAAGCCTCTTGTCGATGCCTATTTTGCGTGGCTGAAAACATTACAGGGAAAATCAAACGCAAGCTCCAAGTTAAAAGAAGCAATCAATTATTCGATCAATCAGGAAATATACCTTCGAAGATTCCTGGAAGATCCGCTTCTTCCGCTGGATAACAACGATGCAGAGCGTAGTATCAAGTCTTTCTGCGTTGGAAAACATTCCTGGCATATCATTGATTCTACAAAAGGAGCCAAAGCGAGTGCTCTCTTATACAGTATTGCAGAAAGTGCCAAGGCAAACAGCCTGAAACCATACGAGTACTTCTGCTACCTGTTGACAGAACTTGTGAAGTATCCACGAAACGATGTTCCAACAGAGGTGTTAAAAACTTTAATGCCATGGTCTGAAGAACTGCCGGATCACTGTCGAAAAACTAAATCAAGGTAAAGCTCAGTGCCAGCCTTCGGGCTGGCATATCTTTTTCGGGAGGACGAGTTATTTACCATATAC
>NZ_JAQEGR010000041.1:0-903 GCF_027667425.1 Fusicatenibacter saccharivorans
AAAAAATATCCCATAATAATCAATAGAGAATGCAAGCATTTTACTTCATCTTTTCTTGCTAGAAATGATAGATGCGAGCATTTTACTCTATTAAAGTTATGGAGGTGTGCTCATGAGAAGCAAAAGAATACCTGCCGAAGAACAATACCGTCTCATCATGGAATGCCGTCAAAGTGGATTGACAGATCATCAATGGTGTGTGGAACATGATATCAAGCCAGGAACTTTTTACAACTGGGTAAAAAGACTGCGTCAGAAAGGTTGTGTGGATTTGCCGGCGTCAACTGGACGCACCTATCGCGCACCAGAAGGCCAGGAAGTTGTCAGAGTGGAGTTTCATGATACTGACCCGATTCCTTATGAACAGCCATTAAATGTAATTCCGGCAGCTACGGAAAGGAATAACTTTTCTGTAGCAGAGTCAATGAAGCTGTCTGTAGGCAGCTTTCATCTAACAATACCAAATGGAACAGATCCTCAGCTTCTGGCTCAAACGCTTCGAATTGTGAAGGAGCTGGAATGTTAGGGGATATCACAGCCGCCGATGAAATCTATATCGTAACAGGCAGAACGGATATGCGGAAATCCATTGACGGGCTGTGTGCTATTGTAGAGGATCAACTCCATATGGATCCAAGGCGAAGTGCCCTGTATCTTTTCTGTGGAAAACGTTGTGACAGGATCAAAGCTTTGCTCTGGGAATCTGACGGATTTGTGCTGCTGTATAAACGTATGGAAGTTCAGGGCAGGTTTCGCTGGCCCAGAAATCAGCTGGAAGTAAAACAATTGACCTGGCAGCAATTCGACTGGCTCATGTCCGGGCTTGAAATCGAACAACCCAAGGCATTCAAACCTACGGAATGATCGCGTAAACGGAGGGGCTTCTCACCCTGTATCATGTCT
>NZ_JAQEGR010000041.1:913-2365 GCF_027667425.1 Fusicatenibacter saccharivorans
AAACGGAGGGGCTTCTCACCCTGTATCATGTCTGAAATCCCTTGTAAATGCTGGGGTTTCTGCTTCTTTTTCATTGCTTTTTATGGTATAATAAGAGCAGTGAAAAAGGAGCAGAAAACATATGGCTGGCAATTCAAAAGATTCAAAAATCCTTGCGTACAAGGACATGATCAACCAACTGAATAAGACGATTTCCACACAGACAGAACTGATCCAGTCTTTACAAAAAACATTGGAAGCAGACCGGCTGGAAAAAGAAAACCTTCGTCAGCAGATTGAATATCTCACGAAGAAACTTTTTGGTACTTCCAGTGAAAAACGGAAAGATATCGCTGGCCAGTTGAATCTTTTTGATGAAGCCGAGCAGGAAGCAGATCCGACATGGGAACAGGAACTTCCTGATGACATCACTGTTCCGGAACATAAGAGAAAAGCAAGACGGACACATGCTGATCTCTTTAAAAATGTTCCTTCCTGCGACGAGATCATTTCTCTTCCGGAAGAGGAGCGAAACTGTCCAACCTGCGGAACGCAGATGGAATGTATTGGGAAAGAATTCGTCCGCCATGAATTTCGTTTTACCCCTGCCAAGGGAAAAGTAGTAAATATCTATCGTGAAACCTATAAATGCCCGGAGTGTGCCATATCAGAGGAACATCCGGATGATCAGACATTTGTCAAAGCCCCTGTTCAGGAACCATTGATCCCGGAAAGTTATGCATCGGAATCCGTTGTCGGATGGGCAATGCACCAGAAGTACCAGAATGGTCTGCCGTTAAACAGGCAGGAAGAGGACTGGAAGCAACTGGGTGTCCCATTAAGCCGGGCTACGCTTGCTAACTGGATCATTTACTGTGCCGAGAATTATCTCCGTCATGTTTATAATTATTTTCACCGTCAGTTACGGATGCGTAAATATCTGATGGCAGATGAAACCCGGGTTCAGGTACTGAATGAGCCGGAGCGTAATCCTGAAACGGATTCCTGGATGTGGCTCTTCCGCAGTGGAGAAGATGGACTTCCGCCGATCCTGCTCTACCATTACACAGAGACAAGGGCAAAGTTCCATGCAGCATCTTTCCTACAGGGGTTCAGCGGATATCTGGAGACAGATGGATACCAGGGTTATAATAATCTGCCGGATATCAAACGCTGCTCTTGCTGGGCACATGTGAGACGTTACTTCACAGATGCCATACCGAAAGGGAAAGAGTATGATTACAGCCTTCCGGCAGTGCAGGGAGTACAGTTCTGTTCCAAGCTGTTTGATTGTGAGCGGTACTCAAAAGCAAAAAATCACACTGCGGAGCAGAGAAAACAATTTCGTCTTGAAAAGGAGAAGCCGATACTGGAGGCATTCTGGAATTGGCTGGATCAACAGCGCCCAAACAAAGGAACCCGTTTGGCGAAAGCGGTAAACTATGCCCAAAATCGGAAAGACACCCTGATGAC
>NZ_JAQEGR010000042.1:0-1543 GCF_027667425.1 Fusicatenibacter saccharivorans
CGGATAAAATATCTTGCTCCAATATTGTACGATGCAGATAAATCACAATTATATCTCTTTCCATTCTGAAAGGTACACAGACGGTGATCCTGTATATCACGGTCAATTTTTCCAGATCCGTCAAACGCAAGCCTGCTCGTATTCCATGCACAGATTCGGGAAATCCGTATTCCTTTTCTATGTGCCTGCTGTCCGCATCGTTTCTGGATATCCCGTTTTCTCCACATCTGCAGTTTCTGCTTTTTCTTCCCGGAAAGTTTTCCTTTCATCTCCAGATATTCGAAAACAATCACATCTGCCCTATTTTCTGATGCATAGAAAACGATTTCCCTGGCAATCTTTTTACCAAGTTCTGTATTCAGACGTTTTGCATATGCCCATCTTCCCTGCACCTGGCGGGATCCATGCTCCCGCTGAAATCTTCGGATCCGTCCCAGCACACGGTACATCCGGTCTTTGTCACTGGGAAAGTTAATAAACTTTCTCCCCAGGATAGTTCCGTCTGGACGCATGATGGTACAGACTGCATCCGTATTGATGCCGAGATCCACACTGCAGATCGTTTGTTCTTTGACGGGTGTCCGGTTTAAAGCTACCTCTTCCGCATACGTAAAACGCAGAAAATATTTGTCGTGCTTTTTCTCCAACATTGGTGCCGAAGCTTTTTTGCCCGACCAGTGTTTTCTTAAATATTCCATATCCGTATGTTTCAGCCGCACAGCAAACCATTTCCAGTCATGGCCATCGTACAGTTTTAAAAAGGCCGCATCTTTCTCTTCTGTGTTTTCACGGTACATGATATCGTGGTAAAAAACAGGCATGGCATACTGCTCACTTTTCAGATACGGCTTTCCTGTTTTCTGTCCCTCTGCTTTCCACTGTTCCAGACGCGTCTGATAAGAAGATACACTCCCAAGCGCATGCTGGACTGCCGCCCGTCTGAAATAGGATGGCATCTTGGGAAAGCAGAAATCAAAATCAAACCGGGCCGGATTCCGTTTCGTTGTATGCACCAGATGTTCCGCTGCATTGAAACGTTTCTTACTGTTCTCAATTTGGGCCAGTTCTTCCCATACAGATTCATACACTTTGACCAGATAGCGGACAGCAGAACGGTAAATCTCCAGTGTCTGGCGGATCGGAATATTCTGTTTTCGTAATTCTACACCATAACTGGATATGATTTTCATTCGCTTTTTCCTCCGGGTTTTAACGGGATTTTTCCTTCTGCCCTTCTATGTAAGCAAGTACCTGTTCACGGCTCCGGTCACTGACCGTTACAGCACAATAAGACGGATTCCACAAATGCCCTCCCCACAACTCTTTCTTTAGCTCTGGATACAAAAGGAACATCTGGCGCGCAAGATTCCCCTTCATGATTTTGATCATGTCTGAAATATAAAACTGTGGTCGGCAATCTACAAGCAGATGAATATGATCCGGCATAACCTCCATAGCCAGGATTTGAAATTTATATTCCTGTGCAAGACTTTCCAGCATTTCTTTGCATTCCACATCAATTCCGTCTTTTAAAACCTTTTTT
>NZ_JAQEGR010000042.1:1553-1769 GCF_027667425.1 Fusicatenibacter saccharivorans
TTTAAAACCTTTTTTTCTGTACTTTGTACACCAGACCAGATGATACTGCAGAGAGTACACATATCCTCTACCATAGGAAAGACCATTTTTATTAATTGTAAACATATCTTTCTTCATAAAAATAGTATACCATATGCATAGGAATATATCAAACATTTGTTCCTTTTTTTGGTGCAAATTTTGCGCGTCTAACTCATCACTACTACAATATATTTA
>NZ_JAQEGR010000043.1:0-1668 GCF_027667425.1 Fusicatenibacter saccharivorans
AAATTTTGCGCGTCTAACTCATCACTACTACAATATATTTATGGGTAATCCCCTTACTTCCAGTAAGGATTTATCCATCTCATTACTTAAACTGTTAGAATGTAGGATGCAATGGTATATCGACTTCATCACTTGGACCTCGCGTCCGTACTTTAGACTGATAACCGGCTCCTCATTCACAGTGTTCGTTTTATGCAGGTTGAATCACATTAGGTGCATTCGTGTCACACACAGTAGTTTGAACAGGTAATGAGTAAAACTGGTATTTATCCATTGTAATATTTTTTAAGGAGTGATAAATTTATGAACGCAGTAGGTATCGATGTTTCAAAAGGTAAAAGTATGGTTACAATTCTGAGACCATTTGGGGAGATTGTATCCTCTCCTTTTGAGATTAAGCACACATCCAGTGATATCCATTCACTTATTAAACTTATTCATTCTATCGAAGGTGAATCCCGGGTTGTAATGGAACATACCGGCCGCTACTACGAAGCACTTGCTCACCAGCTTTCAGCAGCAGATCTCTTTGTCAGTGCTGTTAATCCCAAGTTGGTCAAAGATTTTAATAACGATTCTCTTCGCAAAATCAAGTCCGACAAAGCTGATTCTGTCAAGATTGCCCGCTACGCTCTTGACAAATGGCAAAGTCTTGAACCGTATAGTATTACAGATGAATTACGCGCTCAGCTAAAGGTCATGAATCGTCAGTTCCATTTCTATGTGAAACAAAAAACGGCTATGAAAAATAATCTTATTGGCCTCATTGACCAGACCTATCCAAATGCAAATACTTATTTCAATAGTCCCACCCGCAGTGATGGTTCCCAGAAATGGGTTGATTTTGTCTCTACATACTGGCATGTAGATTGCATTCGTAAAATGTCTCTAAACGCTTTTGTTGAACATTATCAGAACTGGTGCAAGCGCAAAAAATATGCCTTCAATAAATCAAAAGCGGAAGAAATTTACACCAAAACAAAGGAACTTGTTCCAGTATTTCCTAAGAATGAAATAACCAAACATATCATCAGACAAGCTGTCGATCAGCTCAACAGTACTTCCGTTACTGTCGAAACAATACGCACTCTCATGAACGAGACTGCCTCAAAGCTTCCTGAATACTCAATTGTCATGCAGTTTAAAGGGATTGGTCCATCTCTCGGTCCACAGCTTATGGCTGAGATCGGTGATGTAACCAGATTCACGCATAAAGGAGCCCTTACTGCATTCGCCGGAGTTGATCCTGGGGTAAACGAATCTGGTTCCTATGCCCAAAAAAGCGTCCCAACATCCAAACGTGGATCTTCAAATTTAAGAAAGACTCTTTTTCAAGTAATGGATGTTCTTATCAAAACCATGCCTCAGGATGATCCTGTATATCAATTCATGGACAGAAAACGCACCCAGGGTAAGCCTTACTATGTTTATATGACTGCAGGTGCTAATAAATTTCTCAGAATATACTATGGACGAGTGAAAGAATATCTTTCTGTTCTTCCTGATCCAAGCTAATTCAAAACTTTTACTTTCAGACCAGCACTGGTTGTGGTGGCCTTATTTTAATGCCTAATTTTTAACCTGTAAAGTTTTTTAACTTTCTTCAATTTTAGTATTGACTTTTTATTTGCAGGCTGAAGTAACGAGAATGCGACGCGCAGTTTTCAA
>NZ_JAQEGR010000044.1:0-1592 GCF_027667425.1 Fusicatenibacter saccharivorans
CACGTATAATCCAATTATCTTAGATGGTAATTGGATTTTTCCTTTCTCCCAGTTAACACTGGGTATTTATTTCCATCTCTGATATATTTTGAAAAGGCACTGTGGATCTGTATCTATAACTTTACAGCTTTGACTGGTATGAGGTGACTCAGACCACAGCTTTTCGTCTATTACTGTTAATCAGTTTGTTAACGCATCGACGTTTTTATTTACGTGATTACACAGCCGAATTCTCTGTGGAAGACAGCAGTGCTCAAAATATTTATCAGGAGGTATAAACCTATGTCAATGTACTTTATTGGAATTGATATTTCCAAGTACAAACATGATTGCTGCATCATTTCTGCAGCTGATCAAAAAGTAGTTTCTAAAGTCACAATCAAAAACAATAAAGCCGGCTTTAATGAACTGCTTACAATCATTCATTCTCTCGCAAATCCTGCTGACATAAGAATAGGGTTTGAATCAACTGCCCATTATGCTCTCAATCTTGAACTCTTCCTTGAAAATTCTCTCCTAACCTTCATGGAAGTAAATCCTGTTCTCATCAGTGAATACAAGAAATCAAAAACACTTAGGCGTACAAAAACCGACTCTGTTGACTGCGAATCAATAGCTCGTTGGTTAATGACTGTTGAATACAAACCCCATTCAAAAGGATTTTACCACGCTTACTCTTTAAAGTCATTAACTCGTTTACGCGATAAACTTATCCGACAGCGTTCTTTCTATCTTATTAAAATCACAAATGTGTTAGATCATACATTCCCTGAGTTTAAACCATTCTTTAATGAACGCTTATCCAAAACTGCTCTCTATCTGCTTGAAAACTATGGTTCTGCTGAAAAGATGGCTCGTATGAACTCAGCCTCTTATGAAAAGCTACGTTCCTTATCCCGGGGGAAGTTTTCACCACAGCAATTTCTACGACTAAAAGAACTTGCTGCCAATACTGTTGGTGTAAATAACTCTATTTTTGATGTAGAGCTGAACAGTCTTTTATCTTTATACAAATCCCTTGTAAAAGAGATTAATACCATTGAAAAAGAAATCAACAAACTAATTGAAGAAGTACATCCTCACTATATGTCAGTTCCTGGAATCGGACCATTATCAGCAGCTGTAATCTATTCTGAATACGGCGATATATCTAACTTCACTAATCCAGGACAAATGCTTGCATTTGCTGGAATAGAACCAGGAATCAACGAATCTGGTACTGAATCTCACGGAGGTAAGATGGTTAAGCGTGGATCATCCCAGCTCCGCTACACACTTATCAATTGTTGTCTACCGTTAATCCGCTTTGACATGACATTTGCAACTTACTATGCCAAGAAACGCGGAGAAGGCAAACCACATCGAGTAGCCATTACTCATGTAGCCAAAAAGCTTATTAGAGTCATCTACGCATTGGAGAGGCAAGATATCGACTTTAATGCACAGAAACTTCGTTAATCTCTAGTGGATTAATACTAATTTCTCCCATCTGAAATACGATGTATTCAGATGGCTTATTAAAGTTACCCATTTTTACAATTCAAAAAAATTTCAAAATTCTCTTGACTGTTTATAGTTTGTCACCTCATTTC
>NZ_JAQEGR010000045.1:0-1101 GCF_027667425.1 Fusicatenibacter saccharivorans
GTAAGTAGGTAATCATCCGTATATTGACATTTTATAAAAGCCATCTGATACTGTTTCTGGCTGTCTGCCAAATTCTATATCAGATGGCTTAGTATTATTTTTTTAGTTTAGTACGGCAGTATTCCGGAAGATCTTCTGACCATGGAAGCAGTTTCTTTAACTCTTTCTCTTTAGGAAAAGCTCCCATTTTTCTGAGTTCATCCAATATATAAGTCAGATATGCGTATGGTTTCAGATGGTTCAGAAGTGCCGTTTCTGTAATGCTGTAAACAAGGGCACTGGCACCAGCTCCCCGTACACTTTTGGCAAACAGCCAGTTGCGGCGTCCCACTGCAAAGTTTTTCAATGCACGTTCTGCACTGTTGTTGTCTATACTGAGATGGCCATCTTCCAGATAGCGTTTCAGATATGCCTCCTGATTAAGCGTATACAAAATGGCATCACCAATAAGGGAAGACCTGTCTACAGAATCTTCCATCGTATGAAGCCATTCAAACAGGGCATCCATAACCGGACGGGACTGTTTCTGGCGCTCCTCATATTTTTCTTCCGGTGCTTTATTGTGGATCATTTCCTCGATCTTATAGAGGATCCCGATCCTTGACATCGCCTGATATGCAATGGTCTCTTTCAGCTGTTCTTTTGTAAAGTCTTTTTTTAATGCTGTGAGGGCTGCATCAAAACGTCGTCTTGCATGGGTAAGGCACCCGCTTACTATGATACCTTCTCCTAAACTGTGATAAGCCTGATATCCATCACAGGTCAGATACCCATGAAACCTGTCCCCTAAAAAGTTTACAGGATGATATCCCGCACGGGTCCTTTCATAATCGAAGAGTACCATCTGCGGGGAACCACTGAATTCATCCGTGAGATATACCCACATCCAGTTCTGGGTCGTCCCTTTCTGATCCGGTTCTCCGAGTACCTGGATCCGGCTTTCGTCACAATGGATATATCTGCTTTCCAGAAGTTCCTCTTTCATCAGCTGATACAGCGGTTTCAGGTATCTGTCTGCACAGTTTATGATCCAGTTCGCCATAGTCTTTGTGGAGAGATCGAGATCATATCTGGCAAACTCTCTTTCCTGACGTGCCAGAG
>NZ_JAQEGR010000005.1:0-233340 GCF_027667425.1 Fusicatenibacter saccharivorans
GTAATTCATGAGTAACGTAGCAATATTTTGCGCTTACCTTATATATTTCAAAACTTTTCACTTTTTTTATAATAATTTCTTTTTTCTCCGGATCATACTGCACCTGCAGCTGACCTCCCTGCTTTTCATAAAGGGTTGCTGCATTACGACCAGAAAATTTCACTTTCACACTGTTCCCATAATTTTTCTGGACCCACTGCATGATCCGGAACTGTCCCATAGTCTGAGTACCTGTGATAGACTGCTCCGCGCCTTCCAATTCCTGATACATTTTTTGATATCGGTAGTAGGTAGCTATGCTGATCTGCATCGCAGCCATAATCTCTTCCCGGGATTTTCCTGTATTGATCAACGCCCGGAACCGACCATATTGCTGTGCCATTTTTTGGTCAAAGCTTTTCTGTTATCTAAGTCACCCAAGCATTACTACATATTGGAAACTTGAAACTTCCAATGTTGAGTTTTCTGGGGACAGGATAGGCGTTTACTTTAGTTTTATTTATGGTTCATTTCAAGACCATGCATGGGTATATTTTTACCTAAACTAAAATTAAGTTTTACAGTTATTGCTTAAAGCGCAACGCATTTTTTCGTATAATCTAGCATAATTTATAATCATCAAATATATGGTGTGTCAAATTGACACACCATATATTGTTGCTACTACTATATGCAAATAGGCTCATCTTTGAGCTGCTTATCCTTTGCCATACTTCCCTCCCCATTAAGCTACTCTATTATAGAAAGCGCCGTAATGTGTCAATACATTTTTTTTACCTTTTACCTAAAATAACAGGTGCTGACCTCTCTGTCAACACCTCTGAATGCACTGCTTTTTTGTATGTTTATATTTCACCCTCCTCTTCTCCTCTCTGACCTTAAACTTATCAATGAAGTTTTTTTACCTTTTTTCATTAAATTATAACAGGCTCTTTAACTATTTTTCTTTTCCATTGCTTAAAAAAATATTTTTGTATGTCAATTTATTCTAAATTAGCAACACCCCACATTTAATAATACGGTTTAGAGGTTATTTTGTTACATATATTTTTATATCTTTTTTATTTTCTATCTTTTTGATATTTTCTACTGTTTTTTTTGTCTACTTTTGTGAATTGACATTTTTATAAATATATTTTATTATTTCTTTGAACACTTTAAACCATAACAATATAAATAGGTAAGCGATGAAAAAAAAAATTACAAAGTTATTTTTTATATTTGTTTTTGTTTTTCTTATATTCGAGCTTTTTATTATTATATACGGAGTTTCTACAAATATAGAAGTTTGTTCGACTGATAACAATACATATACTCTTCTTTCAGAAAATATTGCTGTTAGCGGAGAAATTTCTCCTCAAGATGGAAACTATTATATTTTTTTCAATATCATATCAAAAAATGTGATTCCTTTTGCCCAAGATGATTATTCTGTTTATTTTGGTTCTGAGCTTTTCATAGACTCGTTTACAAAAACTCAATTTTATAACCTCCCTATTGATTACTCAAATTTGTTTTCTACAAGTCCGGACTCAGCCTATTTTGGTAAAATTGCCTGGACAAACACTAACACTGTTTTTACCAAAACAATTATCACCCAACTGGTATTCATTTATAAAGGAGATCAAAGCACATTCCCTGAGAATATACCAGTTACTCTAATTATTAATGAGCAGTATTATTCAATAAATCTCAAATGTTGTACCCAAAGTAACCATGTAACTATAAACTCTATAAACCCAAAGTAAAGGAGCTTCTTGTATAATTCAAATATAGGGAATTCCGAGAAAGAAGAATGAAATCTCAAACATATCGTTGGGATTTAGGCGATACAACTTTACAGTTAATTATGATGACAGGAGAAACTATTAATCCGTCTGCTACATTGGGTATAGCTGAATTTTGAATTTCAAACGAAGGGAGGCACTATTATGAAAATAAGATATGCCACAGTTTTGTTACCATTGATTCTTTTGGCTGGATGTGCATTCAATGGGGAAAATCAAAGCAGAGAACTGGATTTGAAAGGACTTTGTACAGAAGAACAGGTTTTTCAGTACGAAGATTTTAGTTGGGGAATAGATGCGGAAGAAGTTTTTAAACAAAGTTCTTTAAAATTTGATGAGAAAGATTTGGGGCAGACCAAGGATAGCGCAAAAACATATACAAGTGAAGAGGAATTTTCCCTTGAAAATGAAAAAGCGAACATGGATCTGGAATTTTCCGATGATCAGTTAAATCAAGTTTCATTTACTTTTGAGATTGAAAAAGATGCGAAAGAATGGATTCAGAAAGAAGTCGATGAACTGAATTCTTTATATGGAAGCGGAGAGACAACAGGGTTGGGTAATCAGATTTACCAGTGGAAGGGGGAACAAAATACCGTTCTGCAAGTGACTGCTTTTTCAAAAAATGATGAAAAGGCTACGGTTATTTTGAGTGTAGCATCATTCGAATATTCCGTTGGATCATAATGATGAAGAAGATGTTTCATTATGTGGCCAGTACAATTGTAGATTTTATATAAAATTATTGATGAACAAGAGAGGCATAAGCTGTCGCATTAACGTGCGGCAGCTTATTTTATTCTCCTCTCCGCCTCGAAGTGTTTGCGGGGAGTTTCTACTAAATTTAGATAACAAAAAACTGAAATCACATTGTCTACAGGAAACGGAAAAGCAGTAAACCCTAAAAAGGTTTGCTGCTTTTCTGCATTCGTTTTTAAAACTTTGGCAAATAGCGCCGATGGCTTGCAAACGTCAAACGTAAGCGCTTAAATTTCCGGTATATGTGGGATTAATAAAAGAATAGCCATAAGAAAAGGAAGCTGCCGTCTAGCAAAAATATTTGCTAATGCGGCAGCCCTTTTCTATAGTAGAGGTTTTTTGTGAGAGCTTTTTTTCGGTTGTTTAGTTTGAACTACCTTTTCCGGGGAAAAAAGTTTTTCTAATTTTGGATATGGTGGTTTTGAAAACTGTGAAAGTTCATTCAAGTATTTTTCAGCATTTAAATAAGGAATTTCATTCGTACAGGGGGGCTTTAATTTTGTGATGCAAAACTTCGAAACAGGGAAATGCATGTTTCCGGAAGGTTATCGGATATCGTTCCCTGCTCGTAAGCAATATTTAAAGAAAATAGATGTGAGCCATCCCATATAAGGCATTCGACAATCTGCATTTGCACAGAATCTACAACATACGTAGCTTTTGCAGTGGCTTTTGCATCAGAAGCCTGAAAGCTATTCATCATAAAACTTTGCTTGTCGCTTCCAATTAACTGTGCCATATCTGTTGCGGTCATAGAGGACAGACTGCTGTCATAATCCTGCATCGTTATTGTCATAGACGCATTGCTCGATTGATCCATTGCGACGATCGAATTAGATGATGTTCCTAAGACCCATGTGTCCGGGTATGCAAATTCAAATTGATCTGCTGATAAATACTGCAATGCGTAGCCGTCCGGAATGGGATTTTCTGCGTTCCAGGAAAAAGAATTCAGCATTTTTTCTATATAAGGAAGGATTTTTTCGTAAATTTCATCGTTAAATATGCAGGATAAGCGTATAATATGCTCCCGGTCCCAATAAACTTCTTCAATATAATCGTAAGTGCTATTTTTAAGATCTTGATACATCACTTCATAACTGGATGCGCTTTTTCGTGTAAAATTTTTAAAAGTTTTTCCATCTTGTGTGATTGACGCGGAGAGAGTATCTGCGGCAACGTTATTAATCGCGGGATTATACGCGAAAACCTCCATGCGTATCGTAGCTCCAGAAGGCTTGTGGATGTAAGATACAGTATCGTGGTCTATAACCTGTGTCCAATCTTTCGGAATGCTGATTGAAAAATGATATGTATTATCTGCGTAGATTTGCGTTTCGATATTGTCTTCTTCACTTGAGCTGTCAGAAAGCGTTTCCTGTTGGACGACATCTGTCGAAGTGTATACGGCCAGAGTATTGTTTTGCTTGTTTTGCCCAATGACTGCAGCAACAATAGATATGCCTAAAAAGGCGAAAAGAATTACCTTTCCATAGGTTTTGAAAAAGCCATTCTGCATAATCGTTCCTCCTCATGGCTAAATAGAGTGTATGTTTAAACGTTTTGTAAATACAAAATTCAATTTTTTAGCAGTTAAATTTTGACTTCTAAAATTGCTATTGTAATATTGTTATATTGTCATGTTTTAGTGTAATAATATATAATATATAAATTTTAACTACTAAAGTTGTTTTTTTAATTTTAAAAGTCGATTTTAGCAGTCAAAATTCGACTTCCATTCTGTTTCACTTCTTTTTCTCAAAAGCATAACTTTATCACGTTATATCATTAAAGCGAAGCTTGGATAGAAAGATACACGAATCTTAATCATCTGTTAGCGGTTAAAAGGAGCGATTCCATGTATCCCATGTTATATTGTCTCTGGTAGAAGTTGTTGAATTTATTGCTCTCATCAATGCAATCCTGAAGTTTATATTCTATTCCAGTAATAGCTGGCTGCTCTGTCTCTTCAGTACCAGACGAAGCAGTTTCTTTTGTGGAACAATCACTGTCGTTTAAAGTATGAACTGTAGTGTCTGCTATGGCATTATCCGTGTTGCTTCTTTTGGTATGTTTTTTCGAATGACGGCGGCGATAGGCATTATAATCATTTGCCCATCTGGAAATTATTTTGAGATTCATATATGTAGGTGGATATTTTTTTCGGATTTTTTCAATCTGGTATTTTATGACTTTTGCACCGTAGATATCTACCAGCATTTTGTAATCCTCCAACGGCAAAATATGACCATCGTTGCCAATTATAAGGTTTCCATCAAGAACAGGATATTCGTCAATTTTGGTGATATCCGAGTCCTGTTGTTTTACAGGTGTTTCTTTTTGAATTTTGGGGTTAGATGTTGTAGAAGAATACAATTTTTTTGAAAAAGTTTCCATAAAGGTTTGAATGAAAGCTTGCATAAAATCTGCTTGAGGTTGTTGCAAAGACAAACAATTTTTCGTGGCGTTTGACACTTCTGTAAAGTTTTCTGAGTGAGAGCTTGCAGAATCCACTTCTATGTTTGCCTTTGAATTAGTCTCTGCCAATGTGGATGGTAAAATATCACCTTGGGGTTGAATCGGTTTCCCATCAGTGCCATAAACAGAAATTAAGGTTTCTTTTCTGCGTGCCACGAAACGTTCAATTAATCCTATATCTTGGAGGCTGCGAAGCGCTTTACCGGCAGTGCCTTCTGTGCAGTGTAATAGTTTGGCTGCGTCTTTTTGCGTGCATGATATGTATTCCTGACCTGTAAGGGCTTGTGTATACAAATGCGCATACAGCAATTTTGCATCGGAAGTTAATTCACAATACGGTGCTTTGAAATAAAATTCACTAGAAATAATAATTGTTTCCATAGATAAACCTCCTTAGTACCTTTAATTTTGAACCGAGAATGTGTCCGCAAGACAAATTCATAGTTATAGTATTGAAAAAAAAGTTGAAAAAAGAATTCTCATGTACGAAAAAATTATTTAGAAGCAAATTTACCATTCTACTAAGTGTACGGAGGTGATAGATATGGCAGATAATAAGATAGAGATCCTTACTTCAAATGCCAAACAAGTTATCAATGATTATGTGCTTGGTACAGATACCGATTTTCAGAAGGTTGAAAACGCAATTCAAGAGCTTGCAGAGAATGATATTTCTACGCTTAACTGGAATTCATTGGAAAACTATCCGGATAGATCGCATGATTACCAATTTTCATATAATAATTCAGACGGAACTATAAACATATGGGATACCGAATCTGAAAGCTATCTAAGTCCATCTGAATTTTTACTAAGTGAACACTCAGATCGTCAGATGGCATGTGATCAGTATGCCCAGCATCGTCTGCAGTTTCTTGAGAACACACCTGAAGCATTAAGAGACTGTGTTTCTAACATATTTCAGACTTTAAAAGATTACCATTTGGACGTAACTATTTTGTCTGTACCTAATAAGACAGGCTCTTTGGACGGAAAGGATTTTTTCGCATTTGATGTGAGTGGAGGACGGGAACAGATTTTTCATAGCCAGACAGGTACATCGATCGGACTGAAAGAATTTCAGGAAACATTGGAACAACTGCAATTTTGGGATCATGAAGAGGATTCTACATCAGATGAGCGAATTAATCGTATTCTTGATGCAGCAGCAGATAATCCTGCGCGTCTGCGTATGGAAGTGAATTTCCTTTTTGATGATAAGATTCAGCCGAATGGAGTTGATTTTGATGAAAATGCATCAATTACATGGACAATTCGTGGAAATCATGAAACAGAGACATTTATTTTGACACGAGATCCTGATACGCATGAAATAACGGCATATGAAGCGAACCATGGAGTCTTGAATATCGAACAGTTACAAGAAGAAGCCTCCCGGATTGGCGTTGCAGATGTGTCGCTTTCCAATCGTGTTACTTCAGATGAATACACGCAGTTAGATCATATGCAGACTATGGAAAAAGCGTCAGCCAAAGCAACTATATCGGCGGTAACAATGGAACGTGGTTTGCGCGGAATGGGATCGCTGACTTGGCATATGCATGGCACAAACGGGCAGGAAGATTTCTCCTTAGATGGAAATAGAGATGGATCTCCCATTATACGGGACAAAGCTGGAAAAGAATATGATATAGATTCTATGTATAATAAGCTGGAAGACATCGGATATTTTAAAACAGCAGATCCAGCTCCCGTCGATATGTACGCGCTGCCAGCAAGAGAAGAGTTACCGACTTACAATTCGTTATTTAATTTTTTCCCTCCAGAAGTTCGGAAGAATATGGATGCAGATGAAGTAAAAGAAATACGAGCGTCCAATCCTTATTATGGCATAGTGGATGGAATTGATATGACACGTAAGACAATTCCAATCCATGTGGATAATGCAACGATTCGAAACCTCTTGGGAGAATCCTATCAAGATGCCACTATAGATCGTATGTCCGTGTCTACTCAATACGGAAATTATATCTCAATAGAAGGCGTAAAGTTCGGTATTACAGACCGTATTTATCTTGATGGCGACATCACGAAAAAGGATGGGGAAAAAGAACATATCAATGCTCAATATGCTATCCGGGCAGATGGTGTGTATGTGTATTCAATCGGTCAGGATCAGGTATCAAGTTCGCACAAAATCAGAATTGTTACTGGAAATGATGCTCCTGAGAAGATGGTTCCGTTTGATCGCCTAAGCTTATCACATCGAAAAAATTGGTTTGCAAATGATGTAAAGGCTAGGATAGAACGGTTAGAAAAAGGATCACCAGAGCGGCTGGACCAATTCAAACAAACGCCTATGTATAAAGGCTATGAAAATTATCAGAAAATACAGGAACTATTAGAGGAGTCAAAAACACTCGTGGATTCTGCAAAAGCAGATGGAGATAAGGCTATTGAAGAGTTATCTCCGGAAAAGCAGAAAGAATATGCTTTGGCCGTGCATGATTATCAGGAAGCAGTTTCTGCCGTTGAAAAAATTGTAGAAACAAAATTTGCAGCAGCGGTTAGAGATATTGTTAATAATGCGGTCGATGAAATAAAAGAGAGTGTTATGCTCGGCGGAAACATGGAGAAAAAATTTGATTTCTATCTGGATCAGAGAAATCAAACTATGGATATCCGTGATAAACTGACCGAATATCGAAACACAAAGCTAGATCGAATCCATGATTTTCAAGAGCGTTATACAAATCAAGGAAACAATATCATTGACAGTCTTGATTTTGGGCGTTTTGAAGATGCAGAAAAGGCAGTTGCAGCCTTTGGCGAATTGAGAGAAGAATACGCGGCATATAAAAAAGATTGCGCGGATGTGGAGAGAGTGCAGCCAACGATAGAAAGAGCTGAAAAATATCTTGACTTGTGCGATGCAATTATATCAAGTGCAACCAAACAGGATGCTTTTTCAAAAAGAGATATGGGACAATTTTTGGCGGATCATGGTCCGATGCAGACTTTGCGGGAATATTTATATTTTGAGGCTCGTTTCCCCATGGGATGTGATATGAGAGATTATGCTTCTGCATTGAAAGACTCTTTACGCGATGTGGACAAGCTGGAAGTACAAGAAAAGGTAGATGCTTATAACGAACGGCAGACAGATTCTGCGTATAAGCTTCATATTGGTGATGACGGTGGTATATATACCAGTTTTGGCTATCGTATCAGTTATGACTATCATGATACAACCAGAAATGTAATGCACTATTATACAGAGCGTGAAGACGGCAACACCTATATGCAGATTGATGCGCCAACATACTACTACAAAGAATCAGAAAACAAGATAACGACAGATGTCAGCAATGGACATATTCCCGTCTCTTCGAATGCCCCGCTAATTGGAAGAGAGGTCGGCGTTGATTATACCAATGCCTGGAATGCGCTGCGATATACACTTCCGGAGAGCGGGAATACTACAATGGCAGATATTTTAGAGTCTGTAAGAAGAGATTTTCTGGGAAGTAAATCAGCAAATCAATACGATTACATTCGTAAGGATATGGATGTTATTGGGCATCCGGTGGAACGTTATCGCCCGATAATTGACGATATACTAAAATCCGAAAAATCGTATACATTTGACGAAATCAAAGAAAAATTCATGGACTTAAAAGAAAACACCATGGATAAAGTTGAAAAAAATACACCAGAAAATTCCACGGCGGACTCCGAAAAGAGTGAATCTGGCATAGAAAAAAACAGACAGTATAATCTGATGACGCGGGCTGAGGTGAATTTGGAAGGTCAATTACATTTGACGCAAGAGAAAGTTGAAGCGTTAGAAGTTCAGGCAGAGAAAATAGCATCGTCCAAAGGAACAAGTATTGAAGTAGAAAAAGGAAATTTGATTCAGGAAACGTTCGAAAAAATAAAGCCGTATTTGTCCGGGCTAAAAGAATTGCAAGGGAAAATGGAGGGAATGCAGGATCGAATTGGAGATTCCCGTTTACTCCGAAGCAATACTTTTTACCAAGATTACAAAATGCAATATGATTTTTGTGCTAAAAAGGCACTTGACCTTGGTGCAGCCTATGGAAAGGATCAGGTTATTAAGAATTATATATCCAATAATGACTTAAGAATGGATCGGCAGGAGTATTATAAAACGAACTACTATACCAGTCTTGAGCAAAGAATTCTTTCGGGTGGACAAGAGGGGCTTGAAAAATATGAAACCGAAAACGGAAAGTCCTATACATATGGCACTAAATATGATCTTAGTGCTTGGGAAAAGGTAGGAAACTTTTTTGCATCTACGATATTTCGCCCGTATTTTCGCAATATTGAGAAAACGATTGATCGTGATCCTCATGCAAAAGTTGCTTACGAAACAGTCCCTGCAGTTGAAAAGCCCGAGGAAAATCCCGTTGATACTTCCTCAATGGTAAGCGGAGGAGCGCAGGGAGGCGTTACGACGGAGAATCAAGCTGCTGATGGTATGGACTCGAAAAATTCAGAAGAATCTGGAGCTTTAGCGGATGAAAAGAAAGCAGAAGAGGAGCAGCATATGGATTTAAAAGATGCGATTGAGCGTGAGAATCAGGACACAAAAGACGATGCTATGGTTGCGGAGCAGACCAGAATGGAAAGTCAGGATAACGATCAGGACAATATGACCGAGGCTGCAAATTCAAAGGATAATAGCGAATCCGTAGTGAACGGTGAAGAAGTTCATGAAAACCCGGAATCTGATGTATTGGAAACTGTTGAAATAAGCAGCGCGGATGAGGATGTGACGGCAGATTTCGAAATAAGTCAGTCAAGAGATAAGCCAGAATCTGATTCTGGTGCAATGCCAGAAAGCCTGGATGTTCAAGATAGACAGGAGGAACTGTTAATAGGGAGTGTTGGTGAAGATCATTCAGATAGTGATTCATTTTCAACGGCGGATGCTAAAAATGACACGTTTGAACCAACAACTGATGATGCAACATTAGAACGTGGGGAATCACAGGCGGAAAGCCCAGCGATAGGATCTGAAAATGCAAATAGTTTCCATGAAGAGTACAAAGCACAATTTTCTGACTGTCTTAATGCGGCAAATGCATTAGATGATGTCCTTTCACAAGCAATAGAAGACGTTTTTTCAGATGAAAATCTTGGATATATGGATATTGTAAACGCAGCCGCGGATGCAATCACAGATCATTATAATTCAGATACGCCGTATTCCGAAGCTGCTGAATCGAGTGCAGATCTCGTATATGAGGTTACTGATTTGGACGGTAAGCCAATGGATAATATGGATACGATGGCTGAAAAATTACAGCAAAATGGACTTTCTGCAGAACATGTCGATCATTTATATGAGTTGGCAAGCGACCGATATGCATCTCCAGAAGAACCGTTTGAGCAACCAGATCCATATGAAGGCTTTATGGATCTGGATTCTGGTGTGACAGATTCAGTAGATAGGGTAGATATGTCGCAATCATCATCCGTAGATGCACAGCAGAAACTGGACTTTTATGAACCAAACCAGTTTTTAGATCAAATGAGCAATGATTTGGATTCCTATGTTCAGGCTATTGAGCATGCGGAAAATATAGGAACAGATGTTCCGGATACCGCGTTATCGGATATTGTTGGCTCCAGTTTTTCCGTAGATAGCCTGAAATCAGCAATTGATTTAATAGAAGCGGAAGTCAAAAGCACGGCGGATGATGATAGAGATGCCCAAGAGACTATGGATACAGATCCTGTTTTATCGGAAGATATCCCTGAAAGTTCCATAGAGCCAGAGGTGGATGATAGTTTGGATGCAGACGAGTGGAGGCGATATTTATGATGATTCAGATTCTCTTTGTACTTGTGTTTCTAGTGTTTTTCTTTATTGGCGCAGGAATCTCTATAAAAATAATTGCAGATGCGAAACGATTTAATATTCATTTTGAAAAATGTAGAATGGAAAAGCGAAAACAAAAAGAAAAGGGATACCGAAATAAGCGAGGATCAATACATAACCGTTTTACACGCCGGGAACCATATACTGATTTTATATGTATGACAGAAGGAAAGAATTCAGAAGCTCATGTGAAACATGCTCGTGAAAAAGAAGATTCTGCATATCATTATCCTAAAAAGGATGACTAAAATAGAACTGGGCCAGCATTGTCTGGTCCAGTTTTGTATCTAATTTTGAGAACAATTTTCAATACTATATATATCGGAATAGAAAGGAGGAAATGGTATGCAAAACATTAAGGTATCAAAAGATTGTTATATTCCAAAAGATAACATCAAATTATACATAGCATATGATAGTAATGCTGTGCGGAAAGATGTTCGTATCAAAAGAAAACAGGGGCTTATATACGACTATACAAATGGGAAAAAAACTATGTCGGTTATATATCTTAAAAACGGGGAGCTGGTATTAACCCCTGTTTCCGTAGATACATTGAATCAGCGAATGGAAAAGGAGTGATTGATTTGAATGATTTTTCAACTTTGATTGCGGCTGGCGCGGCAGGTCTTATGCTGGGAATTGTGTCTCCAGTGGCATACTTAAAAGTTCGAAGAAAAAAGAAAAAATATCAGTTCAAGTCAGAACCTGTTTCTAAGAAGATTACGGCGGACCGCAGGTATCTGAATGGCAGGCGTGATCACTCAACAGAGGAATACTAGAAAGGAGTTAAAATGCAGAAAAAAATTGCACGCAAAATAGCATCAATAACGGCAGTCAGTTTGGCTTCTGGACTAATAACTGTTCCGGCAGGGGCCAATGCGGATCTCACGCCAAATTTGCAGATTATGCAGAAGACAGAGATAATAAGCGACGAAGCGTTAGATCAATCATATCAATATGATTATCAATCAGATGGGAACGATCAAAAATTTACGCAGGTCGAAACGTCGTGGGATAACGCTTTCGTGGCTAAGAAATTAGTCGTTGGAGATTGGAAAAACTACGATGGAGATGTCGTTGTTTCGATTCTTAAAGATGATGGAATGGAATATCAGCTTCAAACGACCGAAAACGCTCAAGTCGAACTTTCTGATTATGGAGAAATTTCAAGCATCAAATTGCAGCCGGCAGGTGAAATTGCAAATTCAGATGCTTCAATGTCAGGGATGGTAATTGATGGCGACATTGATATGTCACAAGCGTCTGATACTGTAGAATTAAAAGGGACTATTCGGGAATCAGAAGACGGGGAGAACTTCACATCAAAGGTAGACGAAACAGTCTCAGCAACGGTTTTGAAAACGAGTTATAAAATTGAAACACCAGTATGGAAAACAGAGCAGGACAAGCTTTCTTACGGTCAAACAGCCAAGGTGACATTGGATGGTTTGGCTGGAACCGGAACAGCAGAACTTTCCAGCTATGAATGTCAACTGATCATCCCAAAAGGAACAGAAATTGAGCAGATTGATCTTCCAGAATTTGAACATGCAACAAGTACACTATTTGTTGATGGGAAAGAATATACGGAAGGAATCATTACCTCTGATTCCAAAGTTCTGTTACAAATTTGTCTCGAAAAGGACAATAATAGTTTGATTGAAGACGACAATAGTCAAGATGAAGACAACAATAGTCCTGCATATGACTTCAAACAAACAAAAAGTTTGTCACTGTTATTAAAAAACATTCAACAGGATGCAAAAAGTGAGGATGTTTTGATCCAGGCATACGTAAAAGCGGTCTATGGTGATGATCAGGAAGTAAAAACAGAAGCCTCTCAAAAGATACAGCTTATTTGTGAATATCAGATGGAAAGTCCAAAAGTTTCCAGCTCAGCCACAATAATTCCTGGACAGGATGATGTACAACTTACATTTAATAATATGAATGCAACAGCGACAACATCTGTCACGGGTTATGTGGTAGATTTTTATATTCCATCTGATTTGACAGTGGAAACAATACGTGTCCCGGAATTTGTTGATTCAGAGGGAAACTCCGTAGAACGTTTGATTACAATTAATGGTCAACATCCCAGTATCTTGAACAAAACCATTTTTTTATACGATAAAATAGGTTCTTTTCAAATGGTCGTATATACAAAAGATGGCACGTTTTCGCAAAGCAGAGATATGGTAATCACTGCAAGCAATCAAACTTCTTCTGAAAAAGAGATTGAAATCAAAGCTGTTGCAAATGGATATTATGCAAATAATCTTGTCCAAACGGTAGAATCTAACATTCAAAAGTTGACCTTACAGAAGGTTGTTACCCCGCCGGCTCCAACACCAGAGCCGACAATTGAGCCAACGGTAACACCAGAGCCAGAGCCGGAACCAACACAGACTCCGACACAGGCTCCGGAACCTTCCCCAAACCCGACAACTACACCGATACCAACACCAACGATTACGCCGGAACCAACAACAGTACCAAGCGAAAGTGATTCTGTCAAAAAAGAGGCTGCAAACCTGAAGCCACTCACACCAAATGTATCAGTTTCAAATACAACATCGGGTGATACGTTAAAAGCTGAAAAGAAGCAGGAAACAAACGATATTGTGGATAAATTGCGTCCGACTGCTACTACTGCGGTACAGGAAACTGCAGTTACAGATGATTTTTCGAATAAGCAAACTTCTGAAAAAACTGAAAGTTCTTCTGACGCTGCAAGAGTTACAACAGCCCCGGCAGAAAAAATTGAAAAGACAAGCCCAGAGAAAGTAAAAGATGCTGTAGAAGAAACGGTAAATGAAAACAGAGGAATACAAGTATTATTAATATTACTTGTGATTATCGGCTGTGGAATTGCAGTTCTTATAGGCATGTTTTTACACTTTACTCGAAAGAAGAAACATCTTTTACATCTCGAAGAAAAAATGAATGACTCGAAAAATGTAAAAGGGGATTCTTAATATGCCAAAATATATATGTGGTGCGACATCAGACATTGGGGTTGGACGAGAGCAGCAGGAGGATTTTGTGCAATTCTGCGAGCTTGATGAGGAAACATTGTTGTGCATCGTTGCGGATGGAACAGGTTCTATGCCGCAGCGACCGCAACCAGCATCTATTGTTGCTATGGACATAATTGAAAACATCAAGGATTCGTTTGGGAAAAAACCGGATTTGCTAATAAAGTATCCGAAATTTTTCCTCGAAAAGGCTATGAATGATGCGAATCGGATTTTGGGAGCATTTCAAATGGGAAATGAAGAATTGTTTTCCGGTTATTCGGCAAGTGTAACATGCTGCTTGTTTTTGCCGGACCGCAAAATAGCAATTGGACATAGCGGTAATACCAGGCTGTATATTATCCGCAATGGAAAAGTCAATCTGATTACTCATGATCATACGCAAGCGTACGAACTATTACAGGAAGGGAAGATTGATAGCGAGACATATTATGTGCATGACGGAAGATTAAAGCTAACCAGTGGAATTGGAAAGATCATTAACCCGCGGATTGACACAATTTCCGGAAAATTGCAGGAGCAGGATTTGGTATTGATGACTACAGATGGAATCCATTATGCATTGCGCCCGGATGCAATGTCTGAGATCATCCTAAATTCGCCACCGGAGGGGACGGAAGCTACCAATGCACTTGTTAATGCAGCTAAAAATATTGTTAAATATCCTGACAATATGTCCGCAATGCTGATTTACATGCCATCTGGTTTTCTGTAAATGGATAGTAAAAGAAAAGCTCCCTACGCTTAAATTAGGGAGCTTTTCTCTACTATAGCTATCCATCAGAACATGTTTCTGACGTAAAAAAGTCATATGGCATTATTTTTGGTACTTTTTCATGATTTCCTGTAAATCTTTCGGGTCGAACGTTTCCAAAAGTTGTTGAGACATAATATGCATAATAATCAGAACCGTAAAGTAAAAGGAAATTTGGCCTGTGCGTTTTGATGCCGAACTTACAGAAGTGATGAAACGAGAAATTAACTTTTTGGCTGCCCGCACTTCACTTGGATTAAGCTGTATAGCCGTGTCCTTGAGATGAATGATCATATATTTCCTCCGTTATGTTCCACTATTCAAACTGTATTGGTACGAATAATACTCATAGAAAAAGTCGTTCTGCATTTCACTAGGAAGTGTATTATGAAGAAGTTCTACGGGATTTTCGTATAGATTACGAATAGGCTCTATTAACTTGTGTTCTTTGGCAAAATGGCAGAATTTGCGTTTGTCTGCGAAAAAACCATACAGTTCTTCCACTGAATGAAAGTTTCCAAAGTGATTTAACGCATAGGCAAGGCAAATTTCCAAATTGTATTCTGCGTCTCCAGATAAGAAAAAATTTTTGGGAAATTTTTTGAGTTTTCCCTGTAATACTTTTTCGTAGACAAACAAAACCTGTTTCCGTTTGGAGATACGAATCTGTTCTGGATACACAAAAGCAGCAAGGTAGAAAAGATCTGTCTCTGGATTGCATTCGGATGGAAAGTCGATTTGATGAACAATTCTGGTTAAATGCAACTGTTCGGCTATCTGAGGGGTTAAATAGTCACGGACTTGTTCAGGCGTCCATTCTAAAAGCTCTTCAAAGATGAAACGTAAAATTTGTTTTGCTGTAGTCTTTTCTCGCAAACGGGTTAGGGATAATTGAGAAAATTTTTGAGTATTCCCTAATAAAATGCCTTCATACTCAACAAAAAGTGCATAATTCATAGTTTATGAAACCTCCTTCGTTTTTTCCCTTCAACTTATAGTATTAGAAAACAAAAAACAAAAAACGAATTCACGTACGACAGAAAGGAAATTTGAGTAATGACGAAAAAGAAAATTATTTTATGTGTCACAATAATCGCATTAAGTATTTTGGGGATTTTTGCATTTAAAAGTTTTCAAAAATACCAGAAACAATATACTGGAAAACAATGGTATGAACGGCAAAGCGACTATATTAATGATTTATCTGTATATGCGGGTGAAATGGATGACATTTTTTCTCTCTATATTGCCGAAAGCATTTCTGAGGACGATTTCTTGAATCATGTTAGTTTGCTGCAAAATCAATTAAGCGTAATTCAGGTTAGCTATCAACAGGAAAAGGAAAATCATCCTGTAAGAACTGGATCTTATACATATAATCAGAAATATGCTTGTGAAGGTGTTGAGGAGACATTGACGCATCTTCAGGAGATCTTAGATATGGCTCGTGAAAATAGTGGAGATGTTACCACACTCGCGTACAAATATTTGGCGTTACACCAAAATATCATTGATTCCATGTCAAAATATACAGCAGCACAAACGGCCATTGCCGCCGGAAATCCCTAAATTGTTATGGGATTGATTTATGATACTATAATCGAAAAGTGTTAACCGCGGTATAGTAGTTTAGGAAAGGGGAAGATTTATGAAAAGTACGAGGATATTGCCTTCTGTATTAATTATTGCAACGGTGTTGCAAACATCTAATGTGTATGCACTTAACCAAGAAGCTTCTGCTAATGTATCAAGTGTGGATAGCACTGAAATAGCACGAACATTGCAGACGTTAAAGGCAGACTATATGGATACTATTGTGGATACGGATGATTTTCAGTCCATGTATCAACAGGTTCAGAATCAGATGGCTTCGACAGAACAGCTTGATCTTGCTGAGTATTATGCTCAAAATTATGAAATTACATTTCCAACCGAGAATCTATATGATTTATCGGATGTAGATATCGCAAGTGGCTATGATAGTTCGGCCACAAATGCGCAGTATATTTCTCTGGCTTCGCAATGCATGAATACGTATAGTGATTATGTGGATGCAAGCGGGCAATCCGGAAATAGCATGCAACTCTTTCAAAGTCAATTTGGAGATGTAACGAAAGAATTATCTTTATCAACGCCTACCTTGCCAGAAGGCTATGATATGTCACATCTGGTTAGTAGTGCAGCCTCCAATGTGAGCGATATCTATAAGGATGCTTTGTCAAGTTCTGGTGTTTCTAGTGTCAAAGACAGTATCAATACACAGTGGATTTTTCAAAAGGCGGCTTCTGGACCCGATGCGTATTCAATACAATCATATTCAAAATTGAGTAAAATGAATAGCGGCGGACAGGAAGCACAGAAAACCCAGAAAGATTTATTCGACAAGGCGACAGAAGCCAATCAGAACATTTATAACAATCTGAATACCGATTTGACTCAGAAAACCCAAAAAGAGCTATTAAAGATTGTAGATACCGATTCGTCGGTGTTGTTTGCCGGATCAGACAAACAGGCAGCTAAAAATCAGCTAAAACAAATCAAGCAGGCTACCAATGCCAGCGGTAAGATTACACGAAAAGTCAATGCGATTACAGATGCGGCATCTGATTCTTGGAATAGACTAAAAAATAATGTAACTGCAAAATCCGAAGACGAGATAAAAGAAGCACTGCAATCAAATGTAGAAGCAAACAAAAAAGATAAGTGGGGACTTTGTGGAAAGAAATCCATCACAGGTTTTATTAATTAAGGAAAAGCGCTAACAGTCGATTTGATTGTTAGTGCTTTTTTTTCGTACGTGAAAATTGGAATTTGATAAATTTTGTAATTCTAAATTAAGGAAATAGCTATTTTCCTTTGAATTTCTCATTCTAATAGGGAGGTGTAAAATGTCAAAAATTGTTTGCACGTATGAAGATTACGATAAAATGTGCGAAAAATTTCGAATCATGAGGTTTCAAGCAGAAGATTACGCTCCGACTTTGTGGGATTTTTCAGAATACATTGAAAAAAATCCAGCAAAATATATTGATTTTCTGATCTGGATCGATGTTACTGGCATCACAACAGAAGAAAATAAAGAAGCTCGGAAAATGGTTCGTAAATTTTTATGTGAAAATTTGGTTTTGGTTGATTCTTTGGAAACGGAGGAAACAAAATGATTGCGATTTATGCAGAAAAACCAGATATGGGTACTAAAATCGCGGCGGCATTATTCGGGATTCCGTTGGAAAATGGTGTAGTGGTAACATTCAGCCAATTGGAAAAATACGAACGTCAGATCAAGGCCCAACGGACTAAAAATGGATATTTTAAAATCCGCTATCAGGGGCAGGAAGCTTATGTTACTTGGGGATATGGGCATATGTGTACGCTCAAGGAACTTCCGGACATTGATATACGGTATCAGAATTGGAAAAATATTCCATTACCATATATTCCAGACCATTATGAGCTTAAATTGCTTGGCAACAATACGAAACAGTACAACGTCATAAAAAACATCTTCAATAAAGCAAATCATATTATCTGTGCGACAGATAGTGATCGTGAAGGTGATTTGATTATGGATTATTTGTATCGCTATATGCAGTGTAATACTCCATACTCGCGGGCTATCTTTCATGAACAGTCCCAGGAATCTTTTCAAAAGGCTTTTTTACCTGAAAATCTGGTTAGCAGTACAGATCGGTTATCTGTTATTGAGTCCGGAAGAGCGCGTTCAACAGGAGATTTCATCGTTGGAATGAATCTTACAGTCGCCTGTACACTTAAATATCCGAACAATGGGGTACTGTCAATTGGGCGTGTACAAACAGCGGTCCTGAATATGATTGTGCAACGGGAAAATGAGATACATGATTTTAAGCCAACCCCTTATTTTGTCCTTCAGGGAAAATTTGCGACACAAAAGGGAATCCAATATATCGGAACCCATGTATCACAAAAAATTCCAAACGCTCAGGAAGCACATGAATTATTAAGTAAGCTGCAGAATGGATCACATGTTGGTGTGATATCCAATCTGCACACGGAGCAGATCAAAAAGAAAAAGCCATATTTGTACGATCTGTCCACACTGCAGATGGATGCCAATAAAAAATATGGATTTTCACTGTCTAAGACACTTTCGTTGGCACAGAAGTTGTATGAAAACGGATATATAACATATCCACGTACAGATTCCGTCTATCTGCCAGATGATATGGGGGAAGAAATGCAGCGGACCATCGACCATTTGATGTCTCTTACAGTGTATTCTGAGTACAACACTGGAAGAAGAGTAGATCCCTTAGACAGACATTATTTCGATAGTCATAAAGTTTCCAGCCATTATGCTATTGTACCAACCCCCAAAGCGGGAATGCCTACTGGTGATGAAGGAAAACTATATGACTTAATTGCGAGGTCTGTAATCTGCATGCTGTTCCCGGATGCGGTATTTAACAAAACAAAATTTCAGACAGTTGTTGAGAATGAAGTATTTGAAACAACAGGAATGACGTTGGTGTCGGCAGGCTTTTTAGCTGTTCTTGGTGTTCCAAAAGATAAAATTATCCCAAATGTTAAGAATGGTGAGATAGTTACCGCTGATTTCGAAGCGTTAAAAAAAGAAACGGAACCGCCTAAACGTTATACAGACGCAACTCTGCTGAACGCAATGATCAATTGCGGAAAAACATTAGAGGATGAAGAGCTGCGTAGGCTCATGGCTGGGAAGCCCGGGGAACGTCCGCTAGGATTAGGAAGACCTTCCTCACAGGCATCTATCGTCCAGACGCTGGAAGATAGACAATACATAGAAAAGAAAGGCAAGACAATCATTCCAACTACAAAAGGAATAAATTTGATTGCATGTTTTCCTGTTCAAGAACTAAAATCGGCCGTTATGACAGCGCAATGGGAAAAACGGCTTGATGATATAGAAAATGGAATGGATTCTTATGAATCTTTCCTCAGTGACTTACAAGCATCTGTTCGAAACTGGACAAATCAAGTTATAACAGCCCCTATAAATCCTATTTTAGGCGCTGGGAAAGAAGGAAAAATGACAGATTACACATGCCCTATATGCGGTAAGAAAATGGAAGAATATTTGAATATGTATGGCTGCTCCGGCCATAAAGAAAAAACTTGTGATTTTAAAGTTCCCAAAAAGGTTTGCGGAGTAACATTAAAAACCGCAGATCTGGAACTTTTATTCAAGGAGGGACAGACACAGACAATCAGAGGATTTGTGTCAAAAGAAAAGAAAAAATTTAATGCACGGCTGATCGTTGATCGTGAATCCGGAAAGGTAAAATTCTACTTCCCGCCGGCAGAAGAAACTGAATTAATTTGCCCATTCTGCAACAAGTCGTTGAAAAAGTATGATTGGGGATATGCTTGCCCAGATCGTTCCGGATGCGGCTTTCATTTAGGAACAAACGTTTGTAAACACGAGCTGACAGAAGATGAGGTTCGTCAGATCCTTGTTGATGGCCGAACGGCTAATTATATTTCTTTTGTGTCGAAAAAAGGAAATAAATTCCGTGCAGCAATTGTACTGGACAGGGATAGCAAGCAGACAAAATTTGAAACGGAAGAGTGGTAAGAAATTATGGAAACGAAGGAAAATATGGTAATCACCTCAAGATTGCAGAAGATCTATGAAGAACAGTCTTCTTTTGAACAGTTTAGGAAAAGCTGTATCAAAGAGGGAATTGATGAAAAACAGGCCGAGGTTATTTACTTTAAGTTTGTGGAGCAGGAAAATGCTTCTTCTGATGATACTTTATTAGAGGACGATTTTGATTTAGATTGCACTGATTCTGTTAAGATGTACCTGAACGAACTTGGAAATGATCCTCTTTTGAGTCTGGAAGAAGAGCAAGAACTTTTTAAAAGGTATGAGGCCGGAGACGCTGAGGCAAGGGATAGGATTATTCGTTTTAATTTACGTCTGGTCATAAGTGTTGCTAAACGCTATGTTGGAGGTTCGAATCTTTCCATTATGGATCTAATTCAAGAAGGAAATATGGGACTCATGAATGCGGTCACCCGCTTTGATTACAGGAAGGGATATAAGTTTTCCACTTATGCGACTTGGTGGATTCGACAGGCGATTACACGGTCTATCTGTAATGACAGTCGTACAATTCGTATTCCGGTCCATCTCTTTGATAAATTTAATCAAGCTCGCAGGATGGAAATTAAATTGAGACAGGAACTGCAGCGAGATCCAAAAGAGAGCGAAATTGCAAAAGCTCTTGGAATTTCTGAAGAGGCCTTAGCTGCGTTAAGAAATTATCAGCAACAGCCGGCATCCTTGGATTTACCAATTGGTGAGGAGGAAGATACTTCGATCGGAGATTTTGTCCCGGCTACAAATATGCAGTCAAATCCTGAAAAATCCGCTGTCTATTCATCGTTGTGTGATGCATTGGAAAAAGCAATGGATAGTTTAACAGAGCGTGAGAGAGCCGTGTTGGAAATGCGATATGGTCTTAACGGCGAAAAGCCACAGACATTAGAGGAAATTGGCTCGAAAATGAACGTCACCAGAGAACGAATCCGTCAGATCGAGGCAAAAGCCCTCATGAAAATGCGTTCTCCGCGAAGAAAAGCATTGTTAAGAGATTATTTATAATGGATATCCAAATAAGCGAGACTGTAAAAGGTTTCGCTTATTTTTTTTCGCCTTTCTAATTCTATGAATATCAGATCAAATAAACGATGAAAGGAGTATCGAAACCTATAAGATCTGAAATACATTTTGTCAAAGAGAGGACGACTTTAATGAAAAAATTCAATGAAAAATTTAATGAAACATTGGATACTTTAGGAGAAATTGGATATTGGTTAGGTGTACGGTTCGAAAGATACATCGAAGAAAACAAGGATGATATTTTGGAATTATTAGGGATCTTGGGTGCGTTTTTCGTTATGTGGTGGATTACCGTAGCTATTGAGGCGGATAAGATCTTTAAAGCTATCTTGATCATGGTGATCGGTTACTCAATTGTGATGCTTTACGAAAAATGTATTCATGAATGATTGGAGGAATTTTATGGATTGTTACAATTTTTCAAAAGGAAGTTTTTATTTCAATCTGTTTCAGGATTTTAACAAATTTTTTCGTGAAATGTATACTTCCGAAGATTCAAATGCTTTATTCTCCCAATATTCAGAGAAGTTTATCCAGTTCTACCCGGGAGACTTCTCCTTTGATCTGTTATTTGCACTTGGGCGAGTAACGGAGCAGAAAACATGGAAGACAATTAGCCTGGAACAGTATGTTGACTTTTTTAAGGAATATTATGTTTTATTCCGGAACATGCTTGGACGGGTACTCACGAGCTGCCAATCCAGTGAATCGTTTTGTAAGATGGCATATGATGGCTTGGAAGTTTTGTGGCAGAAGTATCGTGGAATCCAAACAGAAAAATGGCAATTTGGCGTAGATATGCTTGCTGCTGCTACATTTGAATTTGATCGTGCATGTAGGCGTATATGCGCTTAGAAAATCTTTGAGGAGGATTTGCCACCAGATGGCTACGCTGGGAATGATGTTTGCATGGAAGCAAAACGCAATTAAGTGAAATACATGACAGCCTGGGAAATCTCCCAGGTTGTTTTTTTTGCCTTTGATTATAGTCCTACTAAAAACTATAGTCTAAAATAATACAATAGTCTTATATTAGACCATTTTTTTGAATTTAGAACTGAAGCAAGAATTTGCTTTATCTATAGACGTTTTTGAAAGACCTTGTTTATTAGGGATAATATAGGACTCCCTCTAAATATGCCAAAAAAATAAGAAAAATCCAGTAAAAATAGCCTAAAAAAATATATTATCCTACCACTTTCCAACACGAAAGCATTATTTAGCGACCTCTGGCCTATATTTTTCCCTAATTTTGTTACCTGGGATTATCTGCGGACCGTAAAAGGTCATTTTTGAGATCTGGTACATGAAATTCATTAGCAAATTTCAAATAATTATCTGCTTTATTGTCCCAAGTGATTCAATTATCGTCCCTTACGATACAATAATAGTCTTATCTTGTACTATAAAACAATAAGATGATTGTAATTCCGTTGTAGCCGCGGTATAATAAAGAACAGTTTGGGTTACCCGAGATATCCCAATTTTTTCATACGTGAAAACGCAATAGAAATCTTTTTTGGAATACCATATATAACCGAAATACATCCTTAAGAAAAGAAAGGAGATCTTTTTATGAGAAAACGAACGCAAATGTCCTTATTGGTTATGACAGGATTATTGAGTACCGGATTGGGAGGATGCGGGACTCCGAAAACGCAGACTGCTCCAGAAACAGGTAATTCTGAATCCCAGAGTGTTTCCAGTTCTTCCATTGTAAAAGAAAGCCATTCCGTTGTGGATTCCTCTGAAGATATTATCACTGAGGATAATTATACTGAGGAAGATATCAAAGATGCAGTATCTGGAATTCATGATCTGTATATTTTACAAAGCGCTGATTCTCCAAACCTGCTGCATGGAATTTGTTATGATAAGGATATTGTAAATTCCATTTCTGCCAGTGGTTCAGGGATTGATTTAGAAAAAGTTGGGGAATATGAAGTAAAATATGAAGTAGAGATAAATGCAGAGAAGCTGGCTGAATATTTGTCCTCAAAAGAAAACCCGAAGGCAACCCCGGGAGGAGCCAAATATACCACCAATACAAACCCTGTTATTACCATTACCCAGAAAGTATCTGTTGTTTCCGAAACAGAAGCCGAAAAGCTGGCTGATAAAGATACGGTAGTAATTGGGTCCAAAGATGAGATCTGCAAAAAGAGCGATGGAACTGAGGTTGAAGAAAAGACAGAAATTCCGGAGTCCTGTAAAAAAAAGGGAACTACATCAGTTTCGGCTGATTCGGGAAAAGAAGTTTCAAATACGGTAACAACCTCTGACAAAAAACAGGAATCAAATACTTCCGAAAAGAAAGAAGATACAAAGAAAGCATCGCCTACACCTACGGATAAGCCAAAGGAAGAAGCCCAAAAGGATACGGAGTCCCAAAAGAATACCAGCGCAAGCACTAAGACGACCCCGACTCCGACCAAGAGTGTCCCGAAATCTTCTTCAACATCAACGCCTGCTCCAACCAAGAAGCCAAGTACCCCGGCAACGACTGCTGCTCCAACTAAGGCTCCAACCGCCACACCTGCTCCGACTAAGGCTCCTCATGAACATAATTGGGTTGAGCAGTATACGACCGTAAACATCCCAGCGAAAACCCATACCGTCCATCACGATGCAGTATATCAGACAATCCACCATGATGCGGTTACCCATGAGGAACCAATTTATGAATACCATCAGGTATGCAATGTATGTGGGGAAGATTTTGGATATGGTCCAGATGCAATCGAAGCTGTAGGTGATCATTCGGCTGTTACGGATCATAGCTATAGTTCACAAAAAGTTTGTGTTGGAAGCACAACGGTTACGGATCAGGACGCATATGATGAACAGAGATTGGTTAGCGAAGCATATGACGAAACAATTGTAGACGAGCAAGCCAGAACTGAGCAAAGATTGACTGGCTATAAGTGCAGTGGTTGCGGAGCTACTAAAAATTGATATTTCTAGTCGCTGACTTGTCCTTTCCCCCTCTTTGAGGAATAAAGCGCCCAAAGATGTTCGAATAGCTCATTTGCTTCCTTTCGGTTTGGAGCAGATGCCTTCTTTTGGCTGACTGATGATTTGATATTCTCTGCCGCTTCGAATTCATGCTTCGTGTCATCCGGGCCAGATGCACAACAATTATTTTTTACACTGTTTTTGTTTGATCTGTTTTTGTTAGTATACTTGTTTCCCGCAATCGAAAAAGTCGATTCCTCATTTTTGGTAAACGGAAAATCCGTTATTACTACCTCGTGAATTACTTTATAGTGTTGAAAAGGATCATGGAAATTTCATGGTCCTTTCTTTCTATTCTGCGCTTCCAGATCGTCTACCACTTGCCTACCATATGTCTCCGCATCATTTGATCCTCTATATTTCCCTCTTCTTTCGCATTCGTTGCGTACAGCATATAGCAAAAATCAACCCGCCGAAGCACTTTTGAAAAAACGATCAAAAAAAATAGTTGGATTTACAATACTATATACAGGGACAAATAAATATCCCTTATTCGACTCCGGATTCGTCACCCGGGTTGGATAAAAAAATATAGAAAAGGAGATTGCGTGATGATGAAGAAAATGAAGGACTATCTTCGGAAAGTCACTGCCGGATTACTGCTGGTAGCAATGAGTAGCGGTTCGGTTGGCGTAAATACCGTCAGCGCCGCAACAGATGATGACAACGATCCATCCACAACTACGGATATTATTCCGGAAGCAGTGGAACGTGGTACATTATCAATCCAGATTGATAATGCCGGCGGAAGTATTGTAGTCACAACACAGAGTAGTGATGGAAAAGAAAATACGCAGACAATCCGAAAAGAGAACGACAAAACAACAATTACCGATGCAAACGGCAATGTGACGACTGCAGAACCGGAAAATAGTTATGATCTTGTCCTTGAAGCCGATAAAGGTACTGTTGTTAAAACCAAAGTCACGAGCGATGACGGAAATTATATCGCAACGTATCGAGTAACTACAGATGCAGGAGCAGATGATGTTGATCTGCCGGAAAAAACACAGGAGTATTCAAATGATATTGCTGTGGAAGGAGACAAGATTCTTGAAATCGCATTCCAGAGGAGTGCGGATAATGAATCTGCGTCGAATGCGGCAGGCGAAGTAACATCGAATCCTTCGGAAAATGCAGCAGAGACAACGGATACGGTTGATAATTCAATTTTATCCACCGACCCAGGTGCCGACGAGCCTGCGGCTGGTCCAGAAGCCTATAAACTTCCGGATGTATCCGAAATTGCACTGTTTGATCTGTCAAGATCCAGAGCTGAAAGCAAAGAAGTAACAATCAGCACAATGGGATTTGCACATTACGGTGGTAGATCGGTTCCGATTTTTATCATCGATAATAAGAGAGCTTTCTGTATGCAGCAGGAAAAACATACGCCGGATCATAATGGATATACCAACTCCGGTGTTGCTAATCCATTTGATAACAACCTTGCCCGTACAGTTCTCTACTATGGAGAGAGCGGTCAGGGATTCAGCAAAGGTCCTCTTGCTGGTATGGGACAGGAAGAAGCCATTATTCGAACTACATTTGCGCTGAACTATGCGTACAATGGAAATGAGCAGCTGTCTGGCGAAGAGGGAAAACAGAATGGTATTGATCTTGCAAAGCCTATTCTCGATTTTGCAAAAGCACATTTGATCGAAAGTACGGAAGTTGCGTTCAGTAAAACAAAGGCTACTGCTTACATCGATTCTACCGATGGTAAACAGCGTACACCGGATATTACTCTGAATGCGAATGATATGAACAGCGTAACAATGAAAATTCCGCAGGGTGTATACATCCATCTGTATTCTCCCGACAGAGAGTACACGAATCAGAATGTTACCATCAATGGTGGACAGAAATTTTTCTTGTTTGCGAAGGCCGGCACGAATCCGGGAAAAACCTATTCCACCGGAGAGCTTGGCGCATCCATGAATGATTCTCAGGCAATGATCGTTGATACTGGAGATGACTCCGTACAGCATACAACCTATATCCAGATGTTCCCGAATACTTCCTCTACATCGCTGACTGTAACATGGCTGCAGCAGGGCGAAGCAAAGGTAATCAAAAAATCTGCCAATGAATCCCTGACGAATGGTAATAGCTGCTATTCCTTAGAGGGTGCTGAATTTGCACTGATCGATTCAAATGGAAAACAGGTGGCAACAGCAAAAACAAATGCAAAAGGTGTTGCCGATTTTGGCAAGGTTGATGCTGGAACATACAAAGTCAAAGAAATTTCTGCTCCAGAGGGCTTTGAACTTAATACAGAAATGCCTTCTATTAAAGTAGAACCAGAAAAGACAGCAGAAGTTACCATGACAGATGAACCGTTAAATGACCCAGCAGTTATTACGATCAATAAAGTCGATTCTGAAGGAAATAAGGATACTTCTAAAGATCTTTCCGGTACAGAGTTTACAGTAAAATATTACAATAAGATCTATGAAAAAGAGTCTGATCTTCCTGAAAAAGCGACCAAAACATGGGTTATCAAAGCCATCAAGAGAACGGTTGGAGGCAAAGACATTTACCGCGCGCAGTTAAGTGAAACATGCAAAGTAAAAGGCGATGACTTCTATCTCGATGCCAATGGCAGCCCAATTTTACCGTTAGGAACAATTACTATTGAAGAAACCAGTGCTGTCAAAGGCTACAACAAAGACAATAATTTCACCAATGGCGATGTTTCGGTAAAAGGTAAATTTTTCGGTACTATTCAGAAAAAAGGTGATGCAGTTGTACTGCATTATGGTGATACCGTGATTGCAGAGGATGGATTTACTGCTTCGGATAACATCATTCGTGGAGATCTTCATTTCTATAAGATCGATGATGATGGAAGTGCAATGGCAAACATTCCATTCCTGATCACCAATAATGAAACCAAGGAATCCCACGTTGTCCTTTCCAATAAGGATGGTGTTGTAGATACCTCAGAAATCGCACATACAACCAATACCAATGGCCTTGATAAATATCAGGACGGAAAGAAGATTACCGATGAATCGAAACTTTCCGGCCAGTATGGAACATGGTTTGGTGATGGAACCGTAAATAAAGACCGTGGCGCACTGCAGTATGGAACTTATTCCATCCGTGAGCTTGCCTGCAAGGGAAATTATGGAAAAGATCTGATCGAGACTACAGTAACCGTAGATTCCGAGAAGACCAATGCAAGCTTAAACCCGCAGGTCAACCATACAATTGTCCTTAAAACAACCGCAAAAGACACAACCACAGGAACCCACAGTGTTCCAGTTGGTGAAAAGGCTACCGTAGTTGATACAGTTAAATACAGTGGTCTGAAGGTTGGACGTACTTATACGTTAAAAGGACAGCTGGTCAGAAAAGATGACAGAAGCGTAATTGCCACCGGAGAGCAGACTTTTACTGCTGAAAAATCAAGTGGCACTGTGAATATCACCTTCAGCTTTGAGAGTTCGAAACTGAAAGGAAAATCTCTGGTTGCGTTTGAGCATCTGTATTGGGATGGCATTGAAGTCCAGGCCCATGAAGATATCAACGATACCGACCAGACCGTTACGATTCCGAGTCTGAAAACTGTTGCCAAGGATGATGCAACGGCCGATCAGAGTGGTGTACGCAGCAAAAATGACAAGATTACCGATACTGTTTCCTATACAGGATTAGCCTATGACAAGGAATATGTTGTAAGAGGAACGCTTGTAAATCAGTCCACCGGAAAAGCATTAACCGGAGCAGATGGAAAAGCAATTACTGCGTCTAAGAACTTCCACGTACACAGCAAGGAAGGATCTGGTTCTGTCGATGTTACTTTCAACTGGGATTCATCTGACTTTGAGGGAACCGCGGTTATCACACAGACAATGTACCTTGTCAATGACGATAAGAGCGAAACCAAAGTAGCAGAAGCAACCGATCTGTCTGATGCAAACGAAATGGTATATTATCCGTCCATCCGCACGAATGCAGCAGATAGTCAAACAAAGGACCATGTAGGACTTGTTGGACAGACTACGATCATTGATCATGTAACATATAAAAATCTGATCCCAGGCAAAGAGTATACGGTTTCCGGAAAACTCATGGATAAAGACACCGGAAGGGCGTTACTCGTAAACGGAAAAGAAATCACAGCAACAACAACCTTCAAGCCAACCGCCAAAGACGGTACGGTAGATCTGACCTATAAGCTGGATGCTTCTGTGCTGGAAGATAAAACGGTAGTTGTTTTTGAAGATCTGATTCACAATAAGATCAATGTAACATCCCATGCGGATATTAATGATGAGGAACAGTCTGTTCATTATCCTAAAGTCCGCACCACTGCAAAGGATCACAGCACAAAAGATGATGTAGGAACCTCATCCAAAGAAGCACGCCTTGTTGATACTGTATCTTACAGCAATTTGATTGTTGGACAGAAGTACACGATCAAAGGTACCTTGATGGATAAAGAAACCGGAAAAGCCATTGAGCAGAATGGAAAGGCCGTAACAGCCGAAACAAGTTTTACAGCTACGGCAGCCCAAGGAAGCGTTGATCTTACATTTGTATATGACAGCAGCGTGCTGGAAGGAAAAACAACGGTTGCGTATGAAAAACTGTATCATAATGAAAAAGATGTTGCTCGTCACGAGGATATCAATGATGCAGGCCAGACTGTACAGATTCCGAAGATTCAGACAACAGCTACAAGTGTTGAAACTGGAGATCAGGTAGGAACTATCGGTAAAGAAGTACAGATTACCGATGTTGTATCCTATAAAAATCTGGTAGTAGGTAAAGAATACACCATTTCTGGAAAAGCAATGATTAAACCATCTGGATCGGAGCAGGCAGTTCCTGCAAAAGACAAAGATGGCAAAGATGTTGTTCAGAGTGTTACCTTTAAGGCAACAAAAGCGAACGGCGAAGTATCCTTAACCTTTACCTTAGATTCAAGTAATCTGAAAAACCGCACAGTTGTTATCTTTGAAGAGCTGCTCCATAACGGAGTCACCGTTACCACACACGCAGATATCAACGATGATAAGCAGAGCGTTTACTTCCCAGAGATCCGTACGAACGCAGTCGATAAACAGACGAACGATGGTGTCGGAACCGTCGGAAAGACAACGATTATCGACCACGTATCCTACAAGAATCTGGTAGTAGGAAAGCGTTATACCATTTCCGGCGTACTTATGGATAAAGACACCGGCAAACCGCTTGTTGCGAGCGGCAAACAAATCGCAGCGTCTGCAGAATTTGTGGCAGAGACAAAAGATGGAACGATTGACCTTGTATACAAGCTGGATGCTTCTGATTTAGCTGGGGCAACTACCGTTGTATATGAGAATCTGTACCATAACAAGAAAAATGTAACATCCCATGCGGATATTAACGATGAAGAGCAGACAATCCACTACCCGAAGATCGGTACGACTGCTTCTGATGGTTCTACCAAGGATCACGTTGGAACATCCGCAAAAGATGGCCGTTTTGTGGATACGGTTAAATACGAAAACCTTATTATCGGAAAGAGCTATACCGTAAAAGGTACTCTGATGGATAAGGATACCGGAAAAGCCATTACCCAGAATGGAAAAGAAATCACCTCAGAAATGACCTTTACAGCAACCAAAACTTCGGGAACAGTTAATCTGTTATTTAACTACGACAGCAATGCGCTGGAAGGAAAAACAACCGTAGCATTTGAGAAACTGTTCCATAACGATATTGACGTTGCACGGCATGAAGATATTTCAGACGAAAATCAGAGTGTCCATATTCCGAAAATCCATACAACCGCAACCGATGCGTCCACAAACGATAAAGAAGGCGTAATTGGCAGCACAGTAACCATTAAAGATGTAGTCCGCTATGAGAATTTAATTCCGGGCAAAGAATACACTGTAAAAGGAAGCGCAATGGTTAATCCGGGTGCATCCTATCAGTATGGTTTCCGCGCTGAATATGACGGCCTCACCGTTGGAAAGACATATCAGGTAACGGGAACTGCAGTTGATGCAGACGGAAATGATATTCCGGAATTACGTTATTCTGGTACATTAACGCCAACAGAAGCATCTGGAACTGTTATTGCAACTATTAACTCTTCTGAAACTCTGAAAGATGCGAATCCGGTATTTACCTTTGTAATTTCCAGTGGCAGCGAGAAATACACCTATACAGCATCTGAAATGTCGGCTACTGGTGCAATCAGTGGCATCAGAATGGCAACCGATGCAGAAGGAAACAATGTCACTTCCGAAAAAACATTCGTTCCGGAAAAAGCAGACGGCGAAGTAACACTTGAATTTGTCCTGGATTCTACCCAGTTACAGGGAAATGATGTCGTTATTTTTGAGGATCTGTATCACAATGGCGTAAAGGTAACATCTCATGCAGATATGAAAGATGATGGACAGACTGTGCATTATCCGGAGATCCATACCACAAATGTAGATCAGACAACCGATGATCATCAGGGAGCCGTATCTGGACAGACAACACTTGTTGATACCGTACAGTACCGTAACCTGATCGTTGGCCATGAGTATACCGTAACCGGAAAGCTGATGAAGAAAGTTCCTGTAAAGAATGAGGACGAATCGAATGATTCCAATCAGGATGCAGAAACCCCAGATGTTCCGGATGATTCCGAACAGCCTGCAGATGAAGTCACCTATACGGAAGAACCTGTGCTGGTTAACGGAAAAGAGGTTACGGCATCTACAACCTTTACAGCAGAAACCAAAGATGGTTCTGTTGATGTAGTCTTTGTCTTTGATGCAGAATCCGTAGCAGGCGAAACTGTAGTTGCATTTGAAGATCTTTCTTATAAAGGTATTCAGCTGACAACACATGCAGATATTAACGATGAAAATCAGACCGTATATCTGCCGGATATCCATACATCAGCAGTCGATGCTGAAACGGGTATCAAGAACTCTTACCGCGATGGACATATCACAATCACAGATACTGTAACCTACGAGAATCTGATCCCGGGAAATACATATGTATTGAAAGGATCACTGCAGGAAAAAGTAGAAGAAGATGGTGAGATCACCTACAAAGCGGTAGAAGCAAAAATGATCACATCTGAAAATGACGAAGAAACGGTAGCTGATGAAGCCACTCCTGTAACTGGACAAACCACATTTGTCCCAGAGGCAGCGAACGGAACAGTTGACGTTATCTTTACCTTTGATGGAACCGAACTGGAAGATGTTGAACACACTTATGTTGCGTTCGAGGATTTATATTATCAGAAGGGTGATGATGAAATCATCGTTCGTGAGCATAAAGATATCAATGACGCAGAGCAGACCGTGTATGTTCCGCATATCCAGACTGAAGTACAGGATACGGAAAGCAAGAGCCATAATGCTCTCGCAGACGAAAAAGTTACTCTCGAAGACACAGTTTCTTACGAGGGACTGATTCCGGGTAAAGAATATACCATGACGGGAACCCTGATGGACAAAAAAACAGGAAAAGCACTTCTTGTCAACGACAAAGAGGTTACTGCTGAAACCAAATTTGTTCCAGAAAAAGCTGATGGAACCGTTGTTGTTACCTTTACCTTTGACGCAACCGGACTGGAAGGAAAAACTCTGGTAGCATTCGAAACCTGTACCTATGAAGGAAAGAATGTGGCTGTTCATGCTGACATCAATGATGAGAAGCAGACAATCTATGTTCCGGAACTTCATACAACCGCAACGGATAAGGCAGATGGCGATAAGCAGCTCACCTCCAAAGGAACTCTTACCGTAGTAGACAAGATCGCTTATAAAAATTTGATTCCTGGCCAGAAATATACTGTAACAGGTGTATTAATGGACAAGGCGACTAAATCAGCTCTTGTTATTGGCGGAAAAGAAGTTACAGCAACAAAGACATTTGTCCCGAATAAAGCAGATGGAACCGTTGAAATTGAATTTACTTTCAAAGGAGACGGTCTTGAAAGCAAAACTCTGGTAGCGTTTGAGACAATCTCGACCAATGACAGTCCTGTTGGCGAGCATAAGGATATTAATGATACGGATCAGACCGTAACATTAACCCCGCCGCCGATTCCGGCTGTTCAGACAGGTGATACCAATACTATGCCGATTCTGGCAGTGGTTACGGCTGTACTTGTAGTTCTTGGAGCAGGCCTCTTTATTGCAACAAGAAAGAAAAAAAATAAGAAATAATTTTCAAGCCCTCCGGTAATTCAAAAACCGGAGGGTTTTTCAATTTGTTTTTACAATACTATAAGCAGGAGGGAAAAATCATGAATTCAGGACTTTGCGAACATTGTCTCCGTGTGGCCTATTTAGTTACAGATATGACCATATTGTTAGGCATGGACGAAAAGGCGACTATGGATGTCCAGTTGGCAGCAATTTATCATGATATTGGAAAAACTCAAATTCCAGAGCAGGTCCTAAATAAGCCCGGAAAATTAACTCCGGGGGAATACTTCATCATGAAGTTGCATGCTGAAATTGGATACCGTATGATTCAGTGCCATACTTCACCGGAAACCGCCCAAATGGTCCTATACCACCATGAAGATTACGATGGCGGCGGATATTTTGGATTGCAGGGAAATGATATCCCCTATGGAGCCAGAATTCTTCGGATCTGTGATGTATATGATGCTTTGACATCATTCAGATGCTATAGAGAGCCCTGCAGCCCTGAAAAGGCGCTTCAATACCTCAAAAATAACGCTGGAACAAAGTTTGATCCTAAATTGACCGAGGTATTTGCGCGGTTAAAGCCCAACTGAAAAAAACGAAGCTTTTTTTCAGTTGGATTTACAATACTATATATGGAAGAAGAAAAGCCGTAGCATTCTTTTACGTGCTGAACTCAAAGTCGCCTTATGGAACCAATTGTGTTTTATGACTTTAAGCCAGATACAGAAGATCCGAATAATAAAATAGTGATTAAAAAGGCAGATTTTGAAAAACTTCTGAATAAAACATATGCCGCGGGTTATCAGGACGGATTAAAAGAGCCAAGACCAGCACAAGTCTGGATGACCAGCAAAAGAGGTTTTGACACGGAACCTAAAGTTTTAAGTATATGAAAAGCAAAGGAGATTTTGTAATGAAGAGTTTTTCGAAAGCCTTTGGAAGGATCGTCTTGATCTTAACTGTTGTAATTGCTCTTGTGGCTTCTGTCTTTGTCGTCCCGAAATTGTTTGGGATAAATCCTTATGTTGTTCTATCGGGATCTATGGAGCCACAAATACATACAGGCGCAATTGCTTTTGTGAATACGAAAGATACTGCAGTTAAGGTAGGAGATGTAGTAACGTATCGGCTGGCTAATGATGAGCTGGTTACACACCGTATCATCAAAAAAGATCAGTCTGAATATACCTTTCAGGGCGATGCAAACGATAATCCAGATGCTCATACAGTTACACAGGATCAAATTGTTGGAAAGTATCTTTTCAGCATTCCAAAAGTTGGATTTCTAATTTCAGCTTTGGGCAAAAAAGGGATGCCTGTGATAATTGCATGGATTATCATTCTGAACATAATGAGCCTTATTCTGGAGAGTACCTGTTCTTCAGGAGATAAGAAAAAGACAGCAGAGCCTCAAAATGAGGATTGAAATAAAAAAATTTAGAGAGGAGAGCGTATCCTTATCTGCTGTAATAAAGGATATGCGAAAAAGAGAAATGAATAAGAAAAAAGCATTAACAACAATGGCTGCATGTGGACTTGTAGCAGCACTTGGTGTAGGAGGCACAATGGCTTACCTGACCGATTCTGAGCAGACTACCAACACTTTCACCATCGGCAAAGTAAAAATCGATGTGCAGGAGCCGGGTTGGGATACAACCGATAAAAACAACAACAATATCCCGGATAAAGCCGAGGATGTTGTTCCAAATCAGGAACTGGCAAAGAACCCGCTGATCGAAAACACCGGATCGAACAGCGCAGTAGTATTCCTCAAAGTTACCGTTCCGACCAAATATGTTACCCAGGTTGCTGATGACGGCACTGTAAGCAAAGACGGCCGTAAGAGCCAGGAGATCTTCTACTTCAAAGATGTTGCTGATGCTCAGAATCAGGAAAGAAACAACTTCGATGCGAACTGGCAGGAACTGGTTGACGAAGAGGTTCAGGATACCGGCGCAACAGCTTCGAAAGACGGTGTTCGTACTTATGTCTTTGGTTATAAAACCAAACTGCTGAAAGGACAGAAGACATCTTCTCTGTTCGATAAGATCCAGATGAAAAACGTCATCGAGGACGAAATTCTTCCGGATTCCGCAAACGACATCAAGGTTGAAGGCTTTGCAATCCAGTCCGAGGAGATCCTGGACAAGACCGGAAAAGATCTGACCGATGAGCTGACCACAGCAAATCTGAAGACCATCTACGACATCTTCATCAAACAGGGAACAAGCTACGATGCAGCTCACGGTACGACTACCGGACATGACTACAGCGGCAACGAAAAAGACGCGAACACCAACAACAGCAAAGATGTTCATGGCAACAATCGCTAATCAGCGGCGCGCCGCCTGCAATTTTGAAATAATTTTTTAATTCCTCTCAAAAGGCAGACCTTGAACCGTCTGCCTTTTTTGGGAAAGAGAAAGAGGAGAGTGGATATGAGTAAAAAAAGAATGCAAATTTCAGCTACATTACTTGGCATTCTGCTTTCAGCAGGAACGTTTGCCAGTGCATATCCTGTATTCGCCGCACAGTCCGAAGTGTCTGTGGAAAACAATGTAGACATTGGCAATATCAATATCAGTCTGGAAAAACATGGCTTAGACGAAAAGGGAGAAAAAACTGATTTCGATGATGCGCAGGTGGTTGTCCCGGGACAGGTAGTCGATGAGTTAGTTGATATCTTCAATCTGGCCAATGATGCATGGGTGCGAATGAAGGTCACATTTGATGATTCGACCATTGATGGAAATATGCTGGATGATTCGCTGCTGAATCTGGGTGATGACTGGGTTAAATGTGGTGATTATTATTACTACACCAAGCCTGTAAAACATGGCGAAGCTGCAGAATTTCTGAAATCCGTCAGCATTCCTGCGGAATGGACAGAAGCTCTTTCAGAAAAAGATCAGAAAATCAATTTTACTGCGGATGCAGTTCAGGAAAAGAATTTTACTCCGAATTTCAAATCTGATGATCCGTGGTTTGGCACCGTTATCGAACAGAGTGTAACGGATGCATATACAGTTCCGGTTACCAGCAATAACCCGTTTTCCGTTGCATACGAAGGTGGAGCAGCTGGGTTGGTTAAGGTGGGAGATGATTTCTTCTCCAACTGGGGAACCCTTATGCCGGGGGATGTGGTATCTGGAAAAGTCACGATTTCCAACAAATATGCCCAGTCGGTTAAAATTTACTTCCGAACGGACACGATTGCGGATGATAATCTGCTCCAGAAGCTGCATCTGAAGATCGCCTGCGATGGTCAGACATTATACGATGGCAGCATGGCTGGCGAGATTACCAATAAAGTGTTATTGGGTGATTTTGCACAGGGCAGCTCCAAAGATCTTACTTACACGCTTACAGTTCCTGCAGAGCTGGATAATCAGTATGCGATGAATAAGACCAAGACCAAATGGATTTTCACCGCTGAATTACCGGAAACTCCAAATAAGACAGTTGCAACGGGAGATTCTTCTCTTCCATCCGCATTTGCCGGATTAAGCATTTCTATCGGCGCAGCCGGAATCATTATGCTTTCAGCATCAACGAAAAGGAGAAAAGGCAATGAAGAAAATTAACGAAAAAATCAAAAAAGCTCTTTCGTTTCTTCTGATTCTTACTATGGCTATGACATCTGTCGGGGTCAGCACTTTCTCCGCCTTTGCGGATTCAGAAGATGGAACGGGAACAACAGAGCTGAATCTCGATACGGATGCAGAGAACACCGCATCGGATGATACCGTAGATCTTGCTTTTCAGACCGATGGTCATGGAAAATTTCTGATCAACGGTGAAGATAAAACCAATCAGACAATTACTGTAAATAAGGGAACAGAAGTCACTTATGAGGTAACTGCTGATGATGGATATCAGATCCAGAAAATCCGTACATCATATGCTGATGGCACAGAAACGGAAGTAGAAAGCAAAGAATCCGATCTCACGCAGAATGTTGTTGCAGATCAGTCGCTTACGCTTTCTGCTGAATTTGCCGAAAAGCAGGAAGAAGATACTCCGGCAACCGTAACGACTCCGGCTCCTGTAGTGGTTACAACTCCGGAAGATGACAAAAACACTGCTAAAGAAGACGATACCAAAACTTCTGTAGACACTACAACCTCTTCGTCAGAAGAAAATGTTAAGTATAATAACAGACTTTCTGATGTTACCGCCGACTGGGGTGAAAATGAGTTCTTAAAAGAACATTTAAGCGCCAGTGATCTTATTGAATTAAGCAATAGAATCAGTCTTTTCGCAAGCACATCCGGGAAGGTTTCCGCGGGTATGGGGGATCTTAAGTCTGTTGCGACCATGAAAAAAGGAAGTATTGTTACTAAGGATACACCAATTGACGGAAATTATTATTTTACCCCAATTATCGGTAGCAAAACAAAAATCACTTTTGGTACAACCGATAGCAATTATACATGGGATAATGAATTTTGTAAAAACGCCCAATATTATTCTAAAGCTATTTCCAATTGGTGGGCGCCACAGGCTGATACGACCAACTGGAGTAATACACGTTCTTTTATTCCGCATGATGGAGCGCAAGGTCATCTGTATGCAGAATATACCAATGTGGGATATTATGACGGCTCCCCTGTCAACATGAAAATCTGGTTCCTAGATTGGCAAAACACAAAGGTTCCGGATGAATACAAAGCACCACACAAACCAGCTATCGGAGATGACATCGATGCCGTTATTGTTTCTCTTGGCCCGAATAACTCCAAAGATTTATCCAAAGGATATACTCCGTTAATCGACATCAAGGGTTTAAAATGGATTAAAGTCAAGTTTGCATATTACAAACAGAATGGAGATCCTATCTCCTTAATGGGTCATTTTACCATGTCCGACCTTGACTTTGCGCAGGGCTTCCATATTCAGGAAAAAGTAGAAAATATTTATTTGACACAGGAAGCAGACGATCGTCTGGTGTATGATCCGCGAACAGACGCTATCTGGTCTGCTAGAAGAGGTGGTGAAAGTGATGGAGGAACAACTCCTGATAATTCAAATGGCTGGGTAACATATACCTTTGAAGGAGACAGCCAGACCGTTATCTTCTATAATGGAGGCACGATTAGTAAGGTTACAGGTCCTGGAGGAGGATTAAAAGAGGAAGGAATCCAAAAATATCCAGATTCATTTTATAATGGAGAAGGTTCCAAATTTAATGGATGGGAAGGCTCGTCCAACACAACGTCAGCATCACCGAATACTTGGTATACTTCAGAATTTGGTTATACATCCGAATATGTTGGCTCAATGTCGAAAGTAGGTGTGCTTCGTATCAATAAAACTGACTCTGACTCAGGTGCAGTCTTAAAAGGTGCGAAATTTACCGTTTACAAATGGAAGAACAGTAAATGGCAGACCTACGCCAATATGAACTGGGTAGAAGCAGATAAGTGCTACTTACTTAACAACATTCAGGGCGATGAAGCAGATGGCAACAAATTCAAAGTTGTCGAAACACAGAACCCTGACGGCTACACCGGAACTTTTTCACAGGAGTTTACCGTTGACCAGGCTGGCGTTAAAACAATTGTTCTGGATGCCACCAATACACAGAATACCTTTACTGTGACTGTGAATAAGGTATCCGGCAATACAACGATTACAGCAAATAACGGAAACTATGCACTGAAAAACGCCAAATTTGAGATTTATGCTTCCGATAAGACAACAAAAGTAGCCGATGCTTATACCGACGAGAACGGTTCTTTCTCTGTTAAGCTGAAAAATGGAACCTATTGGTTACATGAAACCATTGCTTCTCAGGGATATTCGCTTGCAGAAGATCAGCAGTTTACGGTAGACAAAAAAGACCTTTCCGTTACCGTAAAAGAACCACCGAAAACCGGAACAATCAATCTTGTTAAGAAATCCACCACCGATCTGCATTCGGACTACGAATCCTACTATTTAAAAGGTGCTGAATACGGCGTTTACAATGCCGCCGGCACAAAGGTGGGAACCATCGTTACAGATGCGGAAGGAAAAGGATCTTTATCGAACCTGCCATTAGGAACATATACTCTGAAAGAGTTAAAAGCTCCGGCTGGATATTATCTTTCCACCGATACACTGACAGCCTCTCTGACATCCAGTGTTTCGACTGCCAACGTGACAGGTAAGGATAAACCGGGACAGGTTCCTGCTCCAGAAGTTATTCTTGAAAAAGTGGATGCAGAAACAGGACTTGCTAAACCACAGGGAGCAGGCTCCTTACAGGGTGCGGAATACACCATGAAATATTATGATGTAGTCTCCACAACCGATCCGGCAGCTTCTGGCAGAAAAGCAAAATACACATGGGTATTAAAAACAGATGCAAAGGGACAGATCAAACTGGATGCAGATCATCTGGTAAGCGGTCCAGACTTCTATAAGGAGAACGGAAAAGTTGTATTTCCAGTTGGAACCACAACATTCCAAGAGACAAAAGCACCAAAAGGATATCAGCTGGATTCTAATGTATATGTTATGAATTCTGTGATCGAAAATGATAAGGCTGTATTAAAAAACAAACCAGTATCCAAAGAAAAAATGTATAGAGGTTACATTCGTTTCAATAAAACAGATGAGAAAAACAAGGCCATGGCCAATATTCCATTTAAAATCACGAGTAAAACAACCGGCGAGTCACATATTGTGAATACTGCCAGTGATGGTTATATCTATGAAAAAGATGTGAATTTTGGAAGTGGTAAAGGATTCTTATATGATACCTATCTTGTCGAGGAGCAGTCCTGCACAGCGAATAAAGGTTATATTTTGGAGTCTTTTGAAGTGACCATTAATGAAAATGGAGCAACCGTAGATAAAGGCACTCTTCAGAACTTACCTAAAACTAAGCAGATCACACTTACAAAACGTATCAAAGCATCTGACATCAACTTCAAAAACGGTGATCCAATCTTTATCCTTAAACTGACGGGTACTGATTATGCAGGAAAATCACACACCTATTATCGACAGGTACGATTTGATGCCGCCACCGTTAAGAAAAATACCGGATCAGACGGATATGTATCTCTGTCAGAGGTATTTAAGGATATTCCGATGGGCGATTATGTTGCAACCGAGGAAGAAACAGGACGATATAAGTTGTCTACCCTTACATCTCAAGGTGGTACAGTTTCTGGAGAACATGTAACTTTCAACATGACACCAGCAAATAATACTTACAATGCAACATTTACAAACTTCAAATACGATTGGCAATACTATACGCATACGGATGTTGTAGACAACAAGCTGCAGTCTACCAAAGACAATAGCGTGAAGTATACCTTTACTGCTAAATGGGTTGGTAGCAGTCCTGTATCTGGCGGATCTTCGGTAGATAAAAATCAAATTGAAGCCACATTGACTACCAATGACGGAACCAAGGATTCCAGTGTTATTGTAGATGCAAGCACCTACACGACAAGTATTCAGACGTTCCCGAATAGTAGCGGCAATTGCACGGTAACTGTCACTTACAACAAAGATGGCGTTAAATTAACAGCCTCGTTTACCGTACCTGTTAAAGCGAAATAATTTTGGAGGACACAAAGATGAAGAAAGTAAAAGGTAAGAAACGGTTTTTCCTCATTACTTGTTTGATGCTTCTTTGTGCTGTCGCTGGAATTGGTGGAGTGCTTGCGTACTTCACCGACTCCGAGCAGACAAATAATAAGCTCAAAGTGGCTGTAAATGATACCAACATCGAAGAGGTTTTTCCAGACCCGAGTTTTAAGCCCGGAAGCGTAGTAAAAAAAGAGGTTCGCGTCAAAAATAATGGCAGCGATACATATGTTCGTATGCAGATTTTGTTTTCAGACAGTGATATGCAGCAGTATTGCACTGTAAACTGGAATACGACCGACTGGGAACTTAAAAATGATGGCTACTATTATTATAAGAAGATTCTCCCAAAAGGATCTAAAACAACCCCACTGTTTACTACCGTAACTGTTTCGAAGAATGCACCAGAAGATGAGATGAAAGATTTTGATATCATCGTCCGCGAAGAAAGTCTGCAGGTTGGATACTTCAAATCTGCGGATGAAGCATGGAGTGCATATAAAAAGAACAAATAAGTAAGTGGATTATTGGCAGGACTTTTACCACGACATGATAGAAATTCTGCCAATTCTTTGACTAAAATACAATCAAGTGATTGTTTTTGCAAGGTCAAAGTGGTACACTTAATACAATCATTGTGGAAAACAGTGGTTTTGTAATAATGATTAATTTCTATTTTTTTTCGTACGTGAAAATTCATTTGAATTTTTTTTGTCATACTATGAATGTAGACAAAAACGAATCTAAATGGAATAGGATCGTTGATTATCAAGATTGCTAAGTACAGGAGGAAATAGGACAATGAAAAAAGAAAAAGTAGTTGCAACTCTGGCTATGGGTGTTGTTGCAGGTGGTGTGGCAGTTGGAGGAACATCCACTGTTCATGCTGAAACATTAGATGAAAATACTGAAAACACCGTACAGGCTCCAGAAGAAACCGAAGCTCCGGCAGACCCGGAAACCAAAGAAGAAGCCAAGGATCAGCTGGATCGGGCGCAGGAAAAGGAAAACGAAGCAAAACAGGATTCCGATCAGGCCAAAGCAGATTATGATGCCGCTAAAGAGGACGAAGATAAAAAGCAGGCAGAGGCCGATCAGACGCAGAAAGATATCGACCAGGCTGAAAAAGATGCACAGGATGCTTTCGATCAGGCGCAGAAAGATGCACAGGATGCTGCTGACCAGGCTAAAGCAGATGCAGATAAAGCCGCTGAGGACCAGAAAAAAGCAGAGCAGGCAGAAAAGGATGCACAGGCCGCTTTAGAAGAGCAGGAAAAGGCAGAGCAGGATGCACAGCAGAAAGCAGACCAGACCACGACCGATGAAACACAGGAAAGTGTGGATCAGAAAAAGAATGATCTGGATAAAGCAAATAAAGATCTGGAAGATGCCAAAGCAGAGGATGCCAAAAAGCAGGAAGAGCTGGATGAAGCAAAGAAAAATGAATCTTCTGCAGAGCAGGACAAGGCGGATGCACAGGATAAAGTTGATCAGGCAGAATCCGATGTAAAAGATGCAGAAAAAGACGCGGATGCTGCAAAGAAAGATGCAGAAACCGCAAAAGACTTGTATGATACCGCTTCCAATGCTGCAGATAAAGATTCCAAATATGCACAGGCGAAAAAGGATGCGGAAGAAGCAGATGCCGCTGTAAAGGCACAGCAGACCGTTACAGACAATGCGAAAAAAGATCTGGATGCCAAGAAAAATGCGCTGGAAGATGCGAAAAAGGGTCTGGCAGAAGCAAAAGTGAACGCAGATGCCGCCGCACTTGCAGAACAGCAGAAAAAGGTTGATGCCGCGCAGAAAGAATATTCTGATGCCTTTGATGCGCTGATCGCAGCGAACAGCAAGCTGGACGAGCTTACCGCAGATTACCAGAAAAAAGTATCTGCCGCTGAAACTGCCAAAGCTGAGATGGATGCGGCACAGTCCAATGCAGACCAGAAAGAAAATGCACAGAATACCGCCAAAGCTGAAATGGATGCGAAGAAAGATGCAGTGTCCAAATCCGAAAGCAACATGTCAGATGCACAGAACAGCAAAGCAAATGCTGAGTCTAATGCAGAAAAAGCCAAAAATGAGCTGGATGCAGCAAAAGCAGCTTTAGATGCGGCAAAAGCGGCTGCAGAAGAAGCGAAGAAGCAGGAAGCACTGGGATCAAAAGGATTCTTCGACAGTATCGGTGAGACAGCAGCATCTGATCTGTTTTCACAGGGAGATTATCCAGACAAAACCAACATGGGTGCGGAAGATGATGCAACCAGTCTGAAAAACATGCTGTACGCTCTGGATTTTATTGAAAAATCCAATGAACTCAGAAGAGCAAATAATCTGGAAGAGTTTAAAATTTCTGCAAGAGCAATGGCTGCGGCGCAGTATCAGGCAAATGCTTCTTTACATACAGAAGATCATACTTTCCAGTTCGGTTATGGTGAAAACCTTGCATGGGGAATGGATGATCCGGAAATCGCCTATATGGCATGGTATGACAGTGAAAAAGACAGCACTATTTTAAGCGAAAGACTGCATTATCTTGCTCTCGTCAGCGCCAATAACACAGTTACAGGTTTTGGACTCTGCTATAACAGAACGAATCCGGATTTATACAGTTCTTGTGAGAGTCAGGTGTTTGGCTCTGTAAACGATGAAGACGAGGGTTACTGCTACACAGTAGCTGAGTTCCGCGCTCTCCTGCAGGCCTACATTGACAAACTTACTAAAGCCCAGACCGATCTGGATAAAGCCCAGGCTGATTACGATGCGAAACTGGCGGCTTACAATGCAGCACAGGATGAAGTGGCAAAATGGGATGCACTTCTGAAACAGTATCAGAACGAGAAATCCGTCAACGAAGATGCTCTGAAACAGGCTACCGAAGCATACAACAATGCCGTACAGGAGCTGAATAAAGCAAAAGCGGATCTCGATTCCAAGACAACGGCATATGAAACAGCTCAGAATGCAGTTGCTGAGAGCGCATCTGCAGTGGATGCTGCAAAAGAAAATATCGCATCCTGCAAACAGGTATCCGACCAGAAAGAAAACGCACTTACTGCTGCAAAGGCAGAAAGAGATCAGCTTCTTGACAAGCTGACAGAATCTGTGATCGCAATGACTGGCGATAAGAATGCCAAAGTAGAAACCAACTACGAATACCATCAGGTATGCAATGAATGCGGAGAAGATTTCGGCTATGGACCGGATGCTATCGAAGCGGTTGGTGACCATTCTGCAGTAACGGGTCATTCTTACAGCTCTGTAAAGAAAGCTGTTGGATATAAGATCGTAACCGCGTCCGGAACACAGGTAATCAAGAACCTGTCCAAGACAGATGCAGACAAAGCCCTGGCAGATATCCAGAAAGCCATTGCAGACGGACAGACAGCAGTCGATGCCGCACAGGCTACATATGACAATGCTGTAAAGAAACTGGCAGCAGATCAGCAGACCGCAAAAGAAAAGAATGATTATCTGGCACAGCTGAACAAAAACATTGCCGATCTGAAAAAGGATATGGAAGCAAAACAGGCTGTTGCTGATCAGAAAGCAGCTGCTCTGAAAGAGAAACAGACCGCCCTTGCGGATGCCAAAGCAGAGCTGAAACAGAAAGAGGATGCTCTTGCGAAAGCAAAAGAATCGGTTGAAAAACTGCAGGCTGAGAAAGATACAACCGCACAGAAAGTTGCCGCTAAATCCGCGGCTGTAGCACCGCTCCAGAAAGCATACGAAGCTGCCAAAGCATCCCTGAATGCATACCAGAATGCGCAGAACGCTCTGAAAAAGGCAAAAGAAAATGTTTCCGCTGCGAAATCTGCTGTAGAAGCCGCTAAGAAAGATGTAGCTGCGAAAAAGCAGGCCGTAAAAGAGAAAGATAAGGCATACACCGATGCCTGCGGTGTTCTTGCAATTGCCAAGAATATCACACTGGCAGATGCCATGAAGACCCCGATCACAGAAGAGGGCTTCACCTATCTGAACGATTACGTAACCAAGATCAATTCTGCAAAAGCCGCTTACGAGACAGCAAAAGCTGATCTTGCCAAAGCAAAAGAGAATACGGCTGTGAAGAAAGTTGCTTATGAGGAAGCCGCTGCAAAACATGCCGAGACTCTTGCGGACCTTGTAATTGCAAAAGCAAACTATCAGAAGTTTGTAGATGCAGAGAAAAAGGCAGAGGAAGAGAAGAAAGCAGAAGAGGAGAAGAAAGCGGAAGAAGTCAAGAAAGCAGAAGAAGCCAAAAAGGCGGAAGAAGCGAAGAAGGCAGAAACCGTGAAGAAAGAACAGCAGAGCGGCGGCGCTACTCTGACCGCAAGCACTGGAAGCATTGCAAAAGACAATGAAAAAGGTACCACCATCACCAAAGCCGGAAGCGTAGCAACAGGAGATACGACCCCGATCGGCATCTTAATGGCTCTGGCGGCAGGATCTTTCGGTGTTCTGGAAGAAACCGTCCGCAGAAAAAAACGCCAGTAACACGGTGGTAATTTAAGAAATATGGAAACGAGGAACGGTATGGCTTAACGGCTATGCCGTTCTTTGCTTTTTTGTATACGTTAGAAACCCGGGCAGTTGAAGTTTGTATTGGAATAGCATCTTCCTGTAAAAAGCGCTCGTATAGAGCGTTTAGACCTTCTTCTGCGTTCGGCTAATACCCCGTGGCATCTGACAACCACACATTATTTTCGAGCAATTTAATGTGTGGTTGTCAAGAATGTTTATAAATCTAAACGTCATAGTGTTCTTCAGTTGATTTTTGTTATATGGAAGATGGGCGCAAGCAATATTAGTTGACGAGGTTGAAGATACGGTGGTGGCTCAATGACGGACAAACACATTAGGTTATTTGAGAAAGATGACAGATATGTATAAGGTTTGCAAAAAAATTGGATTATGGTTACACAAAACGAATCAAAAAAGGAGATTGGCTTCATGAGTTTAATTTAAAACCAAATTTCTTGATGAATTTATTATATCATTATTCCTGGCAGAAGCAATAAAAATTCAAATAATTTCGTGCCAAAGATTATTTTTTTGTAAACAATTTGCAGTTTATGCTTTTGTAATGTATAATAAATTTATCTACATAGTTGCACGAAACGAATCAAAGAGGAGGACGACTTCATGAGTTCAGAACAATTTAGTTTATTATTCTATGCTTGCATGCTGATTGACGCAATTGGATGGTTTGGATTCGTTGCACTTCCGCGAATTCGAAAATTGCTTTCCTGTAAAGAGAGAGCTGATGGTATTGTGGAAGATGTAGTGGAAATCAAAAACGCCAAAGGGCAGCCGCTTTTCCATGCTGTTGTCCGCTATCAGGCGGGACTTGCTTCTTACACATGTGAAACAGTGAATGCAACGAAAGCAGTTTGGGAAAAAGGAGAGCCTGCGATCGTTTATTATCAGAATTCCAAACCGGAAAATGCATTTGTCAAAAACGCGGCATGGACAGGCCGTTTAATATTAGGAATTATGCAGTCACTTGTTGCGGTGGCTATCGGGATTGCCTACTATGTAGGTACTCATTAATTTCTGCTTTTTATCTGCTCCGGCATGACCAGCATATATGTGCGCGCTGATCTGTCGGAGATTTTCTTGTCCTTTCATTCACATATAAATGCAACTTAAAACGCAAAAAATTTGTAATACTAAATATAGGGAAAATATTTTTAAGGAAAGAAGGATGATATATGTCTGTAAGTGCTGCTCGCTTGTTTTTAGGGGGCGGAGTGGTAATCAGCCTATTTTTCTTTTGTATGGGATGTATTCTAAAAATCTGCGTTCTTCATAAGAAAAGACGTTGTACGCAAAAACTTCAAGGACGTATTGCTTCCATAGAAGGTTTTCGAACCTCGAACATGCCAATGGTTTTGATCGAATTTTTCTGGCCGGAACGATATCTGCTCCCTTGTTTGTTAGAATCCCCCAGTCAACCCCTATGGATCGGAATGCCGATAGAAATCTGGATCAACCCACAAAATCCCTATGATTTTCGAATTTCTGGTCAGAAATACAAAAATTTTTCTCGACTATGTGCGATCGGACTGGTGGAAATGCTGATTTTACTTTTTTTCATGATTTTTATACAAAAATAGGGGAATATAAGGAAAAGAAATTCGTGAAATATGAGGGCTTGTATAGGATTTTTTAACATGATACAATTTTTGAAGAGGAGCGATAAATATGAAAGTTTTGATGAAAAGCAGAGTCCCAAACTCTCTTACCATATTGTTATGCGAGCAAGAAAAAGATGATGTACCCACTGAAACAATCCGCATGAAAGATTTGGATTTTCATATAGAAAACATTGATTATGGAGATACAACGGCTCCGTATCCGCATCAGATTGTGATTTTCTTTCGAACCTCGGAAGTAGCAAGAGGAAACGAGGCATTTTTTGTGTAAGGGCAGCATTTTTGTGTAAAAGCATAGACATATGAATGAGAAAGAGGGATTTTCCCTCTTTTCTTTTTGTCTTTTTCTCTTGTACGCTAAAATCGAGATTTTAATTTTTTCACATACTATTAGTGACCAGATAATTGTGTTGTGCTTGGAAAAGAAAGAGGTGGTTTAATTGAAAGTATGGACACTGATAACCAGAGAGACGCTTCGATTGTTGCAGGAAGGCATTCCATATTATGGGGATAAAAAGATATGCCCTGTTGTGGATTTTCCGTATACCCCCGGCGGTTATTCTTTGCTCGTCAATAAGATGATACAAACAATTGGGTTTCCGCCAGATCCTTCCGCTGCGCCTATTTGGGGATATTATCTTTATGGCGGCGAAAACAATATCCCTGAGAACTTGGATTTTGACAATTTCCCTGAAGAGGCCTCCGTCTGCCTTACACTGGAAGTTCCGGATCGAAAATTGCTTTTGAGTGATTCTTTAATGTGGGATAGCATTTCGCTTGGAGAATACATTCCGCATGGAGATACACCGGAAGAATTGGATAGCGACTATGAAGCATATAGAAATGCTGACGCTGCCAAACAAGCATTCATGAGGGTGTTATCCTGGCATCAGGTATTTAACATCATACATTCAGATTATGTTTATGTCCATTTTTGGGAGATCCGGAAGGAAATGATCCGCGAAGTGCTATTCTTATAGCCAATTTTTAAAATAATAGAATATTTACCGCAAAAGGAGATGCCTGATACTGCAGAAAGGGCATCTTCTTTTTTATGATTGTAGCATCCGAGTCTACTTAGAGGGTTGATACTGCTTTTTTGTACGTGAAATACGATTTAACATTTTTTTTCTAATACTATATGTGAAAAGATTTTATCCAATGCGTCGTAAAACCCCTTGCTTCAGCTATGGGGATATAAGACGCGTCCATCGAATTTACGCAAGTAATTGAAGATGGACAAAATAACAATCGTGTTAATTGATAAAATATTGTATAATACAAACATGAACACAACATATAAATCAAACAATAATGTCGTCTATTCCTGCAAATACCATGTAGTATGGTGTCCTAAATATAGACGAAAAGTATTAACGAACGGTGTAGATGTCCGGCTGAAGGAGCTGCTCACAGAGTATGCTGCAAATCTTTCTGTAGACATTCTGGAAATGGAGATCATGCCAGACCATGTTCATATGCTGCTGGAAGTAGATCCTCAGTTTGGAATCCACAAAGCTGTAAAATCGTTCAAAGGCTATACGTCCAGAATTTTAAGACAGGAATTTCCCTGTCTCAAAACGAAAATGCCGACGCTCTGGACAAACAGCTATTTTGTATCTACCGTTGGCGGTGCCCCGCTGGAAGCAGTAAAACAGTATATCGAAAACCAGAAAACATCGCAGAGACAAAAGGATAAGATGGGCTAATGCAAAAAGGGATCAAATTCAGGATCTACCCGAACAGAGAACAGAAAAACTTCATCCACCAGACGCTGGGATGCTGCCGGCTGATCTACAACCGGGGACTTGCCATGCGCAAGGAAAGCTATGAAGAAGGGAAGAAGATTGGATATACCCAGACTTCCGCCATGCTGACCGAACTGAAAAGACAGGAGGAGTTTGCTTTTTTGAAAGCAGCAGATTCCATTGCCTTACAGCAGTCTCTGCGGGATCTCGACCGGAGCTTTGTGAGTATCCACGAAGGAAAACAGAAACAATAATCGTCATTAAATGGTTCAGATATACGTCGGATAAAAACTGACCAAGTTTTAGAGTTTTAAAGTACTTGTAAATTTTGTTAGAATGATGTATACTATTCGGAAAACATTATAGATACAAGGCATTACTACGAAGTTTGGTACAAATAAAAAATAGTTGCTTTTGGAGGTGTAAGCAGAGATAAGAGCCAAGAAAAGCAATGTTACTTTACCGCTATTTTTGTAAATCCCGATTTTTGCAAGAAAGGTATAGGCAAAAAAATAGTGGAATTTCTTGAAAACGACGAATGGTGTTTGGATAGCAAATTGATAGAAATTCCTTCTTCGAAGAGTGCCCATAAGTTTTATTATAAATGTGGATATTGTTATTGAGATTATCCGCCTACTTTTAGAAATGGGACAACAATCATGTATAAAAAACGATGAAATTCCAGTTTGACATACTGGAAAGTCGGGATTTATGGAGGTACATATATGCAAATTGGATTGAAAGGAAGAACTGTTTTAGTTGAGCCACATAGGATTGAATGGGAAATAGCAGCGCAGGAAACTATTAGCAGTTTAAAAAAAATATTAAAAGATGATATTATAGACGCACAGCATATCGGAAGTACTGCAATAAAAAACATCTGCGCAAAACCTACGGTGGATATAGTTGTGGGCGTGAGTAACTTTGATAAAATTATAAAGCATAATGACGATTTGATGAAAAATGGTATTGTTTATCATATGCAATACCCTTCTGGGCAATATTTGTATGTCATGGGCGATTTGGAAAATAATATACGGACGCATTATATCCATGTAGTCATTTGGGGACAAGAGGCATGGAATAATTATATAAATATGCGTGACTATTTGAATACCCACGAAAAGGAGGCTAAGGAATATTCAGAATTAAAAGAACGCTTAGCAAAAAAATATCCAGAGGATAGAAGTGCCTATACCAATGGTAAAAGTGCATTTATTGAAAAAATTTTACTAATGGCGGCTAAGTGGCGTGAACAGTTATAAAAATACCTGCTTGTTGGGAAGTTGCAGAGAGTGAAAAATCGAAATCTGAGAGGGAAAACATTATGAAAAAACATTTGGGTATTTTGTGTTCTTTAATATTGGTTTTATCATTAGCAGCGTGTGGAACAGATTTTGACGGTAGCCGAACAGGAAATAATAATGAGTTTGTGATGGACTATAAGGTATTTCCTGAATCCGTGAAGTTCATCCTTTTTTATAACCAGTTTCTAAAATGAAACTGGTTGTCGATTACTTTTGTTGTTAATAGCGGTATTTTTTAAGCAGTTCCCTTATTAGAGGTCGTTTTGATCAGGATTTTTGTAAAAATGGGTACACGAAATAAAACTTTTATATGAACTTATTAGTTATCTCATTACACGGCGACACTGTTTTCACAATAATCTGCAAAAAGATGACGCCATACATTGCTTTTCCCGAGTCCCATTATCAATTGACGTGCATGTGTTGTGACATGGCTTGCCATCATGATCAGATTGCTGATTACAGTGTGGAGTCTCCGGCGGTTGACATTCCGTTTTTGACGGGGTGACCGGCCTCCGATCGTACCCTGACCAATCATTCGAAGAATGTTGTAGGCGATCAGTCCTAATTCCAGTACCAATGCATTTGTTGTAAATTTACCGGATGGAAGACGCTCCAGATCCATATCTGTTTTAATCTTGCTATGGAACTGTTCACATTCCCCATGGGCATGGTACAGCTGAATGATCTCCTCGTCTGTTGCCCCAAGATTTGTCCACCAGGTTTCGACTTCAACCTCAGGAATCAGAAGAATCTGGCCATATTTGTCCATGGTACGCTCAGTGATTTCATATCTGGTGCGCAGTGTAAATTCTTTTTTAAACTGCTTACTGCAAACATCTTTCCAGTTACTTCCGACATATACGGTTTTTCCGGCTCTGGGCGTTGTGATGTTTTTGCAGCATTGTTTGGCCATATCAAACCATCCATCCTTGCTTTCCCGGCGAAGATTGCGTTTGATGATGAAATAGCAGCCTGCATCGATCAGAACCGCAATATTGTCAATGGAATCATTTCCGGAATCCAGGTGGACCAGTAATGGCTGATCCGTAAGCTTTTTACAGAAGCGGATGGTTTCCTGCAGGAATTCTATCGTTCCATTCTGGCAATGCTGCTTTCCCTCGTGTAGTTCAAAATTAATGGAATCCATCTCATGGACTGCCTCAAAGTATGGTTTTCCCATACAGAGCATCCCGATATAGGTGAGGATGATGTCCCCATTCTTAATCTGATGCTGGGAACGGTTTTTTGTTACATCCATGCGATTGAGTTTTTTGGCAAAATCACTTTTCCCAAGAAGTGCACCGACAACAGCAAGTCCGCTGGCAGGGATAATGTGCTCATTTGTAAATTCGACAATAATGTTTTGGTTCGTATTCAGGGTAAATCTTCGGTTGTTGTTCATGGCAAAACACTCCTTCATAAGTGATTGATGAAATAAGTATACCATGAAATTCATTCACCCAGCAGGTGAAAACGGAAAAACTTGTAAAAACACTTTGAACACTTAAAAATACAGGCTTTTGATGAACTAGCGTGCATTGAATTTCACGGATTCAGGAATGTTACAGAATTAACCGGATTTCGATCCCCGAGCGAGCAAGAGCAGATAGGACGTTATATGCAACGTAAATATCAACGCAGCATTAAATTCGATAAGGTGATGGGTATTTCTTGTGTTATTGTCGGATTTCTTTCGGCGGTATTATCCTTCGGAAATATCGCTGCAATTGCCGTAGCAGTCGCTTTTTTGATTGCTGGCTTTCTTGATTAATACAAGAAATAATAAAACAGCAATGACTTTTGGGGGCAATCGTGATATGATACATATTGAGCTGTAACAGTACGAAACACCACGAAACACTACAAAACGAACTGTAACGGGAGAATATGATACAGACTAAATTGTTGAAGAAAGATAAACGAGGAAAAACGTATGGAGAATTTTGATCAGAAACCTATTTTCCGGTGCCTGATTTGCAATGGACACTTTGGAACTTTGGAGGAAAATGAATATGGACTTTGGGGACATATCATAGATCCAGAAGAAGCCGAACAGGCTGCCCGCGCCGCGGAGCAGAATGGTATGCAATCTGGTTCGAATACTGAGATGAGTCCTTTTTACTATGGCGGCACTACATTTTCAGAATGTTTTCGGGATTTTTTGGATACCGTTGAGGACTATAATTTTGTGCATGATCATCTGGATGACCCTTACGATGAGGACGACTATGATGATTATGATGAGGAGGAAAAAGATTTCTTCCCGGAGATCGTGGATCTGACAGCGGAAGAAATCGAAACTATGTTTGAACATGTTTTAGAAAGTTTCCGAAAAAAATATCCTGAAGAATAAGTTCTCCTTTTAAAAGAAAATAAATATTCGCAAAGCGTGGAATTTTAACAGAATTCCGCGCTTTTTTTCGTACGTGAGAAATTTTTGAAAGTGGATTTGCAATTCTATATAAGAGAGTGTAAATCAGCTCTCTAACGTTTGAAAAGGAGATGGAAGGTTATGGCACTTACACTTGGTGGAATTATTGGAGCTTGTGGACTTTTTTTCGGATTTTTGAGCTTGGTCTTGATGTGTCCAGGTCATCCAAGAGATCCGGAAGAGGATATGGAGCAGATGCGGTATCTTAGTGAGCAGATGCGGAAGAGGGCTGCCAGAAAAAAAAGCAAAAAAACGGTATTTCAAGATGAGCAGTGAAAGAGTAATGCAAGAAATATGTACAGTAACAGCATTAGGCGAAAACGCGCTAACCAGTATATCCTATGCCAAAGTGGCATTGCAGATGGCGGAAACGCAAAATGGTTGCCGCAAGATTGGTTTGGGATATTCTGGTGATAACGTACAATGTCATCTATGGATTAACACGGAGACATATTTGGCAAATGCTGAAGAATCAGTAACAAAGTTCTTCAGGTATCTCAAATGCTGTTTTTTACCTGAAATCGTGAAAGTGGGTACGAAATCATATTCTCGAAAGGAATGTCTGCAAGCTTTTTCAAAGGATACAGCAGAGCTAAGTAATTTAGAAATCCTGAGTACGAACATTTCAGAACTTTTGCAAATACTAATATCTCTTGGCGGATAGTTTCTTCATATAAAAAGAGGGATCTGAAAGCCTTGATTTTAGCGGGCTGAAGATTCCGAGAGATTATAAAATGTATAGTGACTAATTGTTAAGTAACCAAAAACATAGAAATATGCATTCAAATATAGATAAGAGTGGACACATGAAGTCTCTTATCTATAGCTTAACAATAGGTCTCAAGCCTAAGTGACTGCTACTGTCGAAAGACATGTTGCAGATAGGAACTATGTTAAGCAGTAAGGTAAAGACACACCTTTAGATGTAATCTTCAGTCTGAAGCTCTGTGAGTGCAAACCAGGAAACAATGCTAATGTCCTGCATTGATAACAGGGAACCACAGATCCTCTGCTTGACTTTGGCACGAAGAGAAATTCTCCGTAAGGAAGGTGTCAGAAATGACAAGTTATGCTTTTGTATTAGATGCGAATGGGAAACAATTAGCACCGGCAAAAGAACAAAAAGCATGGTTTCTTATCCGCAAGAAACGAGCAGCATTGGTTAGTAAATATCCAATGGTAATACAATTGAAGAAAGAAATTCCAGAAAATGAAATCTGTAAAGATGAGATTCGTTGTGGAATCGATGATGGTGGGCTTCATGTGGGTATTGCTCTGGTTCAGAAATGTAAAACGAAAAATAAAGTTGTTTTCAAAGGAACCATTGAGCAGCGCAATGATGTAAAGCATCTTATGGAAGTCAGGAGAAGCTATAGACACTATCATCGTTATCACAAAAGATATAGGCCGGCAAGATTCGACAATCGTAAATCGTCTAAAAGAAAAAAACGAATTGCTCCAAGTATCTTACAGAAACGACAAGCTATAATAAGAGTGATCCATTGGCTTAATAAGTGGATAAATATAACAAATTATTGGTTAGAAGATGTTTCTATTGATATTCGAGCATTGACAGATGGGTATAAACCTTATCGTTGGCAATATCAAAAATCTAATAGACTGGATGAAAATATCCGTAAAGCAGCTATTCTAAGAGATGGCGGCAAGTGTATGGAATGCGGAAAATTGAATTGCAGGTTAGAAGTTCATCATATTAAACCAAGAAGACGAAATGGTTCTGACACGTTAGATAATCTAATTACATTATGTAAAAGCTGCCATCAGAAAACGGAAGGCCAGGAAGAATTATATATGGATAGATATTTCTCTCTATTAAAATCTTCTGATCATAAAAACCTGAATTATGCACAACATGTAATGATTGGTAAAGAGTGGCTTAGAAAACAATTGTCCAGTTTGGGAGTATTATATCTGACAAACGGCGGAGATACAGCCAATAAACGCATTGACTGGAATATTGAGAAATCACACGCCAATGATGCTGTCTGTATTACGAATTTGCAGCCTGACACCTATGATATGAAAGAATGGACAGTGAAACCCATGCGTAGACAAAGCAAAGCGAAAACCGACAATGTTTTAGGAATTAAGCATAGAGATTTGGTTGAGTATACATTAAAAAATGGCGAAACTCACAGAGGATATGTAACAGCACTATACCCGGAACAAAAAGCGATTAATTTTCAAAGCCCAACAAAACATTGTAAAAAAGTTAATGCGAGGAAGTGCAAATTACTATGGAAATATTCAAAAATCTATTGGTTTGAGAATGCGAGCTAAACACGTTTGTCTATACTTAGACGTAATTAGTTATATTATTTCAAGGAGGTTTTTTATGTTATTAACAATCAAAACGCCGTATACCTGTATGGAATTTCAGGTTACATCCATGCAGGCACGACAACTTATCGACGAAGCATATCAGATGGCTGTTTCAACTCTGAATGAGGAGGATTCAAATAACCCGTTATTTTGTCCCCCGTTTGATCTTCCGGACGTTTCGGAATTCGATGAAGCCCCAGACAATTCAGAATTCGTTATCGGTCCGGCAGCGAGTAAAAACATTGAAGCTTTACCAGCAGTAGAGGATCTTTTCCAGCAGGATGTACCTTTTAGCTCTGAGATTGAATATCCCGATCCACTTTCAGAGGACCCTGCTCCGGTGGAACCTATTTCAGATCCAGATTCGCTTACCTATCCATTATCAGATGTTTTGAAAAAATTCCAACCGGAAACCGCAAAAGAAAAAGCTCCGGCAGCATCAGAAGAAGGAATTGAAGCTGCTACAAAGTCAGATGAAGATACAAAAACTGCTCCCGTTTTTTATAAGGGCATGTTGCTCATCCGGTGTCCAAAATGCGGGAATACCTGGGGTGCATGTTACCATGAAGCGATAAAGCAATGCCATTGCAAGTGTGGGAATGCAATTCCGCTGAAAGATTTGAAAAAGGTCTTCTTAAAATGTACTTGCGGAATGGCATATAAATACATGACAAATATTGAAGAGGAGCAGTTCCGTTTTCCGTGTTATGGATGCAAAAAAGAAATCCAGCTCTTCCGGGACAAGGACGCTTATTATACCGCTGGAAGAGAAGACACTGCGGAGTGATGTTAAAAATAACAGCTTCAAATCGCCAAAAGCAATCATAAACAAATATAAAAGGCTCAGCTTTTTTTCGTACGTGAAAACGAATCTAAAAATTTTTTATAATACTATGTAAAGAAGAACTTGTTGAGCCTTCTATCCATTACTGGGGTATGGCCAAGCGGTAAGGCACAGCACTTTGACTGCTGAACTGTGTCGGTTCGAATCCGACTGCCCCAGCTTTTCTCGCGCATCATAAATAGTCGCAATTTCGACTACTTTAGTCTTGGCTGATACTACAATATATGATGCAGAGAATACGTTTGATTCTGTCACAAATTCAGCATTAAGCAGAAGGAAATGTAGTATTTTCATATTAAATTCCAATCAATCAGTGTATGTTGGCGTATTTTTTGCAACATAACAGCCTTTTACGCAAGACTGCAGAACAAATATGCTGGCATAAATGCTGATACAAATGCGTTGCCATATAATATGGATGAAATTTATTTATCGAAAATGGTAATGGAATTGACTACATAGTCTTTACGCATACAATAAAAAGGAGGCGACTTATGATTATTGATGTTACCTATGCATGCAATATGGGCTGTTCCCACTGCATGTCAGATTGTACTCCGGATGGACTGCATATGCCCATACAGACCTTTCGAGATTCCTTAAACTTCCTGCAGACCTATAAGATCCCAACATGGAATTTTTCCGGCGGAGAAATGTTTGAGCATCCGCAGATCATGGAAATTCTGGATGTTTTAGAGTTCAAATGGACCCAGCTGGCATTTAGATGTCCCATATGTTTTATCACGAATGGGCGTAAATTAGCCCGGGACAGAGAAGTATATGCAAGGGTGACGCAGTTTATCAAAAGATATGGGAATCGTTTGGTACTGATTCAGGTTACAGATGATCCGCGCTTCTATCCAGATCCACTGTCTAAACAGGAAAAATATTGGTTGAATAAGCTGGGAGCCATCATTGAGGCGGTCCCGGGAAACCCGCAGAATCCGCAGAAGTGCTTATACCCGCAAGGCCGCGCCCTTCAGAATTTTCCAAATGCTGACTGGAATGTTATAGGCCCTAAGTGTGCAAATTGCAGGCTTCTTACTTTGCAGAATGTAAACTCCATTTCTCAGATGGTAACCTGCCTGCTCCAGCACGGTAAGGTTTGCACGCCGGTGATTGCTCCGAATGGCGGTATCAAACTGGGTGAATCGGCATTATGTCCTGAAGTGTCTAACATATATAAAAGTGAAGCGGCAATCATTCAGGACATTAGACAATGCACTTGCCAGAAATGCGAAATTGCATGGGATAACTTAAAGAAAGTTCATCCTACTGCGTACTATCTTTGTGGAGGAAAATAGGATAATATGGGAAGTAAAATGGACATTTTTTCAAAGGTTTCAGATGACAAAATGCTGAAAATCTATCATGATATGCTGGAAAGCAACATGATTGGTTCGAAAAGTACAATGATTAGGGCATATGCTAAAGAATTAGCAAGCGTGTATCCTTTCGAGACGAATGCACAGGCAATTGATTTGGCTGAAAAGCTGTTTTTTGAAGAGACAGCCAAAAGATTTTATGGTAGCATGGTGTCAGATAGGGAAAGACATATTTAGATTCCGGAAAGTATAGGAGCTGCAATGGGAAAGGCAAAAAGAAAAATGCGGCCGCAGCCGCCTTGGTGGTGGACGCTTGACAATGATAATTGCTGGTTCTGCAAAAACCGGAATAATTGCGGCGGATGTAAATTGTTAAAGCAACAAAGATCAGAATCCAGAGAAAAGCGTAGAAAAAAGTACAAGGAGAATCGATGAATTTAAGTAAAAAGTCGGAAAAGGCTATTGATATTGCTGGTCGTATAATGAGTGCCGTCCTAAGTTCCGGCATCGACAGTGACGAAGACGGATCTATTTCAGAGGCAATAGAAGAGTTATCACTCTTAAAAAACAAATGTTCAAAAGCAAAAGGACATGCTAAAAACGAAATATAATAATTTCAAGGAGGAATTGCACATGTATTTGGTAAAAACAACTAACGGTGATAAAATTTTAAATTCTGCAGATGCAGTAAAAAGCATAAAGAAAGAGGATATTGAAAAAATATATTTCTTAACGGAAGTTAATTACGATTCTGTGATTTCCAATGCTGACATAAGAGACTGTATTTATTCCTATTTGAAGGGTAAACAACTGTCTAAAGAAACCGTCGTGGACTATGTGGCCAGCGTATTAGACGTTAAGAAAAATGAAGTTTCAAAAGTAATTACTGCAATGAAGCGTGAAAAGATTATCTATGTTGAGAGAGATTATGGCAGTATAGGCATTGACTAAATTTGCCTTCTAAAGGAAGTGATTTTTATCAAGAAAAGCGATAAAGTAAGAATCATTCAATGGTATATAGCAGATCGTATCTATACGGAGAAAAATTTCAAAGAGATCCATGATCTGAAGCAGCTTGAGGAACTCGTCAGAACGGAAAAGAATATCTGGGGACTACGTTCAAGATGTAATCAGTGCATTTCTTCCAATACAGACTATTCTAAAAGATGTTTGGGTTGCACCGGATCTTACACCGGCGGACGCTCCGAAAAATCCGTAGATAACTATAAATTTTGCTATAGCTATTGGAAAAAATTTGCAGAAAGAGGTGAATCTAATGAATAATAAGCGTGCATCAATAGAGCTGATTGATGAGATGGCGAAAGTCAAAGACGACTTCAAAATTTTGCCTAAAGACATAATTGAAAGTATGCTGGAAGATATGACTGCCGAAGAAAAGGACATGTTGCTGCGGCTGTATATCTTTGGAACAAATATTGATCAGTAAACCAGAGGCAATTCTTACGTTAAATGAGGGTGATCTAAATTAAACGAGCGATAATTTTTATGGAAGTTATTTGTGACCAGTGCGGCGGGGTTGTATCGAGATATTACAACACCAGCAAAGATGTGAGTACCCTAAAGAAAATGGTCAAAAATTGGGCATATGACGAAAAATATGGCAATCTTTGCCCGGAGTGTCTGAAAAAGTTAAGAAAGGAAGCACAGTAAAATGGAAAAGCTGAAATTATATACCGTCACAAAGCCTAGTTCTGATGGTACTTTCGTGACTGGAGACATTATCTGGCTTTCTGCGAATGGAGATCTGAATAGCTGCAAAGGAAAGGGTTGGCTCTCAAAGGCAGAATGGGACGCTTCTGGAACCAATGACTTTGAAGTCGAGCCTTGCAAGACACACTATTTAGATGTCTCACGATGGAGCGAAACGGTCAGAGAAGTAGAAAACATTTCTAAATAAGATTACAAATGGAGATAGACAAATGGAAAGGAATAAATTGTATACGGTTACAAAAGCCAGTTCTGATAATGTAATTAGACTTGGAGATTTGATTTGGTTATCTGAAGATGACGTTTTACATAGCATTATGTATATGGGAACATGTTTAAGGAAAAATTGGGATATTCCTGGTCAAAATGATTTCCAAGTAGAACCTTGTGAAAAGTTTTATCTTGGTGAGTACGATGGTTTACCTATGCCCATTAGAAATAAAAATTATATTGTGACTGATGAAAAAATAATAGAGAAAGCGCAAAAGCTATACTGATTAATGAAATGAAAGACGTAAAGAAATATTTTCAGTTTTTACCATCGGACATAATTGAAAATATTTTAAAAGATTTAACCTTGACTAAAAAAGAGGTATTGCTGGAATTGTATATACACGAAAAGGAAAAAGCAAAAATGACGGATTATATAAGAAATATGATCAATTCTTTGGCCGAAGATATTTTAGATATATATAAAATCGGTTTCCGAGTTGATGATATAAACGATTTGGTTCAGAAACTGGGCGGATCTATCCAAATGAAAAAAGATTTTTCCTATGCTTCACTCGAAAAAAATGGAGATGGTTTTAAAATAATTGTATCTTCATATCAAGATGAACAGAGAAAACGTTTTGCTATCGCGCAAGAATTAGGGCATCTTTTTCTGCATATGGGGTACAAAACAAATGCTGAAATTTGGGAAAAACAAGCTGATAAAGTTCCGTTTCAAGAAAAAGATCCAGAAAAGGTGCGGCAGGCAAATGAGTTTGCAGCTGCTCTTTTAATGCCGCGATATATTTTTTTCCTTACTTTGGAAGCAGCGTCGGACATTGCAGAATCTGGAAAAAGAACTATTCATATGCAGGCAGTGGCGGACTTCTTCAATGTGTCGCTGAGTGCGGCATATACTCGAGCAAAGATTTTGGGATTATCTGAAAGAGCTTATTATGAGATGTCGTAAAACCTCTGGCTTTAGCATGGTGATATAAGATATAACCATCGAATTTACGCAGTAATGAAACCGGAAAACTCAACAATAATAGAAGGGCAAGCAGGACTAACGCAAAAAGAAATCAAATTCAGAATAAAAATGGGCAGGAACGGCATCTCAACGATTATAATAGAATTCCACAAACGATCCGCAGTTTTATGCGGGTCGTTTTGTTTTTTACCCTTTCTATAATTCTATATTTATCAGATCAATATAACGAAAGGAGCATACGAAAAAATAACGATCTGAAATATCAATTTGTCAATGAAAGGATAATAATCATGAGAGAAGTAGTTACTGAAAAAATTTTTAGTGGAGAAGAGGATCTTATTCAGATCTCCACAGAAGATCGGCTTTGGGATCTTGTTGAGAAGATGAAACGACTTGAAAAGTATATTCCATGTGTCATCAATGATGTCGCTGTAATTGGAATAGACAAGGAGCAGGAGCTGTTTTTGCAGGAGCAGTGTAGCAATATTGCTGTCAATCTGCATGGTTCCCCCCTGAAAGTCGGCAGCATCGACCCATATAAGCCTGAAAATGCTATCTGTATTCAAAAAGACGGCATGTTCCTTGCATATCCGGGTGAATACGGATATGAAATCCGTCCATTAATCTCTGTGGGATACATTTCTATCCTGAAACGACTTGAGATGGACTGCGGAGCAATGATGCGGTTTGATATCAAAGGTGGTGACCGTTTACCACTGCCAGTGCGTGAGAAAGGACAGATTTTGACAAGGGTAGCCCAGTTGAACTCGAAACTGTGCTATGTCATTACGCTGGATGGCTGCGTTCCCGGTGTCGTATCGGATCAGTACGTTCCATTGCCTTATATTGATCTTCTGAAAGCAATGAAAAAGGTTGTAACGAAAGAACATCCGGATCTGGAGTTTCACTCTGGAACGCTGTCTTTCGAATACCTGATTGCCAACTATTGGCTGAATGATCCGGTTATGGAGCAGTCATTAGCATTAACCATGAAAAATGCCGGATGTGACGTAAAATCCATAAGAGCTGGCATTCGTTTTTCTTCCTCGGACCTTGGGCTTTCCAGTGTATTCCTCAGTATGTTTCTGGAAATCAATGGCGTCTCAATGCCGCTTGGTACGGGAATTCAGATGGAACACAAAGGAGATAAAGCCTCTGTTGAAGTCTTTGAGGAGAAATGCGGAGAACTCGGATCGGTTCTGCAGGCGAATGAAGACCGGATTGAAGAATTAGGCAATATGGACGTAAAAGACGTTCCAGGCGTTGTTGCGACCCTGGTTAAGAAAAATGCTTTTCTGCCGAAGAAAGCGGCGGAGAAAGTCTTAGAAGATCTGCGGCTGCAGATGACTTCCGGAACAGGAATTGATGTTTATCTGGCACTCAACCAGATTATTCAGGTGCATTCTACCATGCAAAAGGTAAGTGATGAACGTTTTCTCGCTATGTCAGAAGGCGTAGCAAAACTGATTCACACAGATTTTTCAAAGGTAACTGTACTTGAGGAAGAATAGGTGAATGTTATGAAAAAGAACAAATTGGCAGGAAAATTTTCACTCCTGCATCGCTTGAATACCGATACAGTGATTATCGGACTGCTCCCAGGCATCAATGTAAACGAATTAACCTCAACCGATTTACGATATCTGGCCGCCTTTTATCTTGGTGGCGCAGTATATCGAAATAGTATGGTTACAGGTAAAATTTTCAAGGATTACTGCGGACCATCTAAATATCCGATCGGGAACTATGCGAAAGTCTTGCAAGTCACTGCGAAAAAATATAGTCATTAAAAAGGATATTTAGCTATGGCAAAGCCAGAATACGCTATTCGTGAAGTGAGTTTAGCAGAAGTGATACTTTTTCTTCTAAGTGCAATCATCCTTGCGGCTTATCACTTTGACTACAGAGTGGCTACATACATAATCTTTCTGGATTTTTTTCAGTCGTTCAAGATTATCGTGGCATTACGCCAGCTTATGGAAACGAAAAGGCATCAGAAAATGTTTGGCAGCTTACCGGATGCCTATTATTATGATTCGCTCTTAATGCGAAAATATAACTGGATCTGGACCAATATTCTCATATCTCTTTTAGCGATTGCCGCTGCAACGTGTTTATTTTCTGCAGGTTTTCAGACAATGGTAAAAAGATTTTTGAGACTGCTGTTTTTCTTTCTGGAAAGACTGGATAGAATTTGATTTATGAAAATGGGGAAAATGAGCCTGCTCCAAGCAGGCTCTATCCTGATTGGAGGACAAAATGTCAGATTTAACGCATTTATTTACTATTGGGCAGCCTGTTCGATGCCGGCTGGATGAAAAGTTTTACAATTCCAGCAGGCTCACATATCGAGGAACAGTTAAGGAGACATATCCGGATCATATTATCGTGGATATTCCCGAGATTTCGAAACATTGCTGGTTCGAAAATGACTTCAATATGGACTGCGTGTATCCGGAATATAATTTTCAAGAATACCAAATATGATGAAAGGAAGTACCATATGGACTTAGAAAGAGTATTATACAAAAAAATGACCAAAGATGAGCTGATTGATAAGCTCATCGCTTATAAAAATATCGAATGCCATGATCGGGCAATTGCACATGAATTTCTTTGCATGCAAAAAGAAGATCCGTCACGAATGAATTTCGTTACGCATCGACTCACGGATATTGCTGATCCGAAGAGGGTAGCAGAAGAAATCCGCCGCGTAAAAGCTGAAAGAACGGCCTCTGCGCAACAGCCTATAAAGGACGAGCTTACCGACACGATCCCTGTTTATGTTACTCTCTATAAAAATATTCGGTTCAAAAAGCGTTTTGATGTTACCCTGGATCAGTTAGAGAGACTTAAAGAAGAGAATTCGGCAGAGAGCAAAGAGGTCCCTATTACACTCCTGGATGAAACACTGAATCTTATGGATGCGACGTTAGATGCACTTAACGCCACCAACGAAGCTGATCTGGGTTATGAACTCGAATATTCTTTTTCGTATGGTGATCCAGAACAGCCCTTAGATGGTTCTGAAACTGAGGAAGAGGTTCCGGTTGCAGAAGCAGATGATTCAGATGTAAACAGTGAGATGGAGTCCGTGCTGTTTGATTGGCATTAATCACTCTATGTTGTATTAGAAAGAAAGGAAAAAATATTAATATGGAAAATGATATTAAAACAATCCCTGTTCGCATTACTGTAGAAAAAACCATACGGTTTGAAAGATGTCTCGATGTTACTCCAGAACAACTGGAAGAAATTAGGGCTGGAGAAAGTCCATTAGTAAATTCACTGCTGGAGCATTTTGATCTGGAAGTGAAAGAATCTCTAGCGAAAGAATCTCTGGATCAGGAATTGGATTATTCTGTGGTAAACAGAGATACAGAACAGGTTTTGGTTGATTGGGAGTAATTATTTTCATGCGGCCCAAAATTTAGTAATGCAAAATATTAAAAGAAAGAGGTATAAAGATGTCTAATTCTAACAGAATCACAAGAGAATCCATAGATTCCATTATTGAGGAAATTATGGGAATTTCCGATTGCGATTGGCTTTCAGAAGATTCAAAGCCAAGAGAAATTGAAAGAATTTTAGTCGATGCCGGAATTGTTGAAGTAATTGAGGCGCCTGTTGAAGGTTCTGGAAAGTCCGCTGACTGAAATTTGAAAAGTACATATAATAATTTTTTACGAAAGGAGTTTTACCCAGAACGGATGTAAGAAGTGTTTATTGAAACATACGAATTTGCTGGATAAATCAAGGGAGGACTGACGCATGGTGGTGAATGCAAAATGTAATCTCTGTAAAGAACCTACGAAATACGTGGCAGGGTTCTTCGATGGACCAAGGGGCAGGCACGGATGCCTGTTTGATTGCAAAAATGAGCAGTGCGAGGTTTATCAAGTGAAGAGATTTACAGAGTCAGAGGCAGTCAAGGAAAGAATAAAGATTCAGAACTTGAACAGTCAGAAGGGAATGTATGCAGGCTATATTGCAGCACTGAGGAAAGATGCCAAAATAACAATGATGAAAATGTCGCAGATTGCTGGATGTAGTCCGGCAGAGTACAGTTCCTACGAACGCGAGAAGAAAGAGTTCGATCCGGAAATATACCGGAAATGTGAAAAATATCTGAAAGAGAAGGAAGGTGGAGAGCGATGCTGACGCTGCCAATAAAAAAGAAGTGGTTTGATATGATCGCCTCCGGAGAAAAGAAAGAGGAGTACAGAGAAATCAAGCCGTATTACGACAGCAGGTTTATGAATGCGTTCGGTTTTCTCCTGGTTGGAGGTCAGATGGTATATGGAGATGCAGCACCGAAAGAAATCCGGAAGCCGTGGCCGGTACCAATAGTATTTAGAAATGGCTATTCCGAAGAGTCTCCGGAAATCATCTGCAAATGCACATTACATTTTGGAAAAGGCAAGCCGGAATGGGGAGCTGAGCCGGGAAAGTTATACTACGTGTTAAAAATACAGGAAATCGAGAAAGGAGCAGGACAATGAACAAAGTAATTTTAATGGGTCGCCTCACACGTGATCCGGAAGTTAGATATACTCAGGGAGAGCAGGCTATGGCAGTAGCGAGATACACCCTGGCAGTTGACAGAAGAGGAAAAAACCAGGAAAACTCAGCAGACTTCATCCAGTGCGTTGCATTCGGCAAGGCGGGAGAGTTCGCTGAGAGATACCTGCATAAAGGGACGAAAACCATAATGCCGCAGAAATTCGATTTAAAAATACAATAGGAGGATTTAATGCGAGAAATTGATATTATCAAAGAAGATATTCGGTGCTGTGATGATTTTGATGTGTATCCAAACGATTCCATCAACATCACATATGAACTGTGGTTTGATGTGGACAAATATTTCGGAACACATACTCGTGAATCATCTAGTTGGATCAATTTCTATACTTTCTATCATAAGGACGGAAGGATCACAGCAATGTACGAAATAGACTACGATGACCACATGGAATCTTTTGATTGGGAATTGACAGCGGAAGAGGAATTCTTTTTCCGCAACATGATGAACAGATATTGTAACAAATTATATGGTTGCTCCGTACCGGCGTTATGGAGCGAGCGTGAAACAACATAAGTATTACCATGGATAAGGGACCAATTTGGTCCCTTATTTTATTTTCTGCAATATTCCATATTCTATCTCTATCAGAACCATTATTCAAGAAAGGAGTGTAACAATACCACGTTCTGAAAAACCATATGTCACTACTGGAAAATATTCATTTTAAAAGGAGACGGATATGAAAACATTATATTTTGAGGCTGCTGGCTGTTATATTCTGCACAACGATGTTGAGAGCGGAAGAATCAGAACTGCTTTTACAAACAGAGACGGAAAAAAGGTGTACATTGAATTGATATGTGGCTGCAAAAGTTTAGCAATAAAAAAAGAGGATAAATCTGGAAAAGATATGCGGGAAAAATGGATTATAAAATCCGAATATGGATATATGTTTTGTGATTCCTGCCATTATATCACAGATGATCCCAAAATCAATGATTGTATGGAATCCCGTCTGCCGTGTGAGCGGAATTTGTATATTGAAAAGGTGAAATATACCAAAGAAAATATTCTGAACTTTGTAAATACCTATTGCAATGCTGATTTTGAAGAGGTTGTCGTGTTACATAATCTTGCCGGATATCGTGTATTCTCTGACTGTCAGAAAAAAGGCACTTCTGCAGCATATCGTTATGGGGATGAATTCCCGTATGATGCCGAATTGACCCTGAAACGCAGAAAAAAAGTAGAAGAGATGAAGAAAGAGTTTTGCGAATTGTTTCACCAGCAACGCGATAATACCAGCTACTGGGTTGATGATCTCGGACAGTTAAATGTCAAAATCAACACCTATCAGACAGCATTGGATGCGGCAAACTGGACCAAGGGCAGACATTTCATTGTGGAGGTATAAAAAAATGAAAAAACGTAAAATAACCTATTGCTATTTGATGGAACGTAAATCTGACGGAAAGAAGTTTGTTACTTTTGGAAATTTCAGGGAAGCATGGAATAAACCTGCCAGCCTGTACGATTTTGTAACGAAAATGTATCTCTATCCACAAGAAACACCGTTCGGTTTGTGCGCACACATCTCAAACGGTTTACGTTGTGATCGGGAGCTTTTCAAAGTAATTCAGCAGGCCGCTCTTTGATCAAACAGATTGGAAAGGATTAAAATCATGATGACGAAAGAAGAATTTAGCCGAACAAACTGGAAAATGTCATATGAGCAATACCAAAAATGCTATTGCCCGGAATGCAGTAAAAAAGGTTGCCAGCACAGAAATGCTTACAGAAGAGTTCCATCGATTGATGGCGGCCTCACTCTCTGCCCTAAGCTGAGATCTGACAAATAATAAGATTTTCGAAAGAAATGAGGTAAATATGGGAATTAAATATCATCAGTATGGATGCGGCAATGATTATGGGGATGATCATTACCTTACAGATAATTGGAATCCAGATTATGACTATGGATCACAATACGTTGAAGTTTACTTCAATATCAATACTCCGTCATATATGCATGACAAAGATCCTTCCGTCTTTGGATTTGCATCGGACGAAGCGCGAGATGAGTGGTATGCTGCAGCAAGCAAAGTGATCGCATCCTTTGACATTCTGGAGGACAGCGGGTATAATGTTGAAAACAGCGCTGAAAAACGTGCTTACTTATATCCCCATCCACAGCAAATTAGTGGAGTCATTCTTAAAAATGATGTCAGAAAAGTGGCAGAAGCGATTGAATGTATGTCACTGTCTTCCATTCGCTGGGTGGATTTGTATGATACCGTATATGTGCTTTCTGACGAAGCATATGAGAAGTATCTTATGTTTAAGGATGAAGCCCTCAAAAAAGATCTGTTTGACGTTTGCCAAACTCCGAGAATCACACGATTCTATGATGCAATCGAAATCAGCAGAGCGCTTGCGATGAAGCATCGCTTGAAAAGACTGGGAATAAATGATGGAAGAAATTACGGATCTGGTCAAACAATAGACCATATCATGCGATTAATGCAGAAGATGTCTGAAGATGGGCTGCTCGTTATGACTTCTCCTAGTGGTGAAGAAACGTACGTCCGCAGCCTGAATAAAACAGAGCTTAAAAAGTGGATTCGTTCCCATATGATGCTGATCGAACAATACCGTTTTTTGTGGAGCAACCGGAAAGGATAACATATGAAAGATTGTGAAATTGCAAATATTCTGTATAATTTGAGTACAGATATGGACGCTGATGACTATGCTGACATCTATGATATAGAGGTTCAAGAGATTGAAAAAAGTATCTATAAGCTGAAAGAAAGCCATGATATTCTGTATCCTGTCTTAGTTTCGATCGCAGAAACGCATAAGGATATGTTCGATTTTTGTAAAGACCAAAATTAATCAAACACATATTATTTGATAAACCGCGCCGAATATTGGCGCGGTTTTCTTTATCCCAACGATTTAAAGATTACAAAACAGAAATATTATTTTAGCTCTCTTTGCTAATTCTATACACATCAGGACAATCTATAAGAAAGGAGAAGAAAAATACACGTTCTGAAATACATTATGTCAAAGAAAGGATATTAAAAGTAGCATGAATTTCACATCGACATCCGAAATCAAAGCACGGGTATATGAGCTGTATCTTACTGAAGATCAGGAACTTAACTCCAATTTTTTTGATTTTCATGTAAGAAATTTAAGATCTACATTGCTTAAAACATATGCGGAAATTCAAAAAGCAATCAATGGAGATGCCGTGGTACTCTTGAAAAACAGCATAGAAACCAGGCATGGTTCAGAGATTCAGGTAAATGGAATTCTGAGTTCATGGAAAGAAATTGGGGAAATTTACGCTGAAAATCGTAATGGACTTTATGACGGAAATTATAAGGAATTTCTGGAAGAATACAATGGTAAGGAAAATTTTACGGGATTATATCGGCTAATGGACCCAGTGTACACAGATTCTAAGTCCATTACTGGTGTTAAGCTGGATTTTATTTGGTAATACAGGATCATTGACCTGGAGGAAATTTTATGGCAAAAGTAATTAATATTAAATGGGAAACTGATGGATATGAAATCGATCTGCCAAACGAAGTCACTATTCCGGATTGCTTCATGGATTCGGATGCAGGTCCGGATGTAGATGCTATATCAGATTGGCTTTCTGATATGAGCGGCTGGCTTCATGACGGATTTGAGATTGTCGAATAAGGAAAATGGAGGAAACACAATATGGGAGCGTTTTCATGGCTGCGAGCCGAACGAACGACACAACGAAAAAATATTGCCGTTGGTGATATTTATAAAATTTTGATTCCTCAAGAATTTGGCGGCGGATTCATAAGGGATGAATATTGCGGTTCAGGAATCGTGTTTGGAGATGACTGGGATCATATGGCCGATTTATATGGAATTTTGGCCTAGCTGAAGACTATTATGTTTTTTCTGAGATCAGACCGATTTCAGTTGACGAATATTTAGCTTCTACAAAAACCTCTGTTGGATTAGCTATCAATCCTGACAAAACCATAAGCGATTAAAAAACTGAACTTTTAGAATGTGGCCTTTCACCGGAAGAACTTGATTGGCTTGAGCCTTAATTACAAATTTTCGGCAGCCATTCAAGTAACTCAAAATTTTCAGCAGAAGAGGACAATTATATGATCAAAAAATATTTGGAGTTATGCACAAGCCATCTTACGGAAGAAACTGTGAATAGTTTAAATACAGTCCAGCCTCCGTATAGTTATCAATACCCCTATGGCGTTTTTATTATCGTTCCGGATAGAAGCAGCGAAGAGGAGTTCGCGGATTTTTTCCAAGCCCTCCCAAATGATCTGCAAATTGTGCTGAAGTACGCGTACGAACATGATATCGAGTTGATCCTTTTGGATTCCGATGCGTGTGAAACAAGTGAGCTTCCTACATATGAGTGGTAATAGCAGACGCTGTGCGTAATCAAGCAAAATCAATTTATAAATTCTCGTGCTGGCAACAGCACGAGAAAATCAGATATTGGAGAAATAGCGGATGAAACGAATACAAGAATATCAGATGCTGCTTAATGCATCAAAAATTCCATACTTAGAAAAGAAAAAATCGTATTTATGTGAAAGCAATTGTAATTCGCCTGAAAACGTCGCAGAAATCATGGAGAAATGTTTTCAAATGAGCAATTTGCCAGAAGAACATGTATATGCTATTGCTCTAAACACGAGAAGTAGTATTATTGGTGTTTTTGAGATTAGCAGAGGTACTGTTGCTGCAAGCTTGCTTTCAGCCAGAGAAATTTTGATTCGAATGCTTATCGTTGGAGCAACCCATTTTCTTATTTGCCACAATCATCCAAGCGGACACTTGCAACCATCAAAATATGATGTCGATAGTACGAAGAATATCGTAAACGCTGGAAGGACAATAGGGATTCCGTTAGTGGACCATCTTATTATTGGCGATGGACGATATGTGAGCCTGCTGGAAGAGTATGGAAAGGAACTATTTGGATAAAAATTTTCAAAAGGAGCGACATAATTATGTGGACCATAATGTGGACTGAAAATTCCCAGGACAGGTGGGATAGACTTGAGACAAAAGAAGAAGTAATGCAGCTATTGGACAGCTTAGATAAGAATTCGGGTGTATCTAAAGGCGATGTATGGATTTTTCCACCGCAAGCAGATGACCTCGCGCTTACAGGTAATGATTTTTAAACACTGAAAGGAAGGAATTTTTATGTTTGAAGTAATATACGATAGGATAAAACATGGAACGATTTCCGTGTTTCCAATGATACGTGGAGAGATCTCGGAAAGCGTATATATTGATAAGCTCCAAGAGACATTTCCTAGTCTAAGTGACAGTGATTGCTCAGAAATCCTTCAGCAGCATGCGTGTAAAATCGAAGAAATCATTTTTGTGTATTGGGATGTATACGGAAAGCCGGATGCCAAGAGCGGAATGCTAATTCTTAAAGCAGCACCACTCCCTGAAGATATCCTGACGTTAGGTATCGATGGAGTGAACCAAATCTGGCGTGATGCGAAGTTAAGAGCAGTTGGAAAGGCGAGGGCGAAGATCCTGATAGAAAATAGTATTGGAAATCGTAATATGAATGATTTAGAGCAAGGAAAATATGATGGATATAGAGATATATTTGATTTATTAGATGAGGTGAAACAAATGAAATTTAAGAAAGGTGATAAAGTATTTCACAAAAATTTAAAATTGTTTGGAATATTTGTAGATTATGCATGGGAAAACCCAAATGAGGAGGCAGATGTTGATTTTGAAATGGAAGATGGTTATATTGAACAGCGACATGTTTCAATAAATCAATTACAGAAGTATCCAAGTAACGAAGAGATTGGAAAGAGATTGGAAGGTATAACAGTGGACGAATTAAGAATTAAAATTGAGCAGCTTATTGAGGATTTAGAAAATGAAACGGTAAATCGCAATATGAATGATATGGAAGAAGGTAGATATAAAACTTTGTGTGAGGTATTGGATTTAATTGACGATTGAATATCTTTAATAAGCATATTGCTTCGGAAAAATATGAGGAGGCAACGAAATGAAAATACCATTACCCTGCAAATTTGGTGAGTTATCTGATTGCGACGGAAAATTGTTACCTCTTTGTGGCGTTCATTGGTTTGACTGGATGTCCGGAAGACAATATACATATTTTTTTGAAACAGGGGATCAATGGCATCCCTACACTTTTTATGAAACCCGTCAGGAACAGCAGCCTTTTTCTATGGAAATACCAGATGATCTTCTTTCTAACGATTTTAACGTGTATACAGATAAGGGGCCTTATATGGTCCCTTATTTTGTTTGGGGGAATATTTTCTTATACTAACAATATCAGATCAAATAATCAGGAAGGGAGGAGCAAAAAAGGATCTGAAATTCATTTTGTCTTTCAAAAAAATTATAAAAGGAGCCAGAATATATGGAAACGTCCAATTATACAACTTATGACAAACCCTATCCTACAATCGGAGACTTAATTAAGGGCAAAGATTATGATTGTATTTCGTATAGGATTGCCTATCCCGGATGCGATGAGGAACATGGTACTTTTGCCGGCTATTTTTCAGCTAAAAACGGGGAAATCATTCCTTTGGATGGGGATATTTACGAACTTAATGAAGAAGTAATTGAGTCTGAAGAATGGACTATGCCGGAAGAAGAAATTCAAAACGGACTAACTATTGTGGTGATTGGAGGATTAATTAGAAAATGACCTATAAAGAAGCAAGCCGAGATGTTGTCATTTCTGGTGGACATGTTTACGATATTGGATTTTACGATGGAGACGAACGACAGTTCGTTGCGTTTGGTTCTCGGGATCTTGAACAATTATGGAATGATTTCTGTGACAAAAATAATCTTGAAAGGGATTGCATTGACTATATCGAACTGGTATAAAAACAGAAGAATGAAATGGAGGATATAATGTATACCTATCAGTTTAATTACAGCAGTAGCGTTGATGGATTTGGTACTATTCAGTTTTGCAGCTACACAAAAAAAGAAGCCACAGATTTGTTTGAATCGTGGCAGGCAGAAAACGGATACAATATTCCTGAATATACCGTACAGACCGTGTATAACAGGGCTGATGCGGAAGAATATGGGGCGGAATACTTCGTAAAACAACGTAATTATCCAGAATAATGAAATAAGGGGTTGCAACATCGGCAAATATTTGCTCTGTTACAGCCCCTTATTTCCACGTTTTTCTCGGTTCAAGTGAAGATACTTGGAGTCTTCTAGTGAACTCTAATAACTTCATTTTTATTATAGGATATTTTCTCTTAGACTACAAGTGTGAAATAAGGATTTTAGAAATTTACATAAACATTTCATAAATGTGATGTTATCATTTAGAAAAACATTAGATTTATGTTATACAAATAGAATATATTATAAAATCGTTATTATATATAAAAGTTTTACGCCAAACCAACAAAAACCATCCCTTAAAAATAGATAATGTCAATATTGCAAACCCTAAAGTATAATGACCTTTTTTCTGTAGTTTCTCAAAAACCTTTCTTATTTATTGGAACGATTATAGAAAATATTGATTTAACCGGAAATGCAGAACAAAATAAATTAAAAGATACCTTGATTCAAAGTAAAGTGGCCGAATATTTAGAGCATTTTTCTGAAAAAGAACATACCAAAGTAGGAAACGATGGAGCAACACTTTCTGGTGGAGAAAAGCAAAAGATAGCTATTGCACGAGCATTATTAAAGAATGCTCCTATTGTAATTCTGGATGAAGCAACAACTGGTTTTGACACTGAATCACGTACATACTTGCATGAGATGATAACAAGCCAGATGAAAGAAAAAACCGTATTATTAATCACTCATCATTATGAAGAACTGGATGGATTCGATAAAATTTATCGTTTGGAAAATGGATATTTGTTTCCCGTTAAATAATCATATAAATAAACTAAAAAAGCCAAAAAGAATGTCTTCAATACAGTTTGTAGGATATTCTTTTTTTGTGTGTTTTTTTCCTACGTGAATCTGTTTCTCACTATTTTTCTTAATACTATCTATATAGCCTTCTATAAAATAGGCTAAATTTCCGGGAAAGGAGCAGAAGTTGGTGAATTTATCCGGTGTTGGTGAAAAAACAGAACGAAAATTAAAAAAGATAGGAATTTTAAAAGCAGAAGATTTTTTACAATATTATCCGAACCATTATGAATACTTTCCTTATCTTACCTATATTAAGGATCTTGCCCATTTGGAAGAAGGTACCGTTGTGAGCATTTGGGTACAGCTAAAGGTCAATGTGATGCGTTCCGGCAAAGTTACCCGTATTTGGGGGGAAGATTCCAGCGGAGACATCAATATCTCTTGGTTTCATCCGCCTTATACCGTTCGTCAGTTAAAAAGAGGGAGTAAGGCTGTATTACGCGGTCCAATTTCTTTTTTTCGTGATAAACCCTGTATGTTCCAGCCTTCTTTATATTCACCGGAAGAATATAAGGAATTATTAGGAAAAATGCTTCCTGTATATCCGTCTACATCTGGTATTTCGCAGAGATTACTTCGAAGCTGCGTCCGGGAAGCCCTTGAAATGGAGATTTCAGAGACATTGCCTGAAACAGTGCTTCAAAAATACAACTTATATTCCAGAGCAGATGCTTTAAGAGAAATCCATTTTCCAAAAAACGAATTTACGCAAAAGCAAGCTGTATACCGTTTGAAATTTGAAGAATTTTATCAGTTCAAGAAAGAGTTGGCGGAAAACTATGCTGCAGAAGAGCCAAACGCATGTCCGATGAAAAAATCAAGCCTGCTTAATAACGTTGTCATAAAGGGACTGCCCTACACATTGACGAATGCGCAGCAACAGGCATGGAAAAAGCTGGAAACAGAGCTGTGCGGAAAATATCGGGTAAACCAGCTGATTCAGGGAGATGTTGGCGCTGGTAAGACCATTGTTGGCTTTTTAGCTATGTTATTAGCAGTTGATAATGGCTATCAGGCTGTTTTAATGGCTCCAACAGAGGTTTTGGCAGAACAGCATTACGAAGATATGATGGGTTTCCTGAAAAATTATAATCTGCCTTATGCATGTGTCTTAGTTACAGGAACAACGAAACAGAAAAAAGCGATTTATCGAAGAATTGCGGATGGCACAGCTAATCTGATTATCGGAACCCATGCTGTAATTTCAGAGTCAGTCGCATATCAAAAGCTGGGAATTGTTATTATTGATGAACAGCACCGATTTGGTGTTTCACAGAGGACATCTTTACAGAACAAGGGGAAGAGGCCGCACGTTGTTACAATGAGTGCAACTCCAATTCCCCGTTCTCTTGGACTTATTTTATACGGAGATATGGATATTTCTATCATTAACGAGCGACCGGCTAATCGACTGCCTTTAAAAAATTGTGTAATCTCACGGAGTGATCGTTCCAAGGCATGGCGGATGATTTACCGCCAGATCCAGCAAGGAAGGCAGGCATATATTATATGTCCAATGGTAGAGCAGAACCCGCTGTTTCCAGTTGCTGATGTCCAGAGTTACGCCGAATTTCTTCGGAAGGAATATCCTCCAGATATTCAGATCGGCATCTTACACGGAAAGCTTTCTGCTAAGGAAAAAGCTTCCATTATGGAAAAATTCCAGAAGAATGAAATCCAGTTGTTGATAGCAACTACCGTTGTTGAGGTAGGCGTTAATGTTCCAAACGCTTCCGTGATCATGATTGAAGATGCAGATCGTTTCGGTATGGCACAGCTCCATCAGCTTCGCGGTCGGGTAGGCCGCGGAAAATGGCAAAGCTATTGCATTTTTGTGAATGGAAACAATGATCCTTGCGAACGCCTTGACATCATGAAAAGCACAAATGACGGGTTTGTTATTGCAGAAAAAGACATGGAACTGCGAGGGGTCGGGCTGCTTCTTGGCGAACGTCAGTCAGGAAAAACAAGTTTTGTCTTGGTGGATGTATATCATGATACGGAAATTCTGCGTTTGGCTGCAGAAGCAGTAGAAGAGAGTAACAAAAAAAGCAGCAGGAGGTAATAAAACGATGAAATCTATTCTTCAGTATCCGGGAAGTAAATGGCGGATTGCAAAACAGATTGTTTCTCTTTTACCGCCGCACCATACATATTTGGAGCCTTATTTCGGAAGTGGAGCTGTTTTGTTTAATAAAAGCAGATCCGACATAGAAACTATCAACGATCTGGATGAAAATGTGGTAAATTTCTTTCAATGGTTAAAAAATGACCCAGAAAAGCTTGCTCATGAGCTGTGGTATATTCCTTATTCACATTCTGTTTATAACAATGCAGTACAAAATAAGGCTCAAAATTCTTTGGAACAGGCTGTGAATTATTGTATTATGCTTAATATGGGGCATGGATTCCGCACAGGCGGCCCCGTATCCGGCTGGAAGTCTGATATACATGGACGCGAAAGAGCCTATGCAGCCAAGAATTGGGCATCGTTGCCGTCCAGACTTGAAGAGGCGGCAGCCCGTTTACGCGGCGTACAAATCGAATGTATGCCGGCACTGGAGCTGATTCAAAAATACAGATATAAAGATGTCCTTCTTTATCTGGACCCGCCTTATGTTCTTTCCTCCCGTGCTGGTGGTCTGCAATATGCCAAAGAAATGTCAGATGCAGACCATGAGAAGTTGTTGGAAGTTATATTAGATCATCCGGGACCTGTAGTTCTTTCCGGGTATGATTCGGATTTATACCGCAATATGCTAAAAGATTGGCATCGTATCGAGTTGGAAGGCAGAACACAGAGTCATGCACGGCGGACAGAGGTCATATGGACAAACTATATTCCGCCGCAAGCAGAACAGTTGACGTTTGAGTTAGACTGAAAAGATATGAAGGTTCCTGACGTTTGGCAAAACACTCAATAACACGGACATATTTTTACATTGACTTTTTCCTTTGCAACGAATATCATAATAATAACTCCTCTAACACGTTTAGAAGGAGAATCCGGTTTTCGCATTGCGATTACCGGTTTTTTATGCTTTCTTCATGTTTCGACCACATATTGGACACAACTATTATGTATAGTTATAGTTGTCCACAAGAAAAACAAACATTTTCTTTTTCATACCTTCCGGAGAGATTCCCTTATCTCTCCGGCTCCTTTTTTGTCTAAAAATTCTTGTACGTCAAAATCCATTCAATAAAATCTTTACAATACTTCAAGTAGAAGCTAAAATAAAAAACATTGAATGGAGAATATATATATATGAAATTTTTTAAAACCCACAGCGATCATGAATTAAAAAGAATTAAAAAGACCGTAAAGCAGATTCTGGAGCTGCAGCCAGAATACGCACAGTTGTCGGATGAACAGTTAAAATCTAAAACAGAAGAATTTAAACAACGTCTGAAAGAAGAATCTCTGAATGATCTTCTGCCTGAAGCCTACGCAGCTATCCGGGAAGCGGATAAGCGGGTTCTGGGGATGGAACCATTTCCTGTTCAGATCATGGGCGGAATTATTATGTCCCAAGGACGAGTAGCCGAAATGTGTACTGGCGAAGGTAAGACACTTGTATGCACTCTTCCTGCTTATTTGAACGCATTAACCGGAAAAGGTGTGCATGTCGTGACGGTCAATGATTATCTGGCAAAACGAGATTCCGATCAGATGGGACAGGTGTATGAATGGATGGGACTGTCCTGTGGCTGTATTACGCAGGATATGGAAGCTCCTGATCGAAAGGTTCAGTATGCCAAAGATATTACCTATATCACAAATAATGAGCTGGGCTTTGACTATTTACGGGATAATATGGCTGTACGCAAACCTCAGATGGTTCAGCGCGGACTGCATTTTTGTATTATTGATGAGGTGGATTCGGTTCTGATTGATGAGGCACGTACTCCGCTGATCATTTCCGGTACAAAATTCTGCTCCAAAGGCAAATATCTTGCATTTGATCGTTTTGCAAAGATGCTTGAGCGTGGCGAGACAACGGAATTAAATAAAATTGATTATATTTCCGGAGAAATGGGAACAGATTCCGGAGATTATGTAGCAGATGAGAAAGATAACAATTTGTTCCTGACAGAAGCCGGAGTTGCCAAAATTGAAGAAATGTTCCATATTGGGAATCTTTCGGACCCAGAAAATCTCAGCATCCAGCACGGAATGGTGAATGCGCTGCGTGCCAATGCATTAATGCATAAAGACAAAGATTACGTAGTGCGTGATGATGAAGTCTTATTGGTTGATACCTTCACCGGACGTATTATGCCCGGCCGCCGCTTTTCAGACGGTCTGCATCAGGCGTTGGAAGCCAAGGAAGGGGTATCCATCCGACCGGAAAATAAGACGCTGGCAACGATCAGTTTCCAGAACTTTTTCAATAAATATGAGAGAAAATGCGGAATGACAGGAACCGGACAGACAGAAGAGCAGGAATTCCGTGATATTTATGGAATGGATGTTATCCATATTCCTACCAACCGCCCAATCATCCGAAAAGATCTTAATGATTCTGTATACAAAACCAAGGCGGAAAAATATGCTGCTATCGTAAAAAGAGTACGAAAAATCCACAAAAAAGGCCAGCCGATCTTAGTTGGAACCGAAACAATTGAAGTTTCCGAGATTTTGTCTGAGATGCTCCTGAAAAAAGGCATTGCTCATAATGTGCTGAATGCGAAAAATCCAGAAATGGAAGCTGCAATCGTGGCAAAAGCGGGACAATTTGGGGCAGTAACGATTGCTACCAATATGGCTGGCCGCGGTACTGACATAAAGCTGGACAGCAGATCCAAAGAAGCCGGCGGCCTGTATGTGATTGGCACAGAACGCTCTGAGAGCCGAAGAGTAGATAATCAGCTAAGAGGCCGTTCTGGACGACAGGGAGATCCGGGTGTTTCAAAATTTTTTATTTCTCTGGAAGATGACCTGCTGCGTTTATTTGGTTCCGAAAAATATATTTCCATCTTTGAGAACCTTGGAATTAAGGATGGCATGCCGATCGAACACCGTATGCTGTCCCGTTCCGTCGAAAAAGCGCAGAAAAAGGTAGAGGAGAACCATTTTGCTTCTCGAAAAAGTCTTCTTGAGTACGATCAGGTCAACAATGATCAGCGGGAGATTATATACAGAGAACGCCTGAAAGTCTTAAATGGCGAGGATATCCATTCCGATATTTTGTATATGATCGATTCCATTATTGATCGAAAAGTAATCGAATCCTATGAAGGAAATGAAATCTCGGCAAAATTGCTCAATGACAACTTATTACCAATCATTCCGCTGCCGACAATCGGCGATGCTGATACCAAGGAAGATGATTTTGTTAAAAGTCTGCATACGAGTGCCAAAGTATTATATCAGAAAAAAGAAGCTTTGATGGAGCAGGCATACCCGAATGAGCATATGATGAGGGAAATCGAACGAACGCTGTTGCTCAAAACGGTTGATAAATACTGGCAGCAGCAGATCGATGATATGGATCAGCTCCGGCAAGGTATTCATATGGTTAGTTATGGGCAGAAAGATCCCAAATTAGAGTATCGTTTACAGGGATTTTCCATGTTTAATGCCATGAATGATAACATTCAGGAGGATACCGTTCAGCTTTTATACCAGGTTGCGCCTGTCATCCATGATAATTGATATACCCAAAGAGGTCCGAAAGGATCTCTTTTTTTTGCCCAATTTTATTTTTTTTTACAATACTATATATGAGAAAAAAATATCCAAAGCTGGGAGGCAACCTATGAAGAGAATCGTGTTAGCAATTACCCTATATATTTCTTGTATGGTGGTAGACTATCTTGTCCATTATCTGAACAACAGAAAAAAGTCATCAAGCCCAACAACCACTCAAAACTCTGAAAGCTATGTTGTAAGTTGTCCGGCATCTGTTAAATATGTATATATGACCATATTCGCTTTGGAAATCATACTGTTTGGTGTGTTCCTTTTTTTAAAGTAACTTCAAATTCCAATATCACAGCAGGACATTTTCGATTTGCGCTTATTTTTGCCGGGATCGGATTGTTTGTTGTAATCTGGACCTCCAGTTGGAAATTGGAGGTAAACAAGACTGAATTAAAAATTCATAAATTATTTCATAGAACCCAATCGGTATCTGTTTTTGATATAAAGAATGTAAGAATAGGGGAAAAGCAGGACGTTACCTTATATGACATGGATGACAAGAAAGTCCTTACCGTTGATGCATTATCTGATAACTATAATCGTTTTTTAAAAACCCTGGAATTTTATGGTAAGTATCCGGCTGCATGTAAATAGTGAACAAGGAGGTACATCATTTTGAGTCAATTTCGAAACTTCTAAAATAGATATTTATCAGGAATTTGGGAAATTATGGAGCTTTTTATCAAAGCTGTTTGAAACATTTTTTCATGATTTTTCAACATGTGTTATCAAAATTATAGATTACATATATCCCCGATGGAACGCCTTTATATGGAATAGAACAGGAGAAGCTTGGCCTAAAGATTTATTTTCATTCTTTGTCGGCTGTGCTTTTTGCCTTGGTCTGATATTGCTCCTGCATTTTCTTCACTCAAAACATAAGGCACGGCATAAATTCGATAAAGCGTCTCAAAAGCCTAAGATTACATTCAAAATTCCGTTCTTGCCAATAAGTTCGATTATGACCGTGAAGAAATTCGAACGGCGGCGGGTTCACTGCACAGACTTTTCGGGTGTATATGTTTTGCATAATTGCAAAAACAAGAAAAACTATGTAGGACAGAGCCAGCGGGTGATGAAACGGGTAAATGATCATTTAACCGGACATGGCTGCCGAGATGTATATAGAGATTATAAGAATGGAGATAAATTCTACATTCATACGATTCCATTTAAAGGGAGTGGGTATCGTTCCCTGAATGCTCTCGAGCGCGATAATATAGCCAAATATTCTGGATATACACGCGGTTACAACAAAACTAAAGGAAATATTGGATAGCAGAGGCAGGAGAATATTCTTTTGCTTCTGCTCTTTGTGTGTCCGCCGCACACATGTTCTGATTTTCTGCTTTTTCTGATCCGATTGTTTTCCTGCCCATTCACAATACTTATCATATCAGGCAAATTCATACGAAAGGAGAACTAAATAAGGAAATGTCTGAAAAACAATATGTCAATGGAGGTATTATTTATGGCCAGGAAAAAAGAATTTAAAGATGTTCGGCAGTTATTGGCCGAAAATCTCGAAAAAGCTTATGAACGCTGGGATTTGCTGTATAAGAATGGCGGCAGTGATCCCTTCTGGTGTGACGGGACTAACCTGAACTTGGTACGAAATCATATTTTGTACTATAGAGAACAGTGTGAAGAAGTTTTAGAGCCAAAAGACTATCCGGAAGCGTATCATAAAGAGCTTCCGCCAGTGGTCCCAGATGATTACATGGCAAAAAAAGGTGAAATTATGCAAGATGCCCAGAATCTTTACCTTACCCTTACAGATGCTGCTGGGGATGAGAACGATCCCGATGTAAAAAGCGCACTTGAAAAGGAACTCTGTGCTTTAAAAGTTTCTTTTAACTCGGGATCAAGAGAACTGGTTGCATTGCGTAATATTCTGCGCAGAAATGAGTATTTCCCAATTCTAAAACAGCATCCTGTTACGGATAAGATAGAGAAGACCATTACCGTTACAGGTCGCTGCTCCAGCCGTGAAAAGGCGGTCATAACAGCACCGAATGAGACGCAGAAACCTTTTTTTGAAAGCAAGGAAACACTTCCCGTGGGACAACTTTCTATTTTTGATTATATGTAAGGAGATTTTTTAAAATGGATTATCAAAAGAACACAGAACACATTGGCAGCAGTGATATCGGCATCTTAATTCTTTCCGGTTTTGAACGTGGAAAAGGATTTCAGTTAAAAAAACTTTTTTTCGGGGAAGATGGAACTTATTCAGCTTATATTGTCAATGGACAAACACACATTCCAGATCACTATGAACTCATCTGCGAATTCAACACATGGATGCGCATCTATGATGATGATCATTTTGTTCGAAAATTCTCTGCAGATGCAATTCGGGTATATCGTTCCGGGGATCGTGGATGCATTATTCAGCTGATTTAATTAAAGAAAGGAATGTAATGTGAGAGGATATTTGATTGATGTTATTGAAGGAAAAACGCACTCTGTAGATGTATTTGATCTGGAGGATTATCAAAAATTCATTCACTGCCAGACGATAGATATTGTATCTCGTACTATCGGTGACCGAGAGTATGAGATCATTTGCGATGATGAGGGTCTTTCCAAGCGTCCTGCACTGGTATCTGCTGTAAATAATGATGGCCAGCCAATGCTGGTGGGAAATCTCATTGTCATGGGAAATTCAGGCGGAGATGAAGATATGCATGAAATCTCATTTGATGAAATTCAGCATCTGAAAAAGCATTTTATGCATGTTGTTACAAAAGGATCAGGTCCAATACACCATTATACGTTGCTTTGTGATGTAGAATTTATTTGAGGATATGAAATGACAATACTTCAGCGCGAACATTCTCCTGATGGAATACTTATTCACTTAGAGGATTGGTCCTGCGAATATAAGGCAGCAAAAAATGCAACGATCGCTTTATATCCCGTTGCACAAAATAATATTTGCAATAATGGCCGAACATATCCCAAAAAGGGAAAGTTGTTCCGCGTCAGCTTTGACTTTGAGAGCGCAGCAGAAGCGCAAAGTGCATTTTTCAGTATTATATCCGGGAAGAAAAATATTTTGGACTATCTCAATAAGTATTCATCGGAAACAATACGCAAAGAAGATTTCTTGAAAGCATTGAAAAAAGAGATAAAACCGGGGGCATAAGCTCCCGGCTTTTGTTTTTGGAAGAATTTTCTATTCTATCTGTATCAGAACAAATTATCAAAGAAAGGAGTAACTAAATATACGTTCTGAAAAACATTGTATCGAAAGGAAAATTATATGAAAATTTACAGAAATGGAAAAGAAATTGTCTTAACAGACGAAGAAATCATGGAGGCTCATGCTGAACATATCAAGAGTTTCATGAGAAACGAATTAATCACAGTCTATGGATTACCAGATGAAGAAGCAGAAGACTACGCTGAACTGGCGTATTCGCATTATACAAGTGGAAATGGCTATACCGAATACGATTGCATTGAATGGGCGGTTACCATTTATGATTTACCGAATTTAGAGCTTGAAGATTCCTATCTGCTCCTCTGGCCCAAAGGGACAAAAAAGTTCTTTTCGAGCTTAGATGATGCGGTTTTTGCGGCAGCCACCAAAGTGAGTTTCCCTTTCCCAGCTTATGAGCAGATTTGGATTCTTGCTTCTAACGACAAGGGAAAAGTAGTTCCTGTTAAAAAGTACAGATCTTCAGATTTGTTACTGGAAGATTTATGGAAATCTTTAACGGATGTCCCATTTGATCCGGACTCTGAAGACCGTCTTGTACTTGCTGAACCATGGTTTAACTTTCCTGCTGGAACTGATCAGGAAGAAATCTGGGCATGGTTTGATGAAAGATACAGCGGCGGAGTGGCAAAGCTCATGTTTCCGTCACTTTTCAATCCTTCCCAAAAGGAACCTTCCGAAACAGCTTCTTTATTGGATGCCGTTGAGAAGAAAGTTTTTTCAATGCATTCGACGAATCCGGATGCCTTTACCGATCCTGATACCATCTTGGCAGATTTATTTAGTAAGGTAGATATGCAGCTCACCGGAACATCTGAGGAACTTTTCAATATTTATCGGCGTTCAGGCGATAAACAGGCCGTAAAAGATCTGTTTCTATTCTTTACAGATATTTCTTTTGATGAATATCTGCAGAAATGCATTGAGGAAACGGCATCTCTGGCTGTAGCAGATCTTAAATCTTAAAAACGATTTCAAAGGAGAATAAGAGAATGAACGTAATTGACTTCCATGTTACCAAGATCTTATCCGAAAAATACGGAAAGGTATATGAACTGTATGGAATGACGCTGGAAAAAGCACAGTCTCATCCTAAAAGCTTATGGAGAGAATATCTGCTTAGTGACGGCGTACTGCAGGAGTACGAGTTTTGGGATTACGGCGGAACTCGTACAGAAAAGCGTGTCAGCACACTTGCAGATGCTTATTATCCCGGCTATGTTGGTCAGCACTAAAAGACTTTATAGTTTAATAGAGAAAGGATATCTATGAGCAAAAGAACGAATATTCCAGACAATAAGAGCATCCTGCAGCGAATGGAAGCGGAGCTGGCTCAATCCAGCGGAACAGAGTATCTGCTTACGGATGGCTGTGTTATTTCTGCTGATGTAGAAGCAGTTCGAAAATGGTTCCATGAATACAAATTAGTTTTTGAATCCTCAGAAGAATGACATAGACAAAATGTGATCAAAGCATGCCGAAAGGCAAGATGTCCGGCAGGTGGAGTGAATCTCTATGTCCTGCCGGATGTAAAATAAAACAGATAGGAGAAAATTATATGTTAATTTATGGCGTAAAAATTTCAGACATCAAAAAATATAATGAACAGAAGGCTGAAAGATTCTTCGAAATTCTTCAGAAAACGAATGCAAGCAATATTGCCGAAAAGTATTTTCTTGATAAAACAAAAAATGACGGTACCTTCGGCGATTTTCTTTCCAATTTTGATGATGGCTGCGGGAACTATGGAGCAGCCGCTTGCCTGAAAGAAATTATTGAAAATATTGAAGGCATTAATATCTCATGCGATACCGTAGATGGCGTGCAATACCTTGGATTATCCGTAGATACTCCATGGTATTACAATGAAAAGACAAGAAATATGGGTCAGAAAAAATACGAAGCGATCCTAATGAAATATATTTCTTGTGTCACGGACGAGAAATTAGAAATCAAATATTGGGCAGCAAACGACGATTGCGATTGGTGATTCTATAACCAATCGCGGACAGCATTTTTGAGGAGAAAATAATATGGTGAGAAAAATCAATAACAGATTATATAAAATCAATACATATGCTTCTGAAATGATTGTTGAAGTAGATGACAATTATGACGAAGAAGTACAAAAATTAAAGAAAGAGATTCAGCTTGATAGTCTCGGATGTAAATTAAATTTGCTTGTATATCTGGCAGAATTATCTGTACAGGGATATGCCATTTCAAGTGTAACAGAATTTAATTCAAACGGGACAAAACCTAGAGTTGCCTATGCTAATGACAAGAATTTCAAAAAGATCGTGAAATATTATTCCACAAAGGAAGCATAGGAAGCGGCGATTTTACTATTTTGACAAGAAAAGAGGATAATATTGTGGCAAAGAAATTAATTAAAGAAATTAGGCCATATGTAAAACTTTATAGAGATACTAATAATGGGATTGCTTGGATTGAAGATGGTTCCACTGGTCTTGGCATCAGTGTGCATCCCAACCTTGACAAAAGTGGTTCTGTGACCGGAATGAAAAAACTGGGATACTGGGATAAGTCAGATAGAATTGTGCTGAGTCATGGATGGAAATATAACATTGATAGATTTGTTTGCGATAAGAAAAACGATCTGGAGATGATTGTTGCGGATGAATGCATGTGTCGGGCCTGCCTGAAGAGAAGAGGTGCATAATGGAAACATTCTTTTTTCATCAGGATATCATTATCATTACAGCAAATGCCGCCGGCGAAAAATATTTAATCAAAGCAAAATCTATTCAGGATATTTTAGATGATTGGAATGGGGACTGTGAATTCGTTCCGTCAAACGATGCGTGTGTATTTTATACTGAGTGGAATGGGCGACCAATTAACCCTGCCGGGTATACTGATTTCGGTACACTAATCGAATATCTGAAAGGTTTGCAGAAACGAGAAAGCGGCGTTTAAAAAGAGAAGCCTATTATTAATTTCTGGAGGAATCTAGCATGAAAGAACTAATCAAAGCGGAAGAAGAAAAAACATTGTTTATCGGAAGACATGGTAATGAATGTATATATGTCGTAAGAGGTTGAATGTAGAAGTTTACTGTTAGAACGGATTAATTGGTGTATGACGGCAATTCTTGAAAGCTGATGTAAACGATGAATTTGGAGGAAATTAAAATGAATGAAGAGCTGAAAAAATTTGCAGAAAAGTATAATTGGGAACTAGAAGTATGGCATGGGGAATATAGAGGAGTTTTATGTGGTGTACAAAACACAAACCCAGGGGAAGAACCACTCCCACTATATAGATTTCCAGGCGGAGTTTCTTTAGCATAGTGAGATAAAACAAGAGTTTCAACGGAAGGTTGTGAGAATAACATGACAGAAGAACAATATAATTTTAAACAAAAAATCAAAAAAGATTTAAACTATGATGTGGATTTTAATTCTTACCATATTACAAGAGGTCGCGGATGGTCAAAAGAAGACGGCTCTTGTGGATCTTGCATTGATGCTACTCCTACTGATAACAAAGGAATTTCTAATAAAGTAACGCTATTGCTTTGTTATCCGTTGAGAAAATACAACAGGAAAAAATATAGGTTGATTGAAATAGAAGATATAAGGTCAGGTAGTATATTTATAGAAATTGAAGAAGTAATGAAACGATGATTTCAGAAAATGGAGGAAAATCATGTTATACAATGTAAGTTTTATGCTCAACGGAGTTGATTGCGCAAATCTTGTTGATGCCGATGCTGATATGGAGACGGTAAAAGAATATTTTATTCATGAGCATCTGAATGGAGATAAAAATCGGTTTGTTGGAATTTCCGAAAATAACGAATCTTACAAACCAGGAAAACCTGTGCATAAAATGCCGAATAACTGGAAACGAAAATAAATTTAGAAATGTAGGTGATAGTATAAAAAGGAGCAGAAATCATGAGAGAATACAGAACTGAAAGTTATAAGAAAAAGCTCGCTGGCAATAAATTCTTTAGTTCAGATAGCGATCTAAAAAAATATGATGGTATGAGAGTTGAAAAGGTAATAAAGGAACTCACGGAAAAAGATTATGATAGGGAGCTGTTGGACGATACGGATAGAAATGAAGATGGTAAACGGAGATATGAAATAAATTGTATGTATGAAGTAAAACTTCAAAATGGCGAAATTATTAACGCATATGAAGATGAAATTAACCCAAATTATTGTGGCGATTATGAAGCATGATGAAGTCATAATTTCAGAAAGGAAAAACTATGCGAGAAAAAAATGTGCGAGAAATCAATCTTACAAAAGAAAATATTTGCTTCGCTAATAAGATTAGCGTTGAAGATAATGTGATTGCTGCCGAGTGTACCCTGTTGTTTGATGTTGATAAGTATTTTGGAACAACTATCAAAAAGGATAATACTTGGATTAGCTTTGATGTATGCTGGACTCCTAATGGATCAGTCCATGCTGAATACCGTCTGCGTTCCTTTGATGACTGCTGCAAACGTCTTGTTGATTGGCGTTTAACGGAGGAAGAGCAGGAAATCATCTTAGATAAAATGGAAGAATATTGTATGCAAGAAACCGGAAAGACTTTACAAGAATTATGGGACTCATACGAGGTCGAATAAAAAAAACCATGGCAATACAGAATGGTCGGGAATTCCCGGCCATTTTGTTTGTCCGCGCTTTTTACATTCTAAGAATATCAGATCAATTTAAAGAAAGGAGCATAATAATACATCGATCTGAAATTCAATTTGTCAAGGAGATGAAAAATCATGAAATACCGATGTTACGATTGGTATGGGACCGAAAAGGCAAATAACCTTTCCTCTTTAAAAGATGCCGTAAAAGAAGCATTGAGATTAGGTTGTGAAGTCTACGATGAAAACGGAGAAATCATATTTTCACAATGGGATGGATGGAACGGGGATTATCCTGATATTAAAAAGAAGGCTTTTCCTGTTGCAGATATGGAAATGGTTAAAAAAGCCCAAAATTTTCTTAAAAAAACCAGTACCTATGAAGATTGGTGTTCTTTCAAGAATAACCAATTTCATAAATGGATAGGTAAGGCAGAATGGCTGCATAGTGATCGATGGAGCGCTGCTTATGACTGGGTGTATGATGGAAAATTTGCCGATGTGGATATTCCAGATGATATTATTAATTGCCTCGTTGAAGAATGGGAGAAGTCAATGGGATTGAAAGTTGGCATATAAAAAAATTTGGAAATGGAGTAACATATGGATTATCAAAAACTTTTTTTGCAAATATGGAAAGAGCTGGAAAATGAAATTGAGTTTGAAAAAGAAGATGGAGAAACAAGTTTTTTGGAAAAAGACATCTTTTTCAAATTCTTCACTTCACCTGAACTATTAGTTGGATATTATGTTTGGAGAGAAAGCGGAAACCTAGAGTATGCATATGAGCTGTTTATGGACGAATATGATGACTGGGTTAATGACTGCAAAGATATTGCGTTTAAAGCAAAAGCTGTTTTCGAAGAGCATATAAAAGGATGGTACGTCAATTGAAAAAATGTTATGGTATATGTTGGAATTGTGGCAGGCCATTTACACAGAGCAGAACTGACCAACTATTCTGCTCTGCCAAGTGTAGAAATAAATATCGCTACACACCTGTTCCACGTTGCAAAAACTGTACTGCTCCTGATTGTGCTATCAGAGATGAACAAAGAGCATATGCCCCTAAAGCTTGCCCTGAACGGAATCACTAGGAGCTACGGAGCATAAAAATTTTTATGGTCCCGGGTAATATTATCGCTTGCTTTTATTACTTATGAAAAGTATTAAAAATAACATTGGGATAGGAGATCAGCTATGACAGAGAAAGGGATTGAAGTTGTGATGAATGCATTGGCAGGAACCCCAACAGTGGTAACGGCCGATTTTGCCAATGAAGTAGAACAGATCTTAAGAGAAAAAATACAAATTGAAAAGGAAAACGGAGGAAACCGCCATGAAAGCAGAAGTAAGAGCAAAATACATTACTAAATGGGATGACGGAAGGACGATTCTTGAGTCACCGTGCAAGGTAAATCTTATTACACACGAAATTTTGCATATTGGACGACGAAAAATCATCTGCAGCCCCTACCCAAATCGTGTTCTGGATGATTATGTAGAACACTTGGATGCTGAATATGTCCGTTTTGCAGACGGAACCTGCTGCAATGTTGTCGATTACCAGTCTACGTGGTCTTTCAAGGAACAATGTGGTATTGCACCGTTTTATAGGTCCTAAAAGGATATGGAAGGGTAAATGTTATGCTTAAAAATCTAAATTTGTTTCGTACAAAAAAGCAGTTAGAGAAACAGCGTTACAAAACGATACTCGTAGGAGAAAAAATCACAATGACATCGTATTCCCGCGAAGGATTCATATTTTTAAAGAGCCGTGAAAAAGCAAATAAATCCAATGGTTAATTCGATCGGTTAATACAATATTGGGAAATGTGTTAATCCAGAAGTGACAATTCAAAAAGAAAAGTGAGGAACGAAAATGAACATTCAAAGTATTTCGAAGGAAAACGCTAATGCAAACGTAACTTTAAGTGCATCAGAACTTGTTCTCATTTGCAATATGTTTCATGAGCAGCTTGCCAAAGAGAAAAGTAACCCCAAGTTTTTAGAATTATATGGTGATCTGATGTTGGCCAGAGATTTGTGTCAGTATGGACATGTTGACAACTTTTGTCTGGGCGGCATTGTAAAATGCCGTAACAGCATCGGAAATGGGGTAAATGGGGTATTGTCCGACGAAGATATTGATAAATTCAATAACTTTTTGGAAGATATGCCGACTGCATTAGATAACGCCGAATGGTTAAATGACTATGTGAGTGAAATCGAAAAAATTGCTGCTCAATTGACGATGAGCCAATCCGACGGTTACTCACATATTTTACGAATCTGCGATGCTATGAAAAGGGAGCTTACCGTATCTGCCGAAATGGAGGATGACTTATGATGCTACAAACCCTTAAAGGTTATAAAGTTGTATATAATATAAAGGGATACGACATAACAGCTGGCAATTCCCAGATTTTTCCAAAACGCCATATTGCCGAAATATATAAACGGAATTATGAATCACACCCATGGTTCCACGAAGAACTCATTATCCGGGAAGCAGACTATGAAGGTGTTCCATTGAGCGAGAGTATTATTATCAATGGGAGAGAACTCATTGACCGGGAACATTATTTTGGACTTGATGCGTGCGAAGTGGGATGCTATATTACAGAAGATCTTTTGGATGAGCTTCTTGGTATGCTGCCCCCTGCCTGCACGAGAAGTGATTGTTCTCAAATTGGAGAACCTGTCTCACATCGAATTGCAGAAAATGGTTTCGAAAAGCCCACCTATGCTACATTTAAGAAAGTCGAGGCTGGCATATGGGAGTATTGCGGGGATTGTTTTCGGGGTGAAAACGTATGTTCTGGCATAGAATTACCGTATTTGTAATATTGCGTTTCTTGCTTTCATATGCTATATTGTATATGGATAGATACTAAAAATGAAGTGCTATTTTCATAATAAGTAGCAAAAACCTCGGAGGTAGGCAAACTCCGGGGTTTTTATTTTACTCGAGGCGATATGATATAGACGGATATAACATAACATCTGATAATCACTAAAAAACACGGCAGCATAAATAATGCATCTGCCGTGTTTTTTTGTCTAAAAATATTTTTCGTACGTGAAAATTACAATTCTAATTTTCCCCAATTCTATGTATATCAGACATGCATGAATTAAAAGTCATGATCAAAATTCCGTAAAAAGGATGGCAAAAAGGAGCAGAGTAGAGAAATTGCTGGAGCGTGTAGAAATCGAATTGGAAAATAAAAATCCGGAAGAGAAACAGACACTATAAAACAGGAAAGGATCTTTCTTAAAAATGCGGTGGACATCAATAATGTGTCCACCGTGTTCTTTTGCACATTTTTCTCCTACGTGAAAATCATATTTCTAATTTTTTTCAATTCTCTATGTATCAGAACAATATATAGCCAAAGCGTTCTGAAATACACATTAAGAGGTAAAAAATATGGAAAAGACCAGAAAACAACTTGTGGCAACCGTAGCAGCAATGTTAGGAGATCAGTATAAAGTTTCGATCTCCATACGACATTTTGAGGAATCCCTCAAAGAGTTCGACTCAACGTATTTCATTGAAATCGTAAAAAAGGCAGCGGAAGACAGCTTAGTCCCTGTTATTGCGCTTGATCCCTTTGTAAAGGCGGTCAATCAGAATGAAATTTCCATGAATCGAGCTGCGTCTATAATCATCAATACATTTTTTGAAGCTGAGTCCGAGGCTGATAAAACAGACTTTTCGTCTTGCCTCTCGAAAAAGTATATATTAGATCATGTTTTTTATCAGATGTTTCCATCTGCAGCATGCGAACATTTACCGTTTGCGGCACCGTCAAAAACCTTTTTTGACCTTACTGTATTATACATGCTAGACCTTGATGTTACAGCGTTTGGGGGAGGTACGTGTGTCGTCTCCAGTGCAATGATGAGCGAATTGGGAATTACTGCAGCAGAACTTGATAGTGCAGTGCGAAGAAATATCTCTGATTGTGATTTTAAACTTCAAAAACCGAAACCAAAAACCATTCAACAAAATCCGATTTTGGCAAATTCTTATATAGTTTCCTGTGAAAAACACAGAAATGCTGTTTTGCTGTTCCCTGAGTATTTTCAGAAACTGGCAAATTATTTACAGGATGATCTTTACGTTTTACAGTTAAGCATTTATCATGTTTTGGTTGTCCCGGCAGCAACTTTCACGGCATGCTCCGTTGATGAGATCGCTCCTATTTTGTACTCTGCTCTTCGAAAATTTGCTCCAAAAGCAACGGTTCTTGGAACTTCTATTTATAAGTTCGATCGGACGGAAGGGAACTTTTCTACTATCATCAAATAGTTAAGAGTTAGATCATCCAATAAAATGCGGCGGGCATAATGTGTCAGCCGTGCTTTTGTCTATTTTTCAAAAAAATTTGCGCGTCTAACTTCATCACTGAAGCAACAAGAATGCGACGCGTAGTTTTCAAGGATTATTTTACAGGAGTCTCATATTGATACGGTGATGTACAGAAATGCGTTGCAGATACATGTTCCGAGGACAGGAACCGATGTGGATGTCATTTTATCCGCAGTGGAAGAGTATCTTATGATGTATCTTATGATGCTTGCAAAAGAATGAATTCGTATTGCTTTTGATCATGCACAAAAAGATGTGGGCGATCTCAGACAGCGCACAAAAAAAGGCATTGAAACGGCGAGATTAAATGGAAAAATCATAGGCCGTCCAAAAGGGCAACATAGCGTAAGCGAACGAGAAGTGCGAGCAAAAAGACAAATGATGAAGAGTGTCAGATCGGTTGGAGTGTCAATTTGAAACGATCTCGCGGGTACCATTCCCAGCACCGCTACGCGTTGGTCTGCCCATTTCCCAGGAGCGTAATTCATGAGTAACGTAGCAATATTTTGCGCTTACCTTACGTTTGACGTTTGCAAGCCATCGGCGCTATTTGCCAAAGTTTTAAAAACGAATGCAGAAAAGCAGCAAACCTTTTTAGGGTTTACTGCTTTTCCGTTTCCTGTAGACAATGTGATTTCAGTTTTTTGTTATCTAATTCATCGTATTAGATGTTGTAGAACAATAACCAAATAAAATAACTATTTCATTGTTGGTGGTAATAACTGCATTAGGGGGGATAGAAATAATTAAACTACTCGGTAGCTTCATCACCATTAAATTCACGGTTTGTTTTTCCATTTTGATTACAACTTACTGTAATTGTGGCTGATGAAGAAAGCTTATTTCCAAAAAGGCCTTCTTTATACAATTCAAATACTCCAACTGCTTTTGCAAAAGTGGGAGAAACCTGTTTCTCAGAAGCGCTATTTTTAACCTGCCAACCATCAGCAACATTCCAAACACTGTTTTTACAGTTTGTTACATTACAGATGGTTCCATCATATGTAAATTCGCCAACGGTCTTAAATTCACCCAATGTAGAATTATCAGACTTCAAATAAAAGCGTCCAGATTGCCATGCAGAAGCAGTTTGATACTTGGCAATTGTGACTGGTTCAGAATTATAAAACTCTATACCAACTTCTGAGTTATTGGTATTCAGCAGGATAGAATCGTTTTGTGTTGGTTTGATTGAAGTATGGTCTGCTGCAAAAGCAGTTGTAGGAGACATAGTTCCTAACAAAAATACGGACAAAGTTGCTGCGATAAGTTGTTTAAGTTTTGTATACATATTTATCTTTACCTCCACATTAAATTATAGTTGATTCATCATAATCTCCAGAAAAACTGATTTTTCCGCTTTTACTACATTTTGCTTTACAACTTGCGCTATTATTATATTTACCACTCTTTTTGAGCGTATAGTTTCCTATAATAGAGGCACTTCCGTCATCGCTTTCTTCATCGCTTAGATTATATGTTCCGCTCCATCCAGAAGCTGTTGGATTATGATAGCCACTTGAACCAGTTGCTGTTGCTGATGATCCAGTATATTCAAAAGTTCCATCTAAGCCATATACGGATACAATCTCTTTGCTTGAAGTTAGGCGAAACCAACCCTCCATAGAAAAACTTTTTGCGCGCGCACGAGTTAAATTGTTTACTTTAATTACTACTTCCGTGTAAACTTCTTCGCTTATGTCTAACTTAACTGGAATAGTTGTAATACCATTTTGTACAGTGATATCGGCTGGATCAGCTAATGCAAGCGCTTCTTCAAGGGAGATTTCAAATGATGTATTTTGTTGCCTGTCATTTGATTCTGCCGCAAACGTTGGTAAAGGAAATGAAAATAATAATGTAAAAGCAATCAATAATGGAAATAATTTTTTCATATCACATGCCCTCCATCAAATAAGATTTGTTTTAGAATCTGTTTCTCTTCTTGAAAAAGAAAAATGCACAACCAAATACTGACAAAGCTAATATCCCCCAAATAAACCGACCATAGGTTACTTGAGAATGATCAACATCTTTAACATCTGTTCCGCCAGCCATATCCGAATTTGCTTCTGGTAAATCATTAGCAATTTCTTTTACTTGTTCGTAATCATAAATTACAGAATTACTTCTTGCATAAGTGACTAAATTTTCATCATAATCTGTTGCGGTAACAGGAACAATTTCTTCTATTACACCATCACTATTAGGAATGAGGGCAACAACATCTTGGAATATTGGTAAACCGCCAACCAATATTGTATCTGCTGGAATTTCATCGATGATACTTGAAAGTTTTTTTTCATAATCATAGTTTGAATTTCCATTTTTGTATAATGCAAGGCTAGAAATGACCCATTTCCCCGCATTATCTAATACCTCTTGCTGTTCTTCCTCAGAAAGAATAGCTTTTGCATTCTCACTTAAGGGAAGCCCCTTTTGGAAATTAACTACCACGGTTCCATTAACTGTATCAATCGGTAACAGATAAATATAGTTTCCGTTTTCAAGTGCATTTTCAATTTCACCTACTACGTTAGTGGATAATTTAAAAACATTTGTATCGACATATATTTTGAAAGCACTGTCATAATTTATGTCCTCTGCTGTAATGGATATGTTTTTATCACTGTATACATCATTAACAGCGGTTACAATTTTGTCTGAAATGTTGCTTAATTCCGATTCGGCGTTGCCCGAAAAATCGGATGCAAATGCTGTTGCAGAAAACATGAACATCATAGAGAGCGTTAATAAGCAAGTGATTATTTTTTTCATATTCGTTACCTCCTAATCAATATTAAGCTTTCTATTGGTTATTTTCTTAAAACAGTTTTTTCATAGCAACGAGTTCCCAGTGTTCCAGTTGATCCATTTACCAGCCCAGTATACGAAAAATATTGTGCATCAACATTGGGCGAAGGGTCTAAAATATACAAATAATTTGTAGAACCCGTTTTATAACCACTAGCAACGACTACATGACTTAATGAACCATCCTGGCCTTGTAACCAGACAACAAATGGATCACCATCATCAATTTCAGTTTTACAAGAATTAAAAGAAAGTGCGGTGGATTTACTGGTAAAAGTTACACTATCTACAGATGCATATTTTATCGCATCGCAAATATTTGTAATAGTACCTTCTTGATTATCTGTATTACCCTTAATTTTTTTTACAATAGCATACTGGTCACGATTGCTTCCACTGTTATAATACTTGCCGATCATCTCTGAACAAGAAGCCCAGCACCACTTTGTCTTGTTTTGATCTATCTCAGAAACACCCAAAGTTTTTGATGCTGCAAATACTGGAACAGTTAAAGTCATAATCAGCATGGCAACAACAGGAATTTCTAATAAACGACGTTTCATAAATTATTCCCCCATTTCAATTTTATTTGCCTTATAATACCTACGCTTATAACTACGATACCATGATAATCACCCTCCATCATTTTTAAAATTATGTACACAATAATGTATATCTTAACAAAATTATATCACAATTAAATGTATATCGCAAATAGTTTCTGTAATATCAGGGATTTCGCTTTTAGTAACGCATATTTATAAGTAGCCCCTTTTCTGTATTCACTTTTCCTTTTTTCCTCACAGACAGAACCATTATGCACAAAATTCCCCCTTTTCTGTTTGGAACCGTTTTACCTATTTCTTTTTCCTTTTATACAGCATATTCTATCCACCTTTTTCATACAAAATATCCTTTACTTTTTCTATCAGCAGTTCATCACAGAACTTTCGGCTTACACTCTTTCGGCTGATTCCGCTTCCTTCAAACGTTTGGACTCGTCGATACAGATATAGTTCTCTCATGTTGAAATCTATGATCATCAGGTTAAATATAACTTCTGTCGCTGTGTGACAATAACAGTGCTTCGCGTGATAATACGTTTTTTACTAAGTGAATGTTTCTTGATGGATCTTGATTGATAGAAGCATGTTATTTTGCACGCAATTTCCAATATTATCTATATCAGATCAATTTAAGCAGAAAGGAGTATGTCAAATAACAGATCTGAAATACAATATGTCCATGGAGAAAAAAATGAAAAAATTGCATTCATCAAATAGAGGATTAACATTCTCTATAACACCAAACGAACAATATTATCCCGGCGGTCATTATATTTATGAAGTCCGCCCAACTTGCATTATCATTCGCCCTTCTAAGAGCGGCCTTAAAATTTCCAAAAAGAGATCTGGAGCCAATATAAATGCCTTATTTGATCTTAGGAGTAAAAAAGTACGCGATGCAGTTTCCAGATGCAGTCATATGGAAATGGAGGTTCTGCAGGACAAAATTATCGTACGCTGCATCCGCAGTATTAAGGACAAAATCGTTCCCATTGAACGTGTCCTTGCTGAATTCAGCGTATCCAAAGTAGTTTTAAAGGCTGCCGCTGGCATTGAAGGGCAAATCAGCATTGCGGAATATTTGGATTCCATCGGATTTTCTGACTGGAATACAACCGTTAATGAGGAAGTACGATCTGTATTTTCTGTTATGTCTTTATTTTCAGGAGCAGGCATGTTGGACTGGCCATTTCATCTGGACCCGGCCTTTGAAATCAACTACGCATGTGACTCTGATGCGGCTGCCTGTGAATCGTATCGACATAACATAGGAAATCATATTGTGTGCCGTGATGTCCGGGAAGTTTCGGGAAAGATCCCTCCACAGCACCTGATCATAGGCGGGCCTTCCTGTAAACCATTCTCTTCCAGTAATCGAAGGAGAAGAATGGAGAATCATGAAGATGTTGATCTTGTGGATGAATATATTCGCATCACACAGGAAAATTGTCCGGAAATTTTTGTAATTGAAAATGTTCCGCAATTTATCACCTGTGAAAGCGGAAAATTTCTTTCCAAAGTGCTGCAAAAATTGAGCCATCGGTATACAATCACATCCAACATTGTACGAGACTGCGATATTGGCGGATATACCACCCGAAAAAGGGCGATCATTATCGGATCTCGTATCGGTAAAATTCAGCTTCCACAGCTCAAATTATACCCATTCCATACGGTCCGTGAAGCATTATCCAAAGTCACATCCAAATGGTATAACTACTTTGATGTAACTACAAGCCGTCCGGAAACAGAGAAGAGAATGGCTCTCGTCCGGCCCGGACATAATTTCAAAGACATTCCTGAATTTCGTGATAATAAAACTATGCATTCAGATCGCTACTATCGACTGGATTATGATTCTGTATCTCCTACCATTGTCAATTGGAGAAAGCTCCCCATTATTCATCCAACAGAAAACCGAACATTAACTGTAGCAGAAGCTTCTGCCTTAATGGGATTTGATCAGCGTTTCGAATTTCATGGAACGATCGGGGAACGTCAGCAGCAGTGTGGAAACGGATGTACCTACGCAATAGGTAGTCTGATCAAAAAGGTCACCAAAGAAGCCCTGCTCCGGTATCATTGCGATCCGATCCTTAGTGTGTAGTACATATTTGAATGTTAAATAGAAGGAGGAAAATTTTATGTTATGGACAGTATTATTTCAAAAGCTGAAACGTCAGCCGCCGAAAGCATCCCAGATATATGCACTTCTGGACAATCCCAAGACACATCGAACAGAAAAAGTATATCTGAAATTAAAGTATGATTCTCATGGATATCCTTATTTCGTTCCAAGAGACGAAAATATTGAACGCGGATATCGGAAAACGAAATAAACAACCCAGGGGGTGCGAGCAGCATCCCCTTTTCTTATTGCAAATACCGCCCCCAAAAAGACCTGCATTTTTTGTTTTTTACATTCTTTCTAATTCTATCAGTATCAGATCAATAAACGAGGAAAGGAGTATACAAATTAGATCTGAAATACATTTTGTCAAAAAAGGAGAATTAACATGATCAACGGAGAATTAATCGTTGACAACTTTGCTGGCGGTGGCGGGGCAAGTACAGGCATTGAACTTGCTACTGGTTATAGCGTTGATATTGCTATAAATCACGATCCAGAGGCAATTCGAATGCACCAGACCAATCATCCAAACACAAAACACTATTGCGAAGATGTATGGATGGTAGATCCTGTTAAGGTTTGCAATGGACGTCCAGTAGGGCTTGCCTGGTTTTCACCAGATTGTAAACATTTCAGCAAAGCAAAAGGCGGAAAGCCCAAGGATAAGAACATCCGTGGCTTGGCCTGGGTAGCCTGCAGATGGGCGGGATTAGTACGTCCGCGAGTTATTATGCTGGAGAATGTAGAGGAATTCAAAGGATGGGGGCCTCTTAACAGGCAGCATCATCCAATCAAAGCCAAACGCGGCACAACATTTCAGAAATTTGTTCATCAGCTCAATGATTTAGGATATGAGGTTCAATATCGAGAGCTGATTGCTGCTGATTATGGCGCACCTACAACCCGAAAGAGATTTTTTCTGATTGCTCGATGCGACGGAAAGCCTATTGTATGGCCCTCACCTACGCATGCGCCGGCTGATAGCCCAGAAGTCAAAAATGGGCATTTAAAGCCATATCTGGGAGCCTACACGCAAATCGACTTTCAGCGTCCTTGCCCAAGTATTTTTGATACGGCAGAAGAAATTAAGGAAAAATATGGCATCCGTGCGCAAAGACCGCTTTCTCCGAAAACGATGGAGCGGATTGCAAGAGGAATCCAAAAATATATCTTAGAGAACCCAGAACCTTTTCTTGTCCAATGCAACCACGGTGGAGATCGGAAAGCAGGGGATTTACACATCCCGCTCCCTACAATCACAGCGAAAAATGGGTATGGAATTGTGCGGCCGACGCTTGCTCCCTGCAAATCAGGAAAAATTTCTGCATTTTTGCACAAATATTATTCAGGAGGATATAAAGGAGCAGGAGAATGCATGAAAAATCCATTACCTACTGTTACTGCATGGGATCATAACAGCATTGTGGCTGCAACTCTTGTTCAGATGAATAATCACTGCGATGGAAAGGACATTCGGAATCCTCTTCCTACCATCACAGCCGGAGACGGACATTTCGGTGAAGTAAGAGCCTTTCTTTTGAAATTCCATGGAAATCGTAGCGAAGGAGACCTGAAAGAACCATTAAATGTCATAACTACCAAAGATAAATTCGGGCTTGTTACAATTTCAGGAACGGATTATCAAATCGTAGATATTGGGCTGAGAATGCTGGAACCACAGGAACTTTATGGATGCCAGGGCTTTCCAAGTGATTATATCATCGATCATGACTATACGGGAAAGACCTATCAGAGAGCAGAGCAGGTTAAAAGATGTGGCAATGCCGTTTGCCCACCCATACCAGCCGCCCTTGTAAAAGCGAATCTTCCTGAACTGTGCAAAGCAGAAAGGCAGCCCATTTGTCGCCCAGACAGAATCCAAACTGAGCGCAATGGACAGTTGAAATTTGCATAAATATTGTGCGGAATTTTCACGTAGACGCTTGGAAGACCCGCGGACACATGCGGACATATAAGTCCGGAAAAACTGTATATATTAAAGAAACTACGCACCACCGGAAAGCACATAACGGTGATGCGCAAAATGTAAAAATGATTGTGAAATCATTAAAAGAATAGTAATTTAAATTTTGCAAATGAAAAATTGCTTTCATGGGAAAAGAAGGATGAAAATATGAATAAAATTGAAACACCAACGCTGGATATAATGATTGAAATTCAGGAACAATCACAGCTTTGTGGAGAATTTCTTGATTGGCTCTTAAGAAAATATACCATGTTTGACAGAAAACAAAAGAGAGAAAGTCCATTTGCCAATGTTATGGGTAACGGAGACTATATCAATAAAGAAAAGTTACTTGCTGAATTTTTTGATATTGATTTAGTAGAAGCTGAAAAAGAACGACAAGCTATTCTGGATGCTATGCAACGATGAAAGATTGTCTTAAATGTGACCGTTCCAAAAGATAGTAAAATAAATCTTTAATGTATTGAATATTTTTCACATAAAACATAACCTGTTTTATAGCACATGATAAAAATTAAAGTTTATTTTTATCGTGTGCTTTTTTTACAATTCTATTAATATCAGTAGAAAGAGAGGTAATGAGCATGATACACGCTATATGTGATTTTTGTGGAAAAGACTGTGATAGAACGGCAACGCTGTTATCTATGACACCTTTTCAAAATTTTGCTAGGTATCATACAGATAATGAACCATATGGAAATAGAGAAAAAACTAGAAGTTTTGTAATCTGCTATGAATGTTGTAAAAAACATAATCTTCCTAATCCGTATGAAACATATTCAGGAATTACTAAGCAAGAGGGGCATTATGAGAAATGCCTTGATAATTATACAGATGTTGACCTTGTAGAAGATAAAAAATACGATAAGAGATTTGATTAAATAAGGATTTAACTGATGATAGCTCAAGGTGAAGATAATTAAAAGGAGACAAATAATATGCAAAAAAAATTTATAACAATTGCAAGAGAAAATAAAAATGCAGACTTTTATTTAGTATGTCATACAGCCTGTAATGAACTAGGAAACTTTCAATGGTTCTTAAAAGATGACCCCAACTCTGAACATGAAGTAAATCTTGAAAACCAAGTTTATGAATCATTTTCAACTGACTCAAATTGGATCAGAAAAAATGCAGAAAATAAGTGGCTAGGTTGTCATTGTCTATTAAAAGATGATGAATATAATGAATATACAGAAATGATTTGTCATCTATCAAGCGATATTTTAACCATGCTTCGCAATAATATTTTTGATATGATTAGTACATTTAATTCTCAAGGGAATTTTGACCATAATTATATTTTAGAAAATTAAATACGAATTTGATCCACTTTTTGTCCTTTCTCCGGGATATAACGAGGGATATTATCTGGATCTTTCTATCCGCGGAGCCTGGTCTATTACGTACAAAATAGACACGCTTCATTTAGGTACCATAAAAACGCTGGGTAATTCCGTAGAAGGAATCCGTCAGATGGCAACACTCTATGGAGAATGCCTTGTTTCGTTTCAGAAGATCATGCATGATAATATGGATTCGTTTACTCGAAAAGGCTTCGATCTGAAGTTCTATAACACAAAAAAGGAATATTCCGGCGGATTTTCCGGTTTAGAGAGTTCCGACATAGCCCGCCAGCGATTCCAGGAATATCATTCAAAATCGCCTGAAGAGCTTAATTATGGTATTATTCGGGACAATATGTCTCGTAGAGAAAAAATTGTTACAGAAAGGAGCAGCTTATGAAAATCAATTTTTCCATAAACTATAAAGGATACACTGCTGATATATCATACGAACCAGAAGATAAGATCTATGTAGGTGAGGTCCGCTGCATTTCTGATTCTTTGAATTTTCATGGAAGATCCATTCTTGAGGTCAACGCAATGTTTCACCAATCCATTGAGAATTATTTGGATCTCTGCAAACAGATTGGTAAAGATCCTGAAAGGGCTGCCGACTATGAGCTTGCATGCAGAATTTACACCTGCATTTCTGATAATACGGATTGTACGACAGAACCCGAAGCAGTAGAAGCGCTCAGAGAAGCCGTTTTAAAGAGTGGAAAAGCCGGTACTTCAGCTTTTGAGTTATTATGTGATCGTATTGAAGAATTGCTGGAAAACAAGTAAAAAGCACTATTCAGAAAGGTTCTGGGAACACTGCAGATGCATGTGTTTCCGGAACCTTTTTCAATTTTTCAAAAAATCCCATTGTGTTTTCAATACTATATTTGAACAACAAATACAATAGGAGGTATGAAAAATTGAGACACAAAAAACTTATTATTGGAACAGGTATTTGCCTTCTAGGCATTGCCTTATCTGCCGCATGGTTTATTCCATGCAAATTGGAAGCTACTTACGCTGGTAAAACACCTTATCAGTACGATGCAGTCTCTGCCAAAAGCTTTCATGCAAACACTGTAAGCCTGCTCGGAAGGAAAAATCCGGTAACAGACATTTCTATCAGCCCTAAAAAGCTGTCTAAGTCCATCCAACGCATTACTGTGACGTACGGAGATATGTCCGTATCTGTACCTGTAAAAGCTATTAAAGCCGATCATATCGCATGGAGTTATGCGGATGGACCGATCTACGAAGGAGATTCTTTCCACTCGGAAGACATATCTGCGAAGCTTATTTATGCGGATAATACCCAAAAGGAACTGGCCGTATCCGATTTTGAACTCACAAAGACTCCTGAAATTTTAACTGCAGATGATCATACTGTAACTGCAAAGACTATTCTGGGCGAGGAGCAGTATGAGATTCCACTGAACACGATCAGCAAATTGTCAATGGAAAGTAAAGAACTTCTCTATGAAGGGGATTATCCAAAATCTGATTTTTCTTATGAAGTCACGTATAGTGGCAACGAAAAGAAAGAATTGTCTGTAGATGATGTTGAAATTTCTGACACAATTTCATTGGCAGCAGGAAATAATGATATTTCTGTTACCTATCTTGGAAAAGAATATACATCAACAATCACTGCAAAGCAAAAAACAGCTGCTGTCGTCGCCGCCGAGACCTATAAGGCAGAATTAGATAATAGTGTATCTAATGTCACAACCGATAGTATTTTCGTTTCCGTTCAGCAAAAATACACGGAGAGCGGTGAATATTTCTTAACCCATATTATCGTCAACGATCCATCTAATCAAGTCAAAGGCGGACTATCAAATGACAGTTGGGGCAGCTATAGAGAATATCCGACTACATATGCCGGCCGTACAGGAGCAGCAGTCACAACAAACGGCAGTTATTTTTCATATGATAGTGGGCAACCTGTATGCGCTGGATGTTTTATTAAAGATGGAAAAATTTTAAAAGACGGTGTGACGAATGGGAAAGAAATCTGCCTGGACAACACTGGAAAGTTTTATACTCCATCGGCTGGAATTTCAGCTTCTACACTCCTTGCATCCGGAGTCAAAGATATTTGGGGGACAGCTGATCCACTGCTAATCCAGGACGGTCAAAAAGTAGATTTGGCAAATCAGCAAAAAATAAATAATACTTACTATAACCGAACAGCAATCGGTATGGTTCAGCCAGGAGAGTATTATATGATTACTGCCGGAACGGCACAGTACAAAAATGGATTGTCTTTTGCTGAATTGCAGAGTATTTTCGCCAATCTTGGATGTACCTATGCAAGAAGCATGGACGGCGGCGGTAGCAGTTCCCTTGTCGTGAATGGAAAGTTATTAAACACACCTGCGCAATACGATGAACGTCCGGTTGTCGATTTTCTGAGCTTTTTGCCATAAATATTCATAGCTCTGGATTGGATGGGAAACTCTCCCATTTATAATGACATTTTTGTTTTCGGGCTAATTTTTCATACTATTTTCATCAGATCAAATAAACGATGAAAGGAGTACCGAAACCTATAAGATCTGAAATACATTTTGTCAAGGAGTATATTTATGAAACCTATTAAAATTTTGCGTCTAAACAGAAAGCATCTTTCACAAATGACCTATTATTTCACAAGTTTTCAGGATAATAGCTGTTCCCATGATGGACAGTCATCTATCTGCCGTATTCACAGTATGCAATATATTCCGGTAACCCCTAATATGCGTGACTACAATTTGCTTGATTCCCTTGGTGTCGCACCTGATCTGGAGCGGATTCTGGATTATGCAATGTTATATGGTGCCACTTACGTAGAACTTACTGGAAATGATGCGGATATTGATCCTTTGCTCCCCACGTTCAAATGGACTCTGGACAACGATATCTTGTATGCTATTTTGAAAGATGGCGAACAGATGGCAACTTATTTTGCTATCGGAATTGATTTTCCTTGCCATTGCATTGTCCCAGCTAACTTTGTACTTGGATCATCGGATTTTTCAGCATGCATTGAGGATACGTTACGTCGTATTGCTTCCTTATATCCTGAATCAACTACGGCAGAACTTTATGCCAACATGGGTGCTGTACCTGACGAAAAAATCCCGGAAGGAGAAGAGGATAACTGGGTTCCTGTAGATCTTGGATATTCGATTCCGGAAATTCTGAGGATTGAAAATTCGCCAAAGCCTCCACTTTACTTCAAGGTAAATCCTCATTATGAAGATACGCTGGCTTTTAAAATGCCCTATTTTGATATGGACTACCTTGAAAAACATGTTCGGCCCGAGTTTGATGAGATTTCAGAAATTATCCCAATTTCTCCAGAAGATTATCAAAAATCGATCAAATACGAAGATGTATGTACTTCCGCACGGAACTAAATCTATTTTACGACTATGCTCAAATGATATTTTTTATCAAGAAAGGATTATATTATGCTGAATTTTTTGAAAAAACTTTTTATGCGTAACCCAAAACACTACATCGTTTCCGGCCCATCTGTACCGGAGAAAGACTTTACAAACAAACGCAACGCGCGTAAATTTCTGTTTCAGAACAGTGAAAATGGCTACGATGCTATGATCGACTGCCTTGATACAGATCCTTGCTGCAAATAATCAAAAATCCCCATAGCCACAAAGGTTCTGACTTCATTTTGAAGATTCAGGACCTTTTTTATTTTATATTTACAATACTAAATATATAGAAATTATTTCAAGGAGAGCATCAACATGGCTAAAGCATGCACATTTATCGGAAACAGAGACTTATCATTAAATGAACAGTGGGCTTTGCGCCCCCGTCTGCAGCAGGCTATTCTGAATTATCTGAATGCAGGAGGCTATTTTTTTGCGTGTGGTGGCTCATATGGGTTTGACTTAGTTGCTGCGGAAGAAGTTCTGAATTTCAAACAATATTATCCCTATATCCAGATGATTCTGCTGCTCCCATATCCCCATTATACCTCAAGGTGGACGATGGAAGACCAGCAACGCTTACAACAGGTTATGCAATACAGTATTTATCGTTATTCTTATTCTGCTTATCGAAAAGGCATCTATTCAGAGCGTAATCAGCAGCTTATTGATGGTAGTAATTATTGTATTTACTATTCGGATTCCAAGACTGCGCCTTATACGCAATCCATCATAGATTATGCAATTGATAATGGAATATGGACTACAAACCTCGCTGATAACCTTCTTTGGAGCGCAGATGACTACTTTGAACATCTTTGAGTGAAAATTTTTTAAATATTTACAATACTATACTTAGAAACAAAATTTACCAAAGAAGGAGGACGCTGTTTCATGTTTTTTAATGTATGATTACGGCCAATAATTTAATGATCAAAACAGTATTAGAATTTTTGAATGAAATTTCCCTTCCAAAACCAGATAAGAACTCATATGCTGCTAATTTTTTGAAGTTGTATGAAAACGGTTCGGAAGCCACCTATGTGCATATTACCAAAGAGAATGCATATGGAAAAGAATATCTGCAGATTTCGAATGATACAGGAGCTTGTATGTCTGACCGCGTTCAGCCATCTGAGCCTGTTTCCTATATTGATCTGATTCAGTTATCTGATAATATCTGCACCGTAGCGGAGCATGCAAAGGAATCAATTCCTTTCCAGCTTACTGCTGATGAATTTTGCTTAGTTACGGGCGTTGATATTTATAAATCAAATTTACAGGAGGACAAAAAGTGAAATCAAAGAAAGTCAGCACTACTTTTACCGTTCTTAGCATGGCTGCAGGAATGTTTCTCACTCCAGCATCCGCCTATGCAGAACCATTAGCATCCGGGCAGGAAACTGTAGTGGATTCAAGTGATGTCTCGACAGATGATTCTGTATCTGAAAAAACAGATTCTGATTCTGGCGCATCTGAAACACCGGAAAAGCCAGAAGACTCGTCATCTGATACTTCTAAGGAACCAGAGGAAAAAGATGACTCAGAAGATCCGGCACCTACGGAACCAGATGTTACCCCATCTGTCACCCCATCCGTTACTCCGGCTCCAGAGCCTTCCAAAGCTCCAACACCAGACGCATCAACCTCTGAGACTAAGCCAAAAGCTGATTCTGAATCCACTAAAAAAGATGCAAATTCCAGTTCTACATCCACAAAAGACGCAGATCCCTCTTCCGATAATGCGGCAGAAGCGGCTGCAGTAGAAGATTGGAGTCAGACAATTAACTATGAAAATTACATAGGGAAAAAGGATCTTCGTGCCGGGTTTGCCCGCGTTGATAAAGTGTATGCTTATGCAAAGGTCAACACAAGGCTTAATGTCAGAGAATCCGCTTCCACAAAGTCACGTATTGTCGGAACCCTTTCTCCAAAAGCTCTTTGTTATGTTATTTCTGATTCAGATCAAAAATGGGTATACATCGAATCTGGCGATGTCCGCGGCTTTGTCAAAAGCAACTATCTGCAGCAGGGAAAAACGGCATTAACCTACGTTTCCCGGACTGGAGAAGACAATATGGAGCTTGCTGAACAGGTAATTGATCCTGAAGAAAATGAAGCGTTTTCTTATAAAAAAGAAACTGTTTATGATGTAACCAATTCTTCCGGCGAAGGAATCATCACTTTTGCCAAACAGTTCGTCGGAAATTCCTACGTCTGGGGCGGAAATTCGCTCACGAATGGAATCGACTGCTCCCATTTTGTATGGCAGATTTTGACACGCTGCGGCGCTTACGATGATGAATATACCACCTCTTATGGCTGGAGATCACTGGGCGAAGAGGTAAAAAGCCTTGCTGATGCAAAAGCTGGTGATGTTGTCTGCTACGATGGACACGTTGCTCTCTATGACGGAAATGGAAAAATCGTAGAAGCCCTTAATGAAGATCAGGGCATTGTCGATACCCGGAAGGTAGATAGTGACACCATTCTTACCATCCGCCGTTTTACATCTAATGATGAGATCGGAGATACCAATGCTGAAAAAATTTGGAATTATCTGCGTATGCATGGCTTTTCCAAGGAAGGAACCGCCGGTATTATGGGCAACATTGCAAATGAAGCCTCTACAGATCTGGACCCAACACTTCTGGAAATCGGTTCTGTGAAGAAATCCGGACTCACTGGTACGCAGTATACTGCACTGGTTGATGCCGGCAGTATCAGCCGTGAAGAAGTCATTCACAGCTCTTCTTTGGGTATTTACAGTGGTGGTAGATATGGGTATGGTTTATGCGGCTTCACAGATCCTGAAATCAAGTCCTATCTGTGCAAATATACCATTGATAAAGGGAAGAGCTTAGGGTCTATTTCTGGGCAGCTGGATAGCCTTATCGCCTATCTGGAAAAACATAATCCTTCGCTGTTAGAACGTCTTAAAACTTCAGACAGCGTTGAAGATGCTGCCACTGCATTTCTGCGCGAATACGAAAAATGCAAAGACCTTGATCGTGAAGAAATCGAGCGGGTTTCGGCAGCCAAACAGATTTATGAGGTATTCCAGGAATACCAGTCACCCGTAGAATAAAACTTTCTCAAAAAAATCTCCATGTTACCCAAAATCCGACTGATTTAAGCAATTCTGCTTGGAATCAGTCGGATTTTATTATCTTTTATAACTTCTTTTACGATTTTGGTTGCTATATCAACATTATTTGGCGTACAATATTAATTACGAGTCTATTTATATATGAGCATCGTTAATGAGGAGGGGTTGGATGTGAAAAAGAAACATATAGTTATTGCAATGATGGCTTTTATCATTCTATTATCAGTAGCTTATTTACAATGGGGCCGTAAGGAACGTGTGGTGAATTCTTTTTCGACCGCCTCTGATACGTCCTATACTCAGGAATTTAGTGTAATTGCCAACACTTTATTTTTGAACAAGAATGAATACGCAAAAGATTTAATTGCCAAAACCCTTCATAATGGCTTTCAAAATATTCGTTTTTCCTATGATGTCGGCTTTCCAGAGCAAATAACAATCTACGTTTACAAAAACAGATCTCTCTATCACCATGGAAGAGAAAATTTTCGAGTCATATACTCACAAGAAGGGAATTATAAGATAGAAGAGTAGTAAAAAAGAGATGCCGACTGACATCTCTTTTTTTTCGCCATTAAATTTCCAAAGATATATATCCGTTTTTCTGAACCGTGTGCAAATTTTTCAAGTATTTCTGTTTGTACTGCTCCACTTCGTTTGGGGACAAATTAATCCGGATATTTTCAACCGCCTTAGCCAGTATGTCATCCATACAAAATCCGTATTTTCCAAGGGCATTCTGGACTTCTTGATTAAGTGCCAGCGCATACACTTTTTCAAGATTCGAGGAGCAGAAATCATCAATCTCCGCGTATGGAATCCCATTCCGTATCATTGCACTTTTAATTGCGGAACTGGTATTTTCCTGTTCAACCAACAGAAGGAAACTGCATTCCGGCAGCCCCTTAATCAGTCCCCAATAATCCGAATCAGACGATACCAAAATGAAAGCTTTTATTCCTTGTTCAAAATATTCCCTTGTTGTTCCGACAGCCAAAGAAATGTCCACTAAAGACTTATCTGCCTTAACCCGCGGAATCATTTTGTGTTCTACCCCCGGAATCAATCGCTGCAGCAATCGCCAGGTAACCGTAGTATGTACATCGTTATATAAAACAATTTTTTTGATGTGTTCTCGTGTTGCTGGCTCAAGTCCGTCCAAAACAGAGTAGAGCTTATATGGGTTTGCATTTTCACAATCCACAACAATCGTAATTTCCTGATTGTCCCGAATATAATCCTTAATATTCTTTTTGATTTCGTCGCTGGCATCCGTCACCTTAGAAAGATCATCAAAGACATCTCCGTTTCGCCTGTACAGATAACTTACAAACTTCTCATCATTGTACAAGATATTCCCTACTTCTACAGATAATGCCCCTACGACATACATCGTATAGGGAAATCGGTTCCGTTTTTCTCCATACGATTCTACCAGCTTTGAAACTTGTCTTTCTTTGAGTTCCGGAAGGCAAAACATATCTTTTACGTAGTCCCAATTAAGCCATAGTGGAAAACTATTCTTGCAGCCATTGATATACTTTTTGATTTCAGCACTGACTAACACAACGTATTTCGCCGGGGTCCAATTAGCTCTCCAGATATCTACGTCATCCTTTTTGAGCTTTTTAATACATTCCGGGTCAATATATTCCGGAATTGTATCAATATTTTTCATATCATACTGAAACAAATTCCGGATTCTTCCATTGTTTCTTAATAATGCAGTCCGAATAATACACAAATTCCGGACAATCCTTGCATCTTTACATTCCTCCAGCCCCGTATAGATTGTCTCATCAAAATTGCTTTCTTCACCCCAAAAATACTCCTCCGATACGCCTAGCAGATACGCGATTCTTGAAACAATATCGAATCTCGGATTTTTATATTTGGATGCTTCCAGTCCGAGATCCATTTCTGAATTACACATAATCAAATTCCTCCTTTGTATATTTTGTTTCCGATATATAGTATGGAAAATAATTTCAAAAAACGTTTTTCACGTACATAAAATTTATTCTTCTTTTGATTCGTCATTCTAAAAACATCAGATCAATATTTCATGAGAGGAGCGTAAAAACGAAGGTCTGAAATACATTATGTCAAAAGGAGATGTCAAATGGCACACGTAGCTATTATGATCCGAATTATACCATCTGAAAATCGAAATATGTATTTTCGAATGATTCAGGACTCGAATACAACATTTAAGGTAGAAATGGGGCGTGTTGGGGCTGCTCCATACATCCGTTATTATCCTATATCAGTATGGGATAAAATGTATCAAAAGAAAATTTCAGAGGGCTATCAGGACAAGACAGAACTCATGGATGTACATTCTTCCTATACATACAAAGAAATCGAGGATGATTCTGTTCGTGAACTCATTTCTTTTTTGCAACAGGAATCATCTATGGCCATCAAATCTAATTATTCTGTATCCGTATCCGAGGTTAGCCCGCAGATGATCACGCAAGCAGAAGATATTTTGAATCAATTTTCAAATGATCCATTAAAGGATAATTCTCTTCTGGAACAATTATTTGCTCTATTGCCTCGGAAAATGAAAAATGTTGCAGACTATTTGCTCCCGGCAGATGCCGATCCGGAGCAGATTCAGAATGTTATAGATCGAGAAACTGATCTGCTGCGCATGATGGAAACCCAGATGCAGGCATTGCCGTCTAATGACAGCAAAGAAAAAACTCTTCTGGAAGAATGGAAGTTATCAATCACCCCTGTAAACGATGAAAAAGAACTCCGGCAAATCAAACGACACATGGGGCATTCTGCAGATTGCTTTTCAAAAGCATTCCGTGTTAAAAATTCCAATAGAGATAACGCTTTTTGGAATTATTATGACAAACATAATTATCATAAAGAAGACATTCATTACTGGTATCATGGGTCCAGAAATATGAATTGCCTGTCCATTTTACATAATGGACTTATCTTAAATCCCAAAGCGCCCAAAGTCGGTCATATGTTCGGCTATGGAATATATCTTGCTCCAAAAGCGAAAAAAAGTATTGGATATACCTCATTGAATGGGTCTTTTTGGGTACATGGCACCTCAGACAAAGCCTATCTATTTGTTATGAAAACCGTGTACAAGTCACCCTATCATGTCTACACATGGACCTCGGGCATGAAATCGCTAACCAAATCCCGCATTTCACCTCACGATGCTGTTTTTGCTCATGCTGGCACATCTTTAAGGAATGACGAGGTTGTTATTTTTGACGATGCACAGGTAACGCTTCAGTATATTATCGAATTGAAACAACAATAGAGACACAAAATGGTCGGGAATAAATCCCGGCCATTTTGTTTTTTTCACTTTTCCACATTCTAGGGGTATCAGATCAATTCATGAAGAAAGGAGTATATCAATAACCGATCTGAAATTCAATTTGTCCAAGGAGAAAAATATGCATATTACTATTAAGACGTACAACGATACCCGGAATATGGAAGTTCCACAAACAGAATCTGCCTTGTATAAGGCCATTGGGGAGCAGTTATTAAATTTGTCCGTTCCCAATCGTTTACTTGTTTCTACACCTGTAGGAGAAGCGGAGTTTGACGTTAAACAGCGTGGCACATTCGCAAAGGACGGGACCATCTATCCGAGTATGTATGTAACAGAAGAGTACAATACCATCCAGCTCCCACAGGATACCTATCCGGAAGCTTATTTAACCTGTATTAACCCAGTATCCAACAATTACAAATTCTACCATTTTCGGCCATCTGGTTCCGTACTGAATGCAACTTACGGACGTATCGGAGCTGGCAGGGGAGAAGCATTTGGAAAAAAGGACTTGAAAACCCCATATCCCATCCATCTATATTGGATTCGCTACTATGAAAAGCTTTCAAAAGGATACAAGGACGAGTCTTCTATTTATCTTGCTCCAGCTGTGTCGGAAACACCTGTTGCACCCACCATTCCTGATCAGCGTCCGGAAGCTATTGAATTATATCAAAAACTGTATACCTACGCTAAAGGTATGGTCGAACGGCATTTGGTCCACCATGACAAAGTGACCGTTGAACAGGTATCTCAGTCGAAGAAAATTCTTGCGGAATTAAGTACCAAGACTACTTTGAAGGATTTCAATGAGACGCTTCAGAAATTATTAACTATTTCCCCTCGAAAGAGCAGATATGTTAAATCTCTTCTTGCTGTGAAAACGTCTGATTTTCCTGCGATTATAGATCGTGAAAATGACCTTATCACGGCGATGGAAGTTATGCGTCCGTCCGGTTCTATCGGCAGTTTTCGGGAACATAATATTCATGTATTTGAGGCTACAGATTCCCAGCGGCAGGAAGTTATCGAACACTTAACCCCTTCTCTGCAGCGGAAAGTACGAAAGATCTGGCGTGTTATCCCAGATCGGCAGCAAAAAACCTTTAACAGCTATTGTAAAGAGCATCATATTCGCTATGTACGGCAGATGTGGCACGGAAGCCGGAATGCAAACTGGCTCAGTATCACGGAAAATTCCATCAAAATCCTTCCCTCCTATGAGAATGGACGCATGTTTGGTGACGGAGCTTATTTTGCCCTTAATCCGAACAAGAGTTTTTTGTATACAAGCAGTTCTTCTGCAAAATACACAAACGAACATGAAAATGTTGTATATATGGGGCTTTTTGCGGTTGCTTACGGAAAACCACTTTATGTGGAATCGAGCCACCACTTTACTCCAAAAGAACTGGAAGCGAAAAAGAAAAATTGTGTTCATGCCAAAGCTGGACGCTCTTTAAGAGAAGATGAAATCATCTTTTATTCAGAGGCTACCATGGTAATGAATTATCTCGTTGAATTTGACGCTTAAAGGAGATTTTTATGAAATATTATATTAGTGATTTACATTTGTTTCACCCGGCGATTCTTCAAAAATGCAGTCGCCCATTTGCAACAATCGATGACATGCACCGGACTATTTTCCAAAATTGGAAGAAAAAAGGTATTGGTCCTTGTGATGAAGTATATATTCTTGGTGATGTTGGCATGTATCATGAAAAGGGAATTGGGAAGTTTCTTATGGCTCTTCCAGGCAAAAAATACCTTGTTACTGGGAATCATGATTTCAAGAATATCCATAATCGGGACTTCTCCAGCGCTTTTTTATGGTGCCGTCCCTATGCAGAAGTAAGGGATACTGAACGTAAAGTTGTTCTGTTCCATTATCCGATTGAGGAATGGAATGGATTTTATGTGGGTTCCTATCACCTGCACGGTCATATTCACAATACAACTGTAACACATATTGACAGAAGATATAATGTATCCGTCGATGTTATCAATTATACCCCAGTCACTCTGGATGAACTGATCGCTCAAAATGACGTAAAATAACAGCCTATTCAAAGAAAAACACTGTTCCATAAAATGCATGGGCAGTGTTTTTTTTGCAAAAAAATCACCTACGTGAGAATATAAGTATTTTTCTTTTTGCAATACTATCAATAAGAAAATTTTCGAAGAGGAGGTTTTACAAATGAGAATTATTGTTGACGCGGATTCTTGTTCAAAAATCCGTCAGATTGAAGAAATTGCGGAAGAGAAAGGCTTACCAGTAATGTTGTTCTGCGATACAGCGCACCAGCTTTATTCTGATTACAGCAAAATTAAAAAGGTGGCTCCCGGAAGAGATGCTTCCGATATGCAGATCTATAATGAATGCAAAATAGGAGATATCGTTATAACACAGGATTACGGACTTGCTTCGTTGGTCCTGGCTAAGGGCGCACTGGTTATGCATCCAAGTGGAGCTATTTATTCAAAAGAAACAATTGACACCCTTCTTATGAGCCGTTATTTGAATCAGATCGATCCCAATATCCGCCATCGTAAGAAAAAAAGACGCTCTGTTCAGAAAAAATATGATTTTCAGAAATCTTTATTGCAGATGATTAACCCCGCCGAAACTAAAAAGACCGCTTTTGCCTAAGAATTTGTATTAGAAAAGGGAGGTGTTTTATGCGCATATCTAAACGAAGACAACAATATTTGGATAAATTCAAGTTTCCTTATCACGGACAGATATTTTCCAGCATTAAAGCTTGTTGCGAATACTATGATGTGGCCTATTCCTGTGTTTTCCCGCTGAAAAAGGAGAAAAATATCACAGCGGAAAAAGCCATTGACCATCTAAGGGCTGCAAAAAAAGGACGTTGCGTGAAATATCACGGTCAAACATATCCATCTATGAAGGTATGCTGTGAATTGTTTAATGTTCCTGTTGACAATGTGAGTTACTATAAGCGCACTCATAAATGCTCTTTTGAAGCAGCATTGGATCATTATGTCTTAAATGAAAGCCGTTATTCTTTCAAGTTCAACAACCAAAAATATCCATCTATTATCGCTTGTTGTAAAGAATATGGATTGAGTCCTAGTGTTGTATATGCCTATAAAAACAAGAATCAGCTAACTCCTTCCGCCGCTATCAGGGCTTGTCTAGCACAAAAACAGCGTCAAGAGAATCAGATTGCTCCACCCAAAGTGCTTCCCAAGAAGAAAAAGAAAAAAGTCTCTGCCCCACCTAAGCCTCGCCCATCAGACTTTTGGATTGTGGAAATTAACGGAGAGGCATATCCTTCCTTATCCGCTTTTTGCAAGCAGCATCATATAAGTCATAGCAGTGTGGCTGCAAGAGCGCACCGCCTAAAATGCACCATCGAGGAATCAGCAAATCATTTTCTAGCTTTGCAAGAACTTTCACTCTTATACCCGGATGCTATACAATTCCAAAATAGTACATACGATTGCGTAGAAAAGCTCTGTTCCCGTATAGGCGTAGACCCAATCGCGATTTTACATTTTGTTAAATCCAAACAATATACGTTAGAACAGGCAATCCAAGAAGCATTATCAACCACTGGAATGCATCGCGTTCAAGATGCAGATCCTGTCGTCTTTCAAAACACAGTATATCCTACATTATACCGTTGTTATCATGCTTTACAAATTGACGCGAGGTCTGTAAAAACACGCATGGAAAAATATCATATGAGCTGGGAAGAGGCTGTTGAGGATGCAATAAAATGCAAAAAGACATCTGACAAATAACCATCTAAAGGCGTTGACGAAAAAGTTGACGCTTTTTTTGTTTTTATTTCTAATACTATAAGTATCAAAACAAGAAAGAGGTGTCTATTTTGCAACGTACAAAAGGAAATAATTTAGATTCAGACAAAATTCTGCTATCTGTGAAAGAAGCATCCGAGCTTACCGGAATTTCAGAACGTAAACTTCGTGATCTCATGAATGAAAGTAACTTTAAGGTTCAAATTGGCAGGCGTACTATGATCCATCGAAAAAAATTCGAACGATGGATTGACCAGCATACTTGCATTTTTTAAGTTCGCGTGATACGATAATATCCGTATGCGCGTATCATTAGGAGAATGATATGGGAAAAGACTCAAATGGAAAAGAGCTTGGTGCCGGCATCTATCAAAGAAAAGACGGTCGATATGAAGCTCGCATCAGAATCAAAGGGCAAAAAAAGCCCTATAGTATCTATGATACTAATCTTCGGAAACTGAAGCAAAAAAAGAAACAGTTTCTCTTATTGATGGCAAACAGAGATTTAAACCTCTCGTTTACGCTAACAGTTTCACAATGGTTTGAAATTTATTTAAAGAATTATGCACGGCCCAAACTAAAAACACAAACTCTTAATAACTATGTTACAGGCTTTGAACGTGTGGAAGATTACATTGGTTATATGAAAATAATTGACGTGAAAAATGTAAATATTGTGTCGGCTATGCAAGAACTCGAAAAAGAGGGATATGCAACGACTACAATTCAACAGTCTTTGGCCGTTTTAAAGCAAGTTTTTCGCACTGCTTTTGAAAATCGTATCATACCGTTTGATCCATGCTCCGGATATCAATACGCTGGACCGCCTAAGTCTGTAAACGAAAAACCTCCGGACGACTTATTTGAACGGACGTTTGAGCAGGTACTAACTCCTGATGTGTTAGAACAATTTTTCAAGAGTATTCAATCACGCCGCTATTATGAATTATTTATCGTTCTATTACATGGCGGCTTAAGAATCGGAGAACTTCTTTCCCTACAGTGGAAAGATATAAATTTTAGGAAAAAGCAGTTGAAAGTCTACAAAACTGTGAAAAAGGTTCGAGACATTTTTGACGAGGAGGGAAATCGACTTTATGATTCGGCGTTGTATCATCAAGTAACAACGCCGAAAAGTGAGAAAAGTTATCGTATCGTTCCTCTTTCTGATATTGCAGTTAAGGCTTTAAAACAATGGAAAGCCCAGCAAGATGCAGACAAGAAGCAGTACGGACGCGATTGGGGACGTTCGAATCCCTTGCTTGAACAATATCCGGATCTTGTTTGTACTACTGGACCGGGCAATCCACTTAATCGCAGTTGGCTTGATCGAATATGCAATGACTTTCAAACGGCAATAAATGAACCGGAAATATTGCTTGCCCAAAAAGAAGGACGTTCTCCAAACCTGGTCAAAGTAACACCACATATGTTCCGCCATACATATGTAACCACCCTGATAAAGGCCAAAGTTCCGGAATCTGTTGTCCGTGAGTATGTTGGTCACAGTTCAGATAAAATGGTCGAATATTACACTCATCTTGATAATAGCTATATCGAACCAGAGCTTCGAAAGGGTATGAAGAGTTTTTATACGAATTTTGATCTAAAGGATAAAAAGGTGAAAAAATGAATTTTTCTAATAACAAAACACCTCAAAACCAAAGTCAGACAGAAAAGGTGGTCAAAAGCTGGTCAAATCCAGAAATCATAAGCAAAAAATCCCCTACTTGCAAGGATGTTTTAAAAACTGCGAATTTATCGCCTATGATGGTACATTATTGCCAGACGAAGACGGGCTTGACTGACCCGGCTAATACCATTTTGTTTTACCGCTTAGGTGATTTCTACGAAATGTTCTTCGAGGATGCCACCCTGGTATCCAAAGAACTTGAGCTTACGCTGACCGGAAAGGACTGCGGCATGGAGGAGCGCGCTCCGATGTGCGGTATCCCGTATCACGCTGCAGAAGGGTATATCAACCGTCTTGTAGAGAACGGCCATAAGGTTGCGATCTGCGAGCAGATGGAGGACCCGAAACAGGCAAAGGGCATGGTAAAGCGCGAAGTCATCCGCGTTGTCACACCGGGTACGACGCTGATCCCGCAGGGACTTGATGAGACGAAGAACAACTACATTATGTCGATCGTCTGCATGGAGGGATGCTTCGGTATCTCTACAGCAGATATCTCGACCGGCCAGTGCCTCGTCACGGAAATGGACAAGCCGCGCCGCCTTGTGGATGAGATCACGAAGTTTATGCCGGCGGAAATCATCTGCAATCAGTCGTTCCTGCTCTGCGGGATCGATGTGGAGGATCTTCGAACCCGCCTTCATATCTGCGTGAATGCATTGGAAGACTGGTATTTCGACGATGATATCTGCCGCCGTACGCTGCAGGAACAGTTCCATGCTGCTACGATGGAAGGCCTTGGCATCGCCGATTACAACTGCGGAACAATTGCAGCCGGTGCGCTGTTCCAGTATCTGCACGAGACACAGAAATCGGATCTGTCTCACATGAATTCGATTACACCGTATGTGACAGACAAATATATGCTGATCGACAGCTCCAGCCGCCGGAATCTGGAATTGGTGGAAACGCTGCGGGAGAAGCAGAAACGCGGCTCCCTGCTCTGGGTTCTCGATAAAACCCGCACGGCGATGGGCGCACGTCTTCTGCGAAGTTACGTAGAGCAGCCATTGATCGACGAGGAGGAAATCAACGCACGGCTCGATGCTGTAGAGGCTCTAACGGGGCAGGCGATGATCCGCGAGGAAATCCGTGAATACCTCCGTCCGGTTTATGACCTCGAGCGTCTCGTCGGAAGAATCAGCTACCAGTCCGCGAATCCGCGTGACCTGATCGCCTTTAAATCGTCGCTGCAGATGCTGCCTTACATCAAGCAGCTCTTAAACTCGTTTGACGGCGGCGCTTTGGCGCAGATTCAGGAGGATCTCGACCCGCTGGAAGACCTCTATCAGCTTGTCGATGCGGCAATCGTCGATGATCCGCCGTATCTGATGCGCGACGGCGGTATGATCAAGGACGGCTATAACGAGATGGTCGATAATTACCGTCACGCCAAGACCGAGGGAAAACAGTGGCTGAGTGAGCTGGAGGCAAGCGAGCGCGAGAAAACCGGAATCAAAAATATGAAGGTCAAATACAACAAGGTATTCGGCTATTATCTGGAGGTCACGAACTCGTTTAAAGATCTTGTCCCGGATTACTATACGAGAAAACAGACGTTGACGAATGCGGAGCGCTACATTACCCCGCGTCTGAAGGAACTCGAGGATACGATTCTCGGTGCGGAGGATAAACTGTATGCGCTGGAATACGATCTTTTCTGTACGGTGCGCGATACGGTTGCCGGTGAGGCGGAGCGGATTCAGCGCACGGCGCAGGCTCTGGCACGGCTCGATGTGTATGCATCGCTTTCCTACGTTGCCGAGCACAACCACTATGTGCGTCCGAAGCTGAACAGTCGCGGAAAGATTGATATCAAGGACGGCCGTCACCCAGTGGTCGAGAAGATGATTCCAAACGATATGTTTATCGCAAACGATACCCTGCTTGACAACGGTGACCACCGCGTTTCCGTCATCACCGGACCGAACATGGCCGGTAAATCGACGTATATGCGCCAGACGGCCCTCATTGTGCTGATGGCACAGATCGGTTCGTTTGTTCCGGCTTCGAAGGCAAACATCGGTATTGTGGACCGGATCTTTACCCGTGTCGGCGCATCCGATGACCTGGCAAGCGGCCAGAGTACGTTTATGGTTGAGATGACGGAGGTGGCAAATATTCTTCGGAATGCAACCTCGAACAGTCTGCTGATTCTCGATGAGATCGGAAGAGGAACGAGTACGTTCGACGGTCTTTCGATCGCCTGGGCTGTGATTGAGCATGTGGCGAATCCGAAGCTGCTCGGCGCAAAGACACTGTTCGCTACGCATTACCATGAGCTGACTGAGCTTGAAGGAAAGCTTCCGGGCGTGCACAACTACTGTATTGCCGTTAAGGAAAAGGGCGACGATATCGTATTCCTGCGTAAAATTGTACAGGGCGGCGCAGATAAGAGCTACGGTATCCAGGTAGCGCGTCTTGCGGGAGTGCCGGAGTCAGTGCTCTCCCGGGCGCAGGAGCTGGTGGAGCAGCTGAGCGATGCCGATATCACTGCTGCGGTCAAGGATCTGACCATGCAGAAAAAACCGAAGGCAAAGCCGGTTCACTACGACGAGGTCGATATGGCACAGATGTCGCTGTTCGATACGGTGCAGGACGATGATATCATCAAAGAGCTCTCGGAGCTTGATATCTCGAATATGACACCGATGGATGCTTTAAATACCCTGTACCGTTTCCAGGGAAAGGTGAAAAACCGCTGGAAATAGGGGAATACTGGATCAGAACATAAGTTAGAATCAATCCGAAACAGAAAGGAACAACATGGCTACCATAGCAGTACTGGATCAGAATACGATCGATAAAATTGCGGCCGGTGAGGTCGTGGAACGGCCGGCTTCCGTGGTAAAGGAGCTGGTGGAAAATGCAATGGACGCCGGTGCGACGGCGATCACCGTGGAAATCCGCGACGGCGGTATCTCGCTGGTGCGGATCACGGACAATGGAAGCGGCATTCCGGCCGAACAGGTGCCGCTCGCTTTTCTGCGCCACGCGACGAGCAAGATCCGTTCCGTGGAAGAACTCGTGCAGATTGCATCTCTTGGCTTCCGCGGCGAGGCGCTCTCGAGTATCTCGGCGGTTGCGCAGATCGAGATGATTACGAAAACGCCGGATGCGCTGACGGGAACGCGGTATGTGATTGAGGGCGGCGCGGAGAAGGCCAATGAGGAGGTCGGTGCCCCGACCGGAACAACCTTTCTGGTCCGGAATCTTTTTTACAACACGCCGGCTCGTCAGAAATTCTTAAAAACGCCGGTTACGGAGGCGAATGCGGTGACTTCCGTTGTGGAGCAGCTTGCGCTGTCGCACCCGGGGATTTCGTTTAAATATATGGTGAATTCACAGGTGAAGCTCCATACGAGCGGCAACCGGAATTTAAAAGAACTGGTCTATAATATTTACGGCCGCGACATCGCGCGGGAGCTGATCGAGATTCACTCGGAAAGCCCGCTGATGACGATCGACGGCTTTATCGGAAAACCGGTGATCTCGAGGGGAAACCGGAATTTTGAAAATTATTACGTGAATGGACGGTATGTGCGGAGCAAGCTGCTCGCCCGTGCGATTGAGGACGGATATCAAACATCGATGATGCAGCATAAATATCCGTTTACGCTGTTCTATGTCCAGATGGATGGAGAGGCGGTGGATGTCAATGTGCATCCGACGAAGATGGAACTTCGTTTTTCTCATCAGGAGGAGATTTACCGCCAGATGCGCGATATGATCTCAGGTGCGCTGAATCACAGGGAGCAGATTGTGAAGGTTTCGCTTTCTTCCGACAGGGAACGGAAAGCAGAGGAAAAAGCGGCACGGAAAGAACAGATTGTTGTTCCGGAACCGTTCGAGCAGAAACGGCAGGTAAAAGAAGGCTTTGCACGGCAGTCCCTTCCGGTGGAGCCGGTTTCCAGCCAGAGCAGAAGAATGCCAATTTTCCCGGAGGTGGAACGAAATGGATACCGCGCAGCGAAAACGTATGTGCCGGTTCAGCAGATGACGGGAATGACGCGGGAAGAGGAAGAACTGTTTGAGCCGGGGGCAGGAAACGTGCCAAAGACGGCAGACCTCTCAAACGCGGACGCAATACAGCATCAGCAGGAGCCAGATGTAGCTCCAACGGTATCTTCCATGCCGGAAGAATCCTCATCTGTATCTGCTTCGCCTGAGCCAGAAGGCCAGATGCAGCTCTTTGATGAGCAGTTTCTTACCCCGGAGGCAGAGAAATCGCACCGCATCATCGGCCAAGTTTTCGATACGTACTGGCTGATTCAGTACGGCGAGAATCTCTACATCATCGATCAGCATGCCGCGCACGAAAAGGTACTGTTCGAGCGGATGATGAAAAATTACCGGGAAAAGAACGTCACCTCCCAGATGGTGAGTCCTCCGCTGATCGTCTCCTTAACGCCGCAGGAAGCAGATCTTGTGACCCGTTACATGGACGTTTTCCAGTCCTTCGGCTACGAAATTTCCCCGTTCGGCGGAAAAGACTATGCGATCAACGCCGTGCCGCACAACCTGTACGGTATTGCGACGGAGGAGCTGTTTATCGAGATTCTCGACAATCTTGAGGAGGTCCGCGAAAAGCCGCTGGAGATTTTAAAAGACCGTCTGGCGACGATGTCGTGCAAGGCCGCCGTAAAGGGCAACAATCATCTTTCCTATGCAGAGGCGGAGCAGCTCATTGCCGAGCTTTTGACGCTCGAAGATCCGTATCACTGCCCGCACGGCCGGCCGACGATCATTTCCCTCTCGAAACGGGAACTGGAAAAGAAATTTAAGAGAATTGTGTAGGTGATTTTTTTGAAAAAACCTTTGATTATCCTGACCGGTCCGACCGCTGTCGGCAAGACGAAGCTGTCGATTTCGCTTGCCCAAGCGGTGAATGGGGCCATTATCTCCGCGGATTCCATGCAGGTCTACCGCCATATGGATATCGGATCTGCCAAAATCCGCCCGGAGGAGATGTGCGGCGTTCCGCATTATCTGATCGATGTGCTCGATCCTTCCGAAGAGTTTCACGTCGTGAAGTTTGTGGAACTGGCGCATGAAGCGATGGAAAAAATATACGCCGCCGGACAGATTCCGATCGTGACGGGCGGCACCGGCTTTTATATCCAGGCGCTTTTAAAAGAAGTTGATTTTACGGAATCGCACGGTGAACTGCCGATCCGGAAACAGCTGGAAGAAAAAGCAGCAACGGAGGAAGGCGCGGCAGAACTGTACCGGGAACTTTCCGAGGTTGATCCTGCTTCCGCGGAGACGATTCACCCGAATAATGTAAAACGTGTAATCCGGGCGCTGGAATATTATCACGAGACAGGACAGAAGATTTCGGAGCACAACGAGGAGCAGAAGCAGAAGGAATCTCCGTACTGTTCTGCTTATTTTGTGCTGAACGACGAACGTTCGATTCTGTATGACCGCATTGACAGGCGCGTCGATCAGATGATCTGCGACGGACTGGTTGATGAAGTTTTCCGTTTGAAAGAAATGGGATACACAAGAGATCTTGTCTCCATGCAGGGACTGGGCTACAAAGAACTGTTCCCGTATCTTGCGGGCGAATGCACGCTGGAGGAGGCCGTCTATATCATCAAGCGGGACACCCGTCATTTTGCCAAACGGCAGCTGACCTGGTTCCGACGGGAAAAGGATGTGATCTGGCTGAACAAGCCGGATTTTGACTACGACGAAGAAAAAATATTATCATATATGCTGGATCGCTGGAACGAAATCGTTTCGGCCGATGCAAAGGAAGAAGGAGAACAATCATGTTGACAGAAAAAGCTGCTATGTACAGCACACTTGGCATTTCCAAAGAGGTTTTCGCATTTGGAACGAAAATTGAGGAAGAATTAAAAGAGCGTTTTGCAAAAATTGATGAAATCGCAGAATACAACCAGTTAAAGGTCATCCACGCCATGCAGGCAAGCAAGGTCAGCGAGGCATGCTTATATGGAACCACAGGATACGGATACAATGACCTGGGACGTGATACGCTGGAGCAGGTCTATGCAACGTGCTTCGGCACTGAGGATGCACTGGTACGCCCGCAAATCGCCTGCGGAACCCATGCGCTTGCAACGGCGCTTTCCGGAAATCTCCGCCCGGGCGACGAACTGCTTTCTCCTGTTGGAAAACCGTACGACACCCTTGAGGAAGTGATCGGCATCCGCCCGTCCGTCGGATCTCTTGCGGAATATGGCGTAACTTACCGCCAGGTAGATTTAAAAGAGGACGGCTCTTTCGATTACGAAGGAATCAAAAATGCCATCAACAAAAAGACAAAGATGGTGACGATTCAGAGGTCGAAAGGATATCAGACCAGACCGACGCTTTCTGTTACCCGCATCGGTGAACTGATTGCATTTATTAAAAATATCAAACCAGATGTCATCTGTATGGTCGATAACTGCTACGGCGAGTTCGTGGAGACGATTGAACCGACCAATGTCGGTGCAGATCTGATGGTCGGATCCCTGATCAAAAACCCGGGCGGCGGACTGGCTCCGGCCGGCGGTTACATTGTTGGAAAGAAAAAGTACGTGGAAAATGCAGCATACCGTCTGCTCTCCCCGGGACTTGGAAAAGAGGTTGGCGCAACACTCGGTGTGAACGGTTCCTTCTACCAGGGATTCTTCCTGGCACCGACCGTTACCGCAGCGGCATTAAAAGGTGCTGTCTTTGCTGCAAATGTTTATGAGAAACTGGGATTTGCCGTTGTTCCAAACGGAACCGAGAGCCGTCACGACATCATTCAGGCGGTAACCTTTGGAAAACCGGAAGGCGTCATCGCATTCTGCCAGGGTATCCAGGCAGCTGCCCCGGTCGACAGCTTCGTTTCCCCGGAACCTTGGGATATGCCAGGTTACGACAGCCCAGTTATCATGGCAGCTGGCGCTTTCGTGCAGGGCTCTTCCATTGAACTTTCTGCCGATGGCCCGATCAAACCGCCGTACGCTGTCTATTTTCAGGGTGGGCTTACGTGGCAGCACGCAAAATTCGGTATTCTGATGAGTCTTCAGAAACTCGTCGATGCCGGTATGGTGACATTATAATGGCAAAAAATGTGGTAATTATCGGCGGCGGCGCGAGCGGACTGATGGCGGCAATTTGGGCCTCACGTCTCGGTGCCGCGGTCACCGTTCTGGAAAAGAACGATAAACCGGGCAGAAAGCTTCTTGCGACCGGAAACGGACGGTGTAATTTTACCAATCGTTATCAGGATGCATCGTGCTACCGCACGGGAAATCAGGAGCGTGCATCACGGGTTCTCGAACAGTTTACCGAACAGGACACCGAACAGTTTTTTGAACAGCTCGGCATCCGCATCCGGAGCCGTGAAGGCTGGCTTTATCCGGCCAGCGAGCAGGCACAGTCCGTTCTTGAGCTGCTGATTTTGGAAGCCAGATTCCGAAAGGTAAAAATCAAGACACGGGAAACGGCTGTTGCAGTGGAAAAAGCCGAAAATGGTTATCTGGTGCGCACCGAAGGATGGCAGTACCCGGCTGACAGCGTCATCATCTGCTGCGGAAGCTGTGCTTCCCAGATCGCCGGTTCCGACGGAGATACACTTCGATTTGCCGATCAGCTTCAGCTCGCTTCGATTCCGTTTTTCCCGGCCCTCTGCCCGCTCCGCTGCAAAGGAAACCAGTTTTCCTCCTGGGCGGGTGTTCGGGTGCGCGCGAAGATTACGCTTCTGGTTGAAAATCAGGAGGTTCTGACGGAACAGGGAGAGCTGCAGCTTACCGACTACGGTGTCTCCGGCATCCCGGTATTCCAGATTTCCCGGTTCGCTGTGCGCGCCTGCATGCAGAAAAAACGCGCTGAACTTCTCGTAGACTTCTTTCCGGAACTGACGGAATCGGAGCTTACTGCAGAATTTGTCAGACGGCAGGAAATCTGCCCGTATAAAGCGCCAAAAGAGCTTCTGATCGGCCTTCTTCCGGAAAAACTCATTCCGGTTCTGATCGGAAAGAAAAAGATTCCGGAAGAAATGGCAGGCGCCATCAAATCATATCGTTTACAGATCACCGGCCAGACCGACTTTGGAAAAGCCCAGGTGTGTGCGGGCGGCATCACGCTCGACCAGCTTACGGATTCTCTGGAATCGGTACAGCACCCTGGTATTTTCTTTGCGGGAGAAGCCCTGGACGTCGACGGCGTCTGCGGCGGCTACAATCTCCAGTGGGCCTGGTCCAGCGGAAGTGCAGCCGGAAGAGCTGCAGCAGGAGAACATTCATGATTCGGATACAGCAATTAAAGCTTCCAGTCACCCACACACAGGAGGAACTGGAACAGAAAATAAGAAAAACACTGAAAATCGGAAAACACGATCTGCAGGAAATTGAGCTCTTACGCCGCTCAATTGATGCCAGAAAGAAATCCGAATTAAAATACGTTTATCAGCTTGATGTAAAAGTAAAAGATGAGAATGCCGTACTGCGGAAGGCGAAAAATAACCAGATCGTAAAAGCGGAGAAAAAGCCATATGTGTTCCCAAAATCTGGAGAACAGACTCTTGTTCACCGGCCGGTTATTATCGGAAGCGGTCCGGCAGGACTTTTTTGTGCCTATGTTCTCGCAAAGCATGGCTACCGTCCGCTCGTTCTGGAGCGCGGCGAATCTGCAGAACAGAGAAAGAAAAGTGTCGATGCGTTCTGGAAAACCGGCGTTCTGAACCCGGAATCGAACGTACAGTTCGGAGAGGGCGGCGCCGGTACGTTTTCGGATGGAAAATTAAACACTTCGGTGAAGGATCCATCCGGCAGAAACCGTGAGGTACTCCGGATCTTCACGGAATGCGGGGCACCGGAAGAAATTCTGTACGATCAGAAACCGCACCTTGGCACCGATCAGCTCATCGGAATTGTGACAACGATGCGGAAAAAGATCGAGGCATGGGGCGGAGAAGTCCGTTTCGGAGCAAAAGTGACGGACTTTGGGATTGAAAACGGCAGACTCACTTCTGTAACCGTCAATGAAACCGAGAAGATTGCCGCGGAGACTGCAGTCCTTGCGATCGGCCACTCTGCACGCGATACCTTCTTTAAACTCTGCGAAAATAAGATCTCCATGGAAGCAAAATCCTTCGCTGTCGGCGTCCGCATTGAGCATCCGCAGAAGATGATCACGGAGGATCAGTACGGACCGGAGGCACCGGATTTCCTTGGGGCAGCACCGTATAAGCTCACCAATCAGTGTGAAAACGGAAGAGGTGTGTACTCATTCTGCATGTGTCCCGGCGGCTATGTTGTCAACGCATCCTCGGAAGCGGAACGCACCTGCGTCAACGGTATGAGTTATTCTGACCGGGAAGGTAAAAATGCGAACAGCGCTATGATTGTCACCGTAACACCGGAAGACTACCGCCCGTACCATGTAGAGGGAACGCCGGACGTACTCGATGGTGTGGCATTCCAGAGAGCGCTTGAACACGCTGCGTGGGAAGCCGGAAAAGGCAAAGTTCCGGTGCAGCTTTTTGGTGATTTCTGTGAAAACAGAGTTTCTACAGCACTTGGAGAGGTAACCCCTTCCATCTGCGGAGAATGGACTTTCGCCAATCTGCTGGAAGTTCTTCCGACGTTTATCGGAGACTCCCTTGTGGAAGGCATTCGTGCATCTGAGCGGAAAATCCACGGCTTTTCCCGTCCGGACGCCGTTCTTTCCGGCGTGGAAGCGCGTACCTCGTCACCGGTCCGCATTGTAAGAAATGAAACGCTCGAAAGTCCGTCGCTTACCGGTCTTTACCCGTGCGGAGAGGGCGCAGGCTATGCGGGAGGCATCACTTCCGCAGCCATGGACGGATTAAAAACGGCAGAGGAAATTGCAAAAAAATATATGAATTTTTCATAATTCCTATACATCTGCGGAAAGTTGTGCTAGAATGATGGGTGATTCAAACCAATGTATTCCATGAAAATTCCCGGAAGAGTGGTGGGAGGAATACATGAGAAAAAATGGATTACGAAACCTGCCGACGATGGAACAGCCATATGAAAAATGCCTGGAAAACGGCCCGGAAAGCCTTTCCGACGCGGAGCTTCTGGCTGTCATTTTACGATGTGGGGCAAGGGGAAAAACATCCCTGGAGCTCGCAAGAGAAATTCTTTCCCTTCCCGGAAAAGAGGAGGGCCTGTTAGGACTCTATCACTGTACAAGACAGGAACTTCTGCAGATCCGCGGAGTCGGGGAAGTAAAAGCGATCCAGCTCCAGTGCATCGGTGAGCTTTCCAAACGAATGGCCGCGGCCGGAGCAAGAAAAGGTCTCTGCTTTCATGATCCGGCTTCCATTGCGGATTATTACATGGAACGTCTCCGCCACGAGGATCAGGAGGTTCTTCTCTGCATGATGCTGGACACAAAAAATCAGCTTCTCGGAGAAAAGGAAATCACAAGAGGAACGGTCAATGCGACGATGATTTCGCCGCGGGAGCTTTTTCTTGCGGCACTGCAGTTCCGTGCGGTTCATATTCTGCTGGTTCACAACCATCCAAGCGGAATCCCGGAACCAAGCGGTGACGATATTACCGTGACACGGCAGATCCGGCGGGCGGGCGAAATGCTCGGCATTACCCTGCTGGATCACATTATTATCGGGGATCACTGTTATACCAGTATGCTGGAACAGGGAATCTGATCCCGAAAATCCGAGGCAGAAATGCCCAAAGGAAGGGAACAAGTTAAAGGAGCACGATGCAGATTCGAAATGTATACGGCATAGACCTTGGCACCAGTACCGTCAAAATCTATGACCTGAAGAAAGACACAATCACAAAAGAAAAAAATATGATTGCCATACGCAACCGCGAACAGGTGATTGCCGTTGGAAATTACGCATATGAAATGCACGAGAGAACGCCTTCCAATATCGAGGTAATTACCCCCATGAGCAACGGACGCATTGCGAATGTATTGATGGTAGAAGCCGTTTTGCACACGCTTCTCCATCGCTGTACGCGCCACATGGGATACCGCCCGGAGCTGTATTTTTCAGTTCCCTGCGATATGACAGAGATTGAACGGCGTTCTTATTATACGATTGCACATAAGGGAGCCTTAAAAAACTGCCGCATGTATCTTGTGGATAAACCAATCGCGGATGCGCTGGCACTTGGCATTCCGATCAACCGCACGAAGGGTTCCATGATTGTCAACATCGGAGCGCAGAGCACAGAGATTTCTGTTATCGCCAACGCGAGGGTTATTTTTTCCAGAATCATCCCGGTAGGCGGAAAACAGTTCAACGAATCGATATGCAATCTGAACCGCCGCAAAAACAATTTCCAGATTGGCTCCAAAACAGCCAAACGTGTCAAGATTGCGCTGGCGGATCTTGGAACAGACAAAAAAGAGGCGCGGAAGGTGCGCGGCGTAGATGGTGCATCCGGTCTTCCAATGGAAGGGATCATTACTTCTTCCCTCGTAAACGAAGCACTCCTTTCCGGTGTTAATGAGATCGGCGAGGAACTCAAGCATGCGCTGGAGCGTACACCGCCGCAGATCCACGATCATATCCAGAAAGAGGGTATTTACATCACCGGCGGAAGCACAAGGATTCCGAACATTGACCGCTATCTTTCGAGACAGCTCGGCTGTCCGGTGCAGCTTTCCCAGTATTATGACCTCTGTACCATCTGTGGGCTCAAGGAACTGATCACGCACGATGCGCTGCATCGCTGGGCTTACACGGTAAATAAAAAGAAGTAAATCTATCAAAAAGGACCCGCTATGAATAAGAAGAAAAAATTTCAGCTAAAAAGCAAACATTTACTTTTCATCATGACGTTCCTGTGTCTCTCCGGCATTTTAGGCAGTGCAGCAGACAAAATGCCGGTCACGCCGATCCGGGAAGCCGCAGGCTTTGTGATCATCCCGTTTCAGAACGGAATTAACCAGATCGGTGCGTATTTGACAGACTGTCTGACCGGTTTCCAGAACGTCAAAAAACTGTCTGCCGAGAAAGAGGAGCTTGAACAGAAGGTCACGGATCTGACTGAGGAAAACAATCAGCTTGTACAGGAGCAGCAGGAGCTGCAGCGTCTTCAGGAGCTGTATCAGCTGGACCAGTCCTACTCGGAATATGAAAAAGTAGCAGCACAGGTCATCTCAAAGGATCCGGGCAACTGGTATGATACCTTTGTCATCAACAAAGGATCAAATGACGGGATTCAGAAAGATATGAACGTTATTGCAGACGGCGGCCTTGTTGGACTTGTTGAGGAGGTAAGTTCCAATTCCGCTACTGTCCGCTCTATCATTGATGACTCCAGTTCTGTGAGCGCCATGACAGCATCTACCTCGGATACGTGTATTGTATCGGGTGATCTGCGCCTGATCAGCGACGGAAAGCTTGCCTTTTCCCAGCTGAATACAACCGACACGGTAGCTGAGGGCGAAAAGATTGTGACATCGAACATCAGTGATAAATACCTCCGCGGTATTCTGATCGGCTATGTCAGTGAAATCACCGAGGACTCCAATCACCTGACGAAAAAGGGATACATCATTCCTGTTGTGGATTTTCAACATATTCAGGAAGTTCTCGTGATCAAAGAATTAAAACAGCAGGGAGGAGAGTAAATGCGCAGAAAAATCACGCTTGCCTTTCTGATTCTTGCAGCTTTCCTGTTACAGACAACTGTATTTCAGTATTTTCAGATCGCGTCCGTAACGCCGAACCTTCTTCTGATTCTGACGTCCGCCTTTGGGTTGATGCGCGGAAAAAAAGAGGGACTGATGGTCGGATTTTTCAGCGGTCTGATGATTGATCTGTTCTACGGCAGCCTGTTTGGATTTTACGCACTGCTCTACATGTATATCGGTTATCTGAACGGCTTTTTCTGCAAAGTCTTCTATGACGATGATATTAAGGTACACATTGTACTGGTCGCTGCCAGCGATCTTGTCTACAGTCTGCTGATGTATGTGCTGCAGTTCCTGCTGCGCGTGCGCCTGCACTTTTTCGATTATCTGGCGCATATTATTCTGCCGGAAATGGTATACACGGTAGTGCTCTCCATTCTGCTTTACCGGCTTTTATTTATCATCAACCGTAAACTGACCGAAAATGAAATGGAAGGACAACAGTCGCCATGGCTAAGAAGATAAGAAAACTTTTCCGCAGACTCGGTGAAAACCGCACCCTATTGCTTGGTGTGGTTTTCCTTGCTATGTTTGCCGTCCTGATCGGAAGACTTTTTATCCTGCAGGTGGTGCATGGAGAAGAGTATGCGGATAATTTTGAACTGCAAATCACAAAAACCAGAACCCTTGATAGTACAAGAGGAAATATTTATGACCGGAACGGAAAACTGATCGCTGGAAATAAGGTTTCCTACTCCGTAACCATCGAGGATAACGGAACGTACAACACGACAAAAGAACGTATTCTCTCTCTGAACGCAGAACTCTATCGTCTCTGTAAGCTGATTCGTGCAAACGGAGACTCGATTGACACCAGCACCTTCCCGATTGAAGTGGATGAGAACGGTGCGTTTGTTTTTACAGGTGAAGAGGGAACGACCCGCGACCGTTTCCGTGCAGACATTTATGGACAGAAGAAAATCGACGATATGACGGCAGAACAGAAGAGTTCCAGTGCCGAAACGCTGATGACATTTCTTGCCGGACCGGACGGCTTTGGCCTGGATGCCTATTCTGACGATGAAAAATACGCATATTCTGCCAAAGATTTTGAAGAGTATGGTCTTCCATACCAGACAGACGAATCCGGAAATGCGGTCCTTTCTCTTTCCAATCAGGAGCGTCTGGAAATTCTGGTGATCCGCTATAAGATGAAACAGACGAATTATCAGAAGTATGTCCGCGTGACAGTTGCTTCCGGCGTCAGCAGCAATACAACTGCATCGATTGCAGAGAATGAAGATGTTCTGCAGGGTGTCAGCATTTCGGAAGATTCCGAGCGTGTATATTATGACGGAAAGTATTTTTCCTCTCTGATCGGTTATACGGGCCAGGCGTCCTCAGACGAGCTGACAGAACTGAATGAAGAGCTGAAGAGCCAGGGAAAAGAAGAAACGTATTCCACGGAATCCATCGTCGGAAAATCTGGTCTGGAACAGTATATGGAGACAATCCTTCAGGGAACCGACGGATCAGAAGAGATTATCGTTAATAACGTCGGAAAAGAGCTGGAAACGGTAGAAGGATCCCTGGTTGAGCCAAAACAGGGAAATAACGTCTATCTTTCGATTGATTATGACCTGCAGATTGCGGTATATAAAATTCTGGAACAGAGAATTGCCGGCATTCTGAAACAGTATCTGAGTGATGTAAAATCCGTTGATACCTCAACACTTGCCAATACGGATGCCGTTCCGATTCCAATTTACGATGTATACAATGCACTGATCGAAAACAGCACGATTGATATTTCCCATTTCTCGGCGGCGGATGCCACGGAGCGTGAGCAGCGGATCTATGCACTGTTCCAGCAGAAGCTCCAGCAGGTGCTTGCCGAGATTACGCAGGAACTGACCGTTGAAACAGCAACCGTTTACAACGACCTCAGCGATGAAATGCAGGAATATGAGACCTTCATCGTGGATAAGCTGCTTTCCAGTACGATGGGTATTCTTTCTTCAACAGCAATTAATGAGAAAGACGCCACCTATCAGGCATGGAATGACGGAACGATTTCTCTTCGTGATTACCTGACGTATGCGGCAAGCCAGAACTGGATTGATGTCTCAGCACTGACGCAGGATGATGCTTACCTGGATTCTCAGGAGGTTTATCAGAAGCTGACGGAGGTTATTCTGGACCGTCTGGCAAACAATACAACATTTGCAAAAAAGATGTATCACTATATGCTGCTACAGGATATGCTCGATGGCTATGATATCTGCAATCTGATGTATGATCAGAACCTTCTGACGAAAGAGGATGACGATTATGCCGCTTATGTTGCAGGAAATATGACACCGTTCCAGCTTCTGTCCGATAAAATCGCCAAACTGGAAATCACCCCGGCACAGCTTGCACTCGATCCGTGTTCCGGTTCTGCTGTCATTACGGACCCGAATACCGGTGCTATTTTAGCCTGTGTTTCCTATCCTGGCTACGACAACAACCGCCTGGCAAACCAGATGGATACCGCATACTGGGCAAAATTGAATACCGATGAATCCAGCCCGCTGTACAACAAAGCAACCCAGCAGAAGACGGCTCCTGGTTCCACTTTTAAACCGCTGATGGCGGTTGCCGGATTAAGCGAAGGCATAATTACTCCGACCAGTACCATCAACTGCAACGGTCTGTTCGGGGAAGGACTTGTCAACGAATCTGACTATGTCCACTGCCATCAGTTGAGCGGCCACGGAGATCTGAACATTGTCGGTGCCATCCAGAACTCCTGCAACGTGTTCTTCTGTACGCTTGGATATCGTCTGGGACTCGATGAGAACGGCACCTTTAAACAGAAGCGCTCTCTGGAAATGATCCAGAAATATGCCGATATGTTTAAGCTGGATGAAAAGACTGGAATCGAAATTTCGGAAACCGATCCGAATGTAACCGATTCCCTCCCGATCCCTTCCTCGATTGGTCAGGGTACCAACAACTATACGACGACACAGCTTGCACGCTATGTCACAACGATTGCAAATTCCGGTACGGTTTATAATCTTTCCCTTCTGCAGAAAGCAACGGATTCGGATGGCAATGACATCGATATGGGCGCAGATTTCGGCCCGACGGTAAATTCAGAAATGGATGTTGATTCCAACATCTGGGATCTGGTACACGAAGGCATGCGAAAAGTAATCAGCGTATCCAATGCGACCATTTTCCCGGAATCCTGGCCGGTAGAGCTTTCCGGAAAAACCGGTACCGCGCAGGAAGACCGTACACGTGCAAACCATGGACTGTTTATCGGCTTCTCTCACTATGAGAGCAGAGACGATATTGCTCTTGCCGTCCGCATTCCGTTTGGATATTCTTCTATGAACGCAGAGTTGGTAGCTAAGGATATCTTAGATTATTACTATGGCCTCTCAGACGATATTCTGTCCGGTCAGGCAAACTCCAACGGTGTTGCAAGCGTGAGAGCAGACTAAGGAATTTTCCGGCAGAAACGAAGCCTGGGAAGAAAGCTGCAAAAGAGAAAGGATGCGTTTTTAAACAAAGGTTTGGACGCATCCTGCGGCATGAAAATGCAGAACAGTTTTCAACAAGGAGGTTCCAGATGAGTGAAGTCATTGTAATTACATCAGGAAAAGGCGGCGTCGGAAAGACGACAACCGCAGCAAATATCGGAATCGGGCTGGCACAGCTTGGAAAGAAAGTTGTGATGGTAGATACCGACATCGGTCTTCGAAACCTGGATGTCGTGCTCGGCCTTGAAAACCGGATTGTCTACAATCTTGTGGATGTTGTGGAGGGCAACTGCCGGATGAAGCAGGCGCTAATCCGCGACAAACGGTACGAGCAGCTCTACCTTCTCCCGTCTGCCCAGACGAGGGACAAGACAAGCGTAACGCCCGAGCAGATGAAAAAACTCTGCGATGAATTAAAACAGAGCTTTGATTTTGTTCTTCTTGACTGTCCGGCAGGCATTGAGCAGGGATTTGCAAATGCAGTTGCCGGTGCCAATAAGGCAATTGTTGTGACTACGCCGGAGGTTTCGGCCATCCGGGACGCGGACCGCATCATCGGCCTTCTGGAGGCGCAGGATCTGAGGGATATCTCTCTTGTCATCAATCGTATCCGGCCGGATATGGTAAAACGCGGTGAAATGATGTCGGTGGATGATGTACAGGAAATTCTTGCTGTTCCGCTGCTCGGCATTCTGCCCGATGATGAGCAGGTAGTAATCGCCACCAACCAGGGCGAAGCGATCGCTGGAAGCGGTTCCAAGGCAGGAGAAGCCTTTACGAATATCAGCCACAGGATCCTCGGGGAGAGTGTTCCCTACTTGGATCTTGACAGCAAAAAGGGATTTTTCCGCCGCGTATTCGGGCGATAGGAGGGAACTGGTATGGGTTTATTTTCAGGCAGAAAGCCGCACTCCGGCCTCGTTGCAAAAGAACGTCTGTCCAATCTTTTAATGGCAGAACGTCTGAACTGTTCTCCGGCATCGCTTCAGATGCTGAAAAATGATCTTTCTGCTGCTGCAGGAAAATACCTTACCGTTGAGGCGGATGAAATTTCCGTCACCATTACACAAACAACCCCTGTCATACTGACAGCGAAAATACCATTGAAAAGAAACGAGGAGTATCATGTTAAGACGATATAAGCTGAAAAATTATAATTTCCGGCTGGTCATTCTTCTGATTGCCATCAGCATTATTGGTGTGCTTCTGATCGGAAGTGCAGACAGTGCAGACCAGAAAAAACAGGCCATCGGAGTCGTATTGGGCGTAGTCATCATGATTATTGTCTCTTTGCTTGACTATAGCTGGCTTCTGAATTTTTACTGGGTTCTTTACATCGGAAATCTGATGATGCTTGGCGTTCTTTATCTCGGCGGTTCTACCGCAAAAAACACGTTTGGTGCGACCCGTTGGATTCAGATCGGAAGCTTTCAGTTTCAGCCGACCGAGCTGTCAAAAATCTTTCTGATCATGTTTTTTGCGATGTTTCTGATGAAGCATGAAGAAGATCTGAATACGGCGAAAACCATTTTTACCGCGATCGGGCTTCTGATTCCGCCGCTCGTTATGATTTACCGTCAGCCGGATTTGAAAAATACGATTACGGTCATGGTTCTGTTCTGCTTTATGATGTATGTGGCGGGCTTAAGCTACAAAGTTATCGCCGTTGTTCTGGTTTCCGGTTCAGCACTGGTACTTGCGCTTCTGCTTGTCATTACGCAGGTGAATTTCCAGCTTCCGGCGGCTCTTGACAAGACGATTGGTTATCAGCTTGGGCGAATTCAGGACTGGTTAAGCGATGATGCCGACAACGCCGACGGCCGTCTCCAGCAGCAGAATTCCATTACAGCCATCGGTTCCGGAAAGCTGACCGGAAAAGGACTCAACAACAATAAAGTTTCTTCCGCAAATAAGGGAAATTTCGTTTCCCAGAACCATAATGACTTTATTTTTGCAGTGGCAGGAGAGGAACTTGGTTTCTTTGGATGCTGCGGAATCATCCTGCTCCTGTTCCTGATTCTCGTCGAATGCATCCGGACTTCCCGGAAAGCAAAAGATCTGTCAGGAACGTTGATCTGCTGCGGTATGGCAGGACTCATTGCCTTTCAGAGCTTTCTGAATATCAGTGTTGCAACCGGAATCCTGCCGAACACCGGTACACCGCTTCCGTTCGTCAGCTATGGACTGACATCCCTTGTAACACTTTACATCGGAATGGGGCTTGTCCTGAATGTCGGACTGCAGAACCGGGATTTTGTAACCAGAAACTATGAATTACTAAGGAGGAAAACCATCAATGAACATCGGATTGATCGCGCATGATGCAAAAAAAACGCTGCTTCAGAACTTGTGTATCGCCTACCGCTCGGTACTTGCCAAGCATACTCTTTACGCAACCGGAACTTCCGGCCGTCTGGTAGAAGAGGCAACCGGACTTAACGTCCGCAAATATCTGGCTGGACACGTTGGAGGCGTTCAGCAGATGGGTTCTCAGATTGAACAGAATGATCTGGATCTTGTGATTTTCCTGCGGGATCCGGAACAGCCGAAACAGCATGAGCCGGATGTCCATCGGATTATCCGTCTCTGCGACGTACACAGCATTCCGCTTGCCACCAATCTTGCAACGGCAGAAATGCTGATCAAATCATTAGACAGAGGAGAAATGGACTGGCGTGAAATCTACCGGAGAAACGACTAATACTACAGAAAAAGAACAGAAACTGCCTGTAACGGAGAAAAACGGGACTGCTCCGGAAAAAACCGAACATATTTTAAACCGCCTGATCATCGGCGCGGGTGTCTGTGTTGCTGTTATTGCAGTTCTGATCGGTGTGAAACTGTACCGTCAGGACCGCCAGATGGACATTACAGAGCCGTTTGCGCGAAGTATGGTGCTCGCCTCCGATCCGCTTTCGGCAGAAAAACGGTTTCAGGCTGAAACGCTCTCTGCCGATCTCTGTGTCGGTGAGACGAGCGTACCGCTGAATGATATCTCGTTTTCTTCACAGGTAAAGGCCGGACTGTTTGATCTGGATCACAAAAAAGTATTGTTCGCGCAGAATATGTATGATCAGGTCTACCCAGCCAGCATCACGAAGATCATGACGGCTCTCCTTGCCATGGAATACAACCAGCCGGATACGCAGGTAACGATCACAGAAGAGGATCTTGCGCTGGAAGATGGATCCCAGATGAGTGGACTGGCCGTGGGCGATACGGTAACGATGGATCAGCTTTTCCATGCATTGTTGATTTATTCTGCCAACGATGCTGCTATGGCGATTGCCCGCCAGGTAGGCGGAAGTGTAGAGAATTTCGTTCAGATGATGAACGATAAGGCAGCTTCCCTTGCCATGACCGGTACGCATTTTGCAAACCCGCACGGTCTTCACAATGAGAATCATTACACTACTGCATATGATGTTTATCTGATGCTGTATGCTGCCTATCAGCATACGGAATTCCAGAATACGATGTCAATGTCTTCCTACACGCTGAACATAACGCATGCGGACGGTACGGCGGGAACGATCTATTTAAGCTCCACGGACAAATATCTGACCGGAGAGAAAAACGCACCGGAAAATGTGACGGTGCTCGGCGGAAAAACCGGAACGACCGATGAGGCCGGTTCCTGCCTGGCACTGGTATCCCAGAATGCATACGGAGAACCGTTTATCTCTGTCATTCTTCATGCATCAACAAAAGTGGAACTGTACGAGGACATGAACACTCTTCTTTCCAATATCAACTCCTGACGTAATCTTTTTGCAATCCCCCGGACGGCGTTTTTTCTGCCTATCCGGGAGATTGTCGTATCCGTTTAGAAAAACAGAGCTCCTTTCCCTGCGAATTAGAAGATTTTTCAGAATTTTTTCATTTTACCATTGAAAACGTTGGTGAATTGTACTATAATTAAACCATGAACTTAAAGGTTTTTGGTGAAAATATCTTATTCTAATCTAAGGAGGAAACTGCTATGGTTCAATTAATTGTAGGCAAGAAGGGAAAAGGCAAAACAAAACAGCTGTTAGACAAAGTAAATGCAGAGGTAAAAACCGCAAACGGAAATATCGTGTATATTGACAAGAGCACAAAGCACATGTTTGAATTAAACAACAAAGTACGTCTGATTTCCGCAACCGACTATCCTCTGAAAAACAGTGATGAATTTATCGGATTTATCTGCGGTATCGTTTCTCAGGACCACGATCTCGCAAGCGTTTATCTCGACAGCTTCCTGAAAGTAGCAAAACTGGAAGGAGAGGACATCACAGATTGTGTTGAACAGCTGGAAGGCATTGGCAAGCAGTATAACATTACCTTCGTATTAAGTGTCTCCATGGATAAAGAAGAGCTTCCGGAAGGCATGCAGGATAAGATTATCGTTGCACTGTAACCAAAACTGTATTATAATAATTGCATAGCGACAAAACCAAAGGACGGCGCTTACGGCACCGTCCTTTTAGCGCATGGATTAAACAATAAAAGGAGCATACATTTTGTCTAAGCAGAAAAAGAACAGCCGCCGGCATTCGAGAATCCGTTTCCCTTTTCCAGCGTTGAATATTGGAAATATCATCTTTGGAGCCCTTTTTTTCTATATGGCAGTTTCACTTTTCTTTTACCTGACCGCCGATCATATCAAATCTTTTCAGGTTGTGCAGGGAACTTTATCCCGGAATGATACCTATACCGCATTCGCCATGCGGACAGAGAGTGTGCAGCTTTCCTCCGGCAGCGGATATGTTCAGTTCTATACCCCAAATGCATCGAAAATCAGCCGCGGAAGCGCTGTTTATGGGATTTCCGCAACAGAAAATGCCGATACCTCTGGTATTTCGGCAGATGCGGCAACGAGAACGTCGCTTCGTTCCTCGCTCGCACGTTTTTCTTCTGATTATGATTCCAGTTCCTTTTCCGGCATTTATCAGCTGAAAACAGAACTTTCCGCAAAGCTGCTTGCCGCTGCCGCTGAAAACGGAGATTCCTCATCACAGACGATATTTTATGCAGATCAGGACGGTGTTGTCGTCTACGGCAGTGATGGATATGAAAGCTATACGGAGGACAGCCTTACGCCGGAGCTTTTCTCTACGAAAGCCTCTGTGGTTTCCTTTGATTCCGGCGCGCAGACGGAGCCTGGAAATGCAGTATACCGTCTGGTGACAGATGAGCAGTGGGAAATTGCCGTTCCGGTGACGAATAAGCAGGTCGTTACACTTTCCAATTTCAGTACGATAAAAGTTAAATTTCTGAAAGACGGAAAAACACAGACGGGAACACTGAATCTAAAGTCCATTAACGATCAGAACTATGCTGTCATTTCGTTTACAAGCGGGATGATCCGTTATGCGGAAGACCGTTTTCTTTCAATAGAGCTGGTCACAAACACTGGAAGCGGACTGAAAATTCCAAATACTGCCATCACGGAAAAAGATTTCTATAAAATCCCGGCGCAGATGCTCGTACAGGGCGGAGACAGCAATTCTTCCGGTTTCCTGCGGGAAAAGACCGATAAAAAAGGAAATGTCATGCTGGATGATAACGGACAGCCGGTGACAGAATTTGTAAACGCCACGATCTATGAGCAGGTCAATGATGAAAATGATAATCCGGTCGAATATTACGTCGACATGGCCGCTTTTAATGATGGAGATATACTTCGTGCACAGGATTCCGCCACAACGTATCAGATTGGAGAAACGGTTCCGCTGCAGGGTGTTTACTGCATCAACAAAGGATATGCTGTATTCCGCAAAATTCAGATCATCGATCAGAATGCGGAGTATTCTATCATAAAAAAACAAACGCAATACGGCATTTCGCAGTATGATTATATTGTGGAAAATGCATCCACCGTCAGTGAAGAAGATATTGTGCATTAAATACTGGAGGTTAGAAAGATATGCTGAAAGAGAACTATGAAGAAGTCCAGAAGAAAATTACAGAAGCCTGCAAAAGAGCCGGACGGAACCGGGAGGAAGTTACCCTGATTGCGGTCAGCAAGACAAAACCGGTCGAAATGCTTTCCGAAATCTATGATCTTGGCGAACGCAATTTCGGTGAAAACAAAGTGCAGGAGCTGACAGAAAAAGAGGAAGTGCTGCCAAAGGATATCCACTGGCACATGATCGGTCATCTGCAGCGGAATAAAGTAAAATACATTGCAGGAAAAGTTGCCCTGATTCATTCTGTCGATTCTCTTCGTCTGGCAAAAACGATCAGTGAGGAAGCGGTAAAGCACAACTGCGAAATCCCGATCCTGATCGAGGTAAACGTTGCCGGCGAGGAAAGCAAGTTTGGTGTCTCCGTAGAGGAAACCCTTCCATTGATTGAAGAAATCGCAAAACTTCCGGCAATTCATGTGGAGGGACTTATGACCATTGCACCGTATGTGGAAGATCCAGAAGAAAATCGTCCGGTTTTTCGCAAATTAAAGGAATTAAGTGTTGACATTGCCGCCAAAAACATTAATAATGTACGTATGGCCATTTTGAGCATGGGCATGACCGGCGATTACGAAGTAGCAGTAGAAGAAGGCGCCACTTTAGTACGGGTTGGAACCGGAGTCTTTGGCGAACGGGATTACAGTAAAAGATAACAGGAAGTCTTTCCAAGAAGAGTGACCCCGCGCATTCTGCACGGCTGTCTGGCCAAATGCCACAGGACTAAAAATAGGAGAGTATAAGAATGAGTGTTTTAGACAAATTTCTGGATGCCATCCGGCTGAACGACGATTACGAGGAAGAGGATGCTGATTCGGATAGCTTCTTCGATGAAGAAGACGATGATATAGAAGAAAAACCAAAGAAACGTTTCTTCCGTAAACTGGAGAACGAGGATGAGGACGAAGAGGAAGAGCCGCAGGCGAAACCGGTTCACACTGCACCGCGTAAACAGCCGGCGCCAAAGACCACCGCTTCAAGCCAGGCTGCTGCTGCACGAGCTCCAAAGCCAGCTGCTCCGGTTTCCTCGAAAGTTACTCCAATGAGAAAGAAAGCAGGTGCATTAAATATGGAAGTATGCGTCATCAAACCGGCTTCCATGGAGGATACCCGTGAAATCGCGGATACGCTTCTGGCCGGATGTACCGTTGTCCTTAACTTAGAAGGCATTGATGTGGATATTGCCCAGAGAATCATTGATTTCTGCTGTGGTGCATGCTACTGCATGAGCGGAAGTCTGCAGAAAGTTTCCAGCTATATTTTCATCCTGACACCGTCCAGTGTAGAAATTTCCGGCGACATCCAGGATATCTTAAGCGGAGCTTTTGATCTTCCAAATATCCGTACCGATTATTAAAGAAAATTATCTTTGCAGTAAATTAAAATGGATCTACTGGATCAATTATTGATTTACTTAGTAACAAAGGAAAAGCATCAGATGCAGGATTCTGATGCTTTTTTCATGAAAGAACATACAGGAGGCATAATTTATGAAAACACTTACCGTTAAAAGAGAAGGCACATCTACTGAATTTTCTTATGAAATTGTCTGGGACGGCAGCTACGAACGCCTCGCCGGCTGTGTGGAGAACTTAAAACTCCCTGCAAAAAAGGCCTGCATTGTCACAGACAGCACGGTTTCAGAACTGTATCTGGAAGAGGTAAAAAATGTACTGTCCCCGCTGTTTGAGACCGTAACCGCATTTGTTTTCCCGGCTGGTGAAGCAAGCAAAAATCTGGATACCGTCAAAGATCTGTACACGCATCTGATTGAAAACCACTTTGAGAGAAAAGACATTTTATTCGCACTCGGCGGCGGTGTCGTTGGGGATCTGACCGGCTATGCGGCGGCAACGTATCTGCGCGGCATTGATTTCATCCAGCTTCCGACGACACTGCTTGCACAGGTAGATTCCAGCGTTGGAGGAAAAACGGGCGTCGATTTCGACCAGTACAAAAATATGGTCGGTGCATTCCATCATCCACGTCTTGTCTATATGAATATGGCAACCTTAAAATCCCTGAACGGCGAACAGTTTGCCTGCGGTATGGGAGAAGTCCTGAAAACAGGTCTGATCCGCGATGAAAAATTCTACATCTGGACCATCAATCACATGTCTGAGATCGAAGAGCGGATTGAGCCGGTATTAACGAAAATGATCCAGAAATGCTGCGATATCAAACGCCAGGTTGTAGAAAATGACCCAACAGAACAGGGAGAGCGTGCCGTTTTAAATCTTGGCCATACGATCGGTCATGCCATTGAAAAGCTCAAAAACTTCGAACTGCTCCATGGCCAGTGCGTTGCACTTGGAACCGTTGCTGCTGCCTATATTTCCTACAAGAGAAGTTATCTCTCCGATGAAGAGTTTTACGAGATTCGTGATATGAACGTCGGTTTCTATCTGCCAATCACCGTGGACGGCCTGAAATCGGAAGATATTCTGGCTGCAACAAAATCGGACAAGAAAATGGAACAGGGTACGATCAAATTCATCCTTCTGGAGTCTGTCGGCCATGCTGTGGTGGACCGCACGGTTACAGATGAAGAAATGCTGGAAGCTATCAATTCTATTAATGGAGATCTGATCGATGAAGAGTAAAAAACTTTCTCCGCTGGCCGTTTATCTGGTTTGCGCGGCAGCAATTGTCCTTCTGCTTGCAGCAGATCAGTATACAAAATCACTGGCAGTGCAGTATCTGAAGGACCAGCCGTCGATCGAGCTCATTCCAGGGGTTTTGGAGCTGTTTTATCTGGAAAACCGCGGTATGGCATTCGGACTTCTGCAGGATCAGTACTGGCTGTTTGCTATGATGACGGTATTGTTTCTGATCGTCATGGTGATCGTCTTTTACAAGCTTCCAAAGACACGCCGCTTTTTACCGCTTTTTGCCGTGCTGACTGTTCTGACGGCTGGTGCGGTCGGAAATTTTTACGATCGTTTTCTGAATCACTATGTCGTTGATTTCATCTACGTTTCGCTGATCAACTTTCCGGTTTTTAACGTAGCTGATATTTATGTCACCGTATCGGTCGCTGTCTTTTTACTGCTGTATCTGTTGTACTACAAGGACGAAGACTTCGCATTTCTGCATAAAAACGCCAAAAAGGAGGAGTCCGATGGCTGAAGAAGAACGGATTTTGGAAGTTACACCGGATTTTGACGGAAAACGGATTGATCAGTGCCTGGCCGCATCTTTTTCGGACTGTTCCCGTTCTTTTCTGCAGAAGCTTTTAAAAGACGGAAAGGTTTCGATCAACGGAAAAACGCAGAAAGCAAGCAGTAAGGTTGCCGCCGGTGATGCCGTTCTGGTGCTTCTGCCGGAACCGGAAGAACTGAACGTGGATCCAGAAAACATTCCGCTTGATATTCTGTACGAGGATGATGATCTTCTGGTCGTCAATAAGCCCAAGGGGATGGTCGTACATCCGGCGGCAGGCCACAGCAGCGGAACACTGGTCAATGCGGTTCTGTATCACTGCCGCGGAAATCTCTCCGGCATCAACGGCGTTCTGCGCCCCGGAATCGTCCACAGAATCGATATGGACACAACGGGTGCCCTGGTTATCTGTAAGAGCGATTTCGCCCACCAGAGCCTCGCAGAACAGCTCTCTGTACATTCCATTACCCGAAAGTACCGGGCAATTGTCCATGGGAATCTGAAAGAGGACGAGGGAACCGTGCGCGGTGCAATCGGCCGCCATCCGACAGACCGGAAAAAGATGGCGATTAATGAACGGAACGGAAAACCGGCGGTCACACATTACCGTGTGCTGGAACGCCTTGGAAATTATACGTATATTGAATGCCAGCTGGAAACCGGCCGGACGCATCAGATCCGTGTCCATATGGCAAGTATCGGGCATCCGCTGCTTGGCGATGCGGTTTATGGCCCGAAGAAATGCCCGGTGAAAAACCTGCAGGGACAGACGCTGCATGCGATGGTACTTGGATTTATCCATCCACGGACCGGTGCCTATATGGAGTTTGAGGCGCCGATTCCGGAATATTTTTCCAATCTGTTGCTGCAGTTTCGAAAAAATGTCTGAAACCGCTTAAAAAGAATGATATTTTAAAAAGTATATAGTTAATTTGTATAAGTTTTATCAAAATGTTCTGTACTTTCTGTGAATTCTGTAGTATACTGGATGTAACGAAAAAACGCGAGTTACTACATCTGTGAAAGCAGATTATTGTGACGGAATGGAAAGGAGCGGATTATATGAAAACTATCATAACGATTGGACGTCAGTACGGAAGCGCCGGACATTCCATTGGTAAGATTTTAGCGGATGACCTGGGAATTAAGTACTATGACAAAGAGCTGCTGGAGAGAGCAGCAAAGGACAGCGGATTATGCCAGGAATTGTTCGAAAACCACGATGAAAAACCAACCAACAGCTTTTTATACTCTCTGGTTATGGACAGTTACTCCTTCGGCTATGGATCTACCATGATGGATATGCCGCTGAACCAGAAGGTATTTCTGGCACAGTTTGATGCCATCAAGAAGATTTCGCAGGACGGTCCGTGTGTCATCGTAGGCCGCTGTGCAGATTATGCACTGGAGGAAAATCCGAACGTGCTGAGCATCTTTATTAAAGCAGATATGCAGGATCGCATCCGCCGTATCGCAAAGCTGTATGATCTTTCCGATGCAAAAGCAAAAGACAAGATCACAAAGATCGACAAACAGCGTGCAAGCTACTACAATTACTACACCAGCAAACGCTGGGGCGAGGTAGACAGCTACGACCTGTGCCTGAACAGCAGTGTATTCGGTATCGATGGAACCGTAGATATGATCAAACAGGCAATTGAAGTTAAAGAAGCGGGAATCCGCAAGATTTTCAGCACCTGATCAAAACAGAACATAGGAGAAACGACCCTCCTCTTAAAAATAAGAGGAGGGTCATTTTATGAAAGGATTTTAAAGATGAGAATTGTTATACAACGTGTAAAAAGAGCAAGTGTTTCGGTGGAAGAGAAGGTTGTCGGATCGATTCAGAAAGGTTTTCTGGTTCTGATCGGTGTCGGCCAGGGGGACGATGAAGCAACAGCAGACAAGTATATGAAAAAACTGCTGGGACTGCGTATTTTTGAAGATGAAAATGGAAAGACGAACAAGTCCCTGGCAGATGTGGATGGACAGCTTCTGATGGTTTCACAATTTACCCTGTATGCCAACTGTAAAAAGGGAAACCGTCCAAGCTTCACGGAAGCAGGCGAGCCGCACAGAGCAGAAGAACTGTATGAATATATGGTCGCGAAAGCACGGGAACAGGTTCCTGTTGTCGAAACGGGAGTGTTCGGGGCTGAGATGGAAGTATCACTGGTGAATGATGGGCCGTTTACGGTGATCTTAGAGGATCTGTAAATAAAATTTTTTTGTTTGCCGAATCGGTAAAACAGAACGTGGTTTGCGAGATCTGTGAAACCTGTTTTTGTCTAGAGATAGTGTACCATCATCGTACTGAATTGTTTGTATTTATATAGTTTACATAAAATGATTATGTGAACTTGTGAAGAGGAGAAAATCTTTTATGCCGCAATTTGACTATCAGCAGCTGTGTCACTTTGTCCTTCCGGAACAGGGGGGACTGTCGGTGGAAACAATTCTAAAACGTTTTCTGCACCTGACACCACGTGAAATCCGCCATGCCAAATATATTCCGGATGGAATTCAGAAAAATGGTGTTTCCTGCCGCACAAATGCAGTCGTCCAGACTGGAGATACGATCACTTTTCGATATGAGCAGAAGTGTCCCCACCTTTCCGAAGATCAGGTTCTGCCGGTATCAGGTGATTCTGCCGGCGTACGGATTCTCTATGAGGACAGTGATCTCTGTGTCGCAGACAAGCCATCCGGTATGGTCTGCCACGCTTCCCACGGCCATTATTTCGATTCCCTGACACATGCTGTCGCATCCCTGTTAAAAACACCGACAGCGCCTTCTGAACTCCGCTGCATCGGCCGTCTTGACAAAGATACATCGGGTCTGGTACTATTTGCAAAGAATCAGCTGGCTGCTGCCAGACTGTCCCGGCAGCGGGAGAGCGGCGCGCTGAAAAAAGAATACCTGGCTCTGGTACACCATCCCTTTTCCGAAGAAACGCAAAAAGAAACCATTCGTCTTTCCATGGAGCAAATTCCAGGAGATGACCCTGATTCTTTCGATCCGTCTGGGAAACGTATCACTAAAATGCGTATCTGTAAAGAAGGGAACGGCCTGTGGGCTATTACACACTACGAGGCTGTCCTTCAGGATCCTTTCTGGGCCGTCGTGTGCTGCCGTCTGGAAACCGGCCGCACGCATCAGATCCGCCTTCACATGGCATCTATTGGACATCCACTTTTCGGAGATCCGCTCTACGGAGTCCGCGACGGCGGTACCCGTGCCGCGCTCCATGCCTGGAAACTGCACTTTCTGCAGCCGATGACAGGAGAACCAATTGATCTGGAAAATATTCGAACGCACATGTTCGATTAAATATATTTGAAGTATAAGGAGAACATTTTATGGAAGAACAGAAAGAACACAAACGCCGCGTCCGCTACAAAGGCACACATCCGCGGAATTACAATGAGAAATACAAAGAACTGAATCCGGAGAAATATCAGGGGACCATTGAGCATGTGATCCAAAAGGGAAGCACACCGGCCGGCATGCATATCCCGATTCTCGTAGATGAAATCCTCGATTTTCTCAAGATCGAGCCGGGACAGAACGGACTTGATGCAACACTCGGATACGGCGGCCACAGCTCCCGTATGCTTGCATGCCTGCAGGGAAAAGGGCATCTCTGTGCGCTGGATGTCGATCCGATCGAGATGGCAAAAACAAAAGAACGACTGGCCGCGCAGGGGTACGGCTCTGAGATTTTAACGATTCTTCATCAGAATTTTGCCAATATTGATCAGGTTGCTGCCGAATACGGCCCCTTTGACTTCATTCTGGCGGATCTTGGTGTTTCCTCCATGCAGATTGATAATCCGGAGCGCGGCTTTTCCTACAAATATGATGGACCGCTGGATCTTCGCCTGAATCCGGAGGCAGGAATTTCTGCGGCCGAGCGTCTGCGCACGGTTGCACGCGATGAACTGGAAGGCATGCTCATTGAAAACGCCGATGAACCGTATGCAGAAGAAATTTCCCAGGCTGTTACGCGGGCACTTCGGAAAGGAAAGAAAATTGACACTACGTTTACACTGCGTGATCTGATCGCTGAAGCACTGGATTTTCTTCCGAAAGACGAGAAAAAAGAAGCCATCAAAAAATCCTGCGCCCGCACCTTCCAGGCACTGCGGATCGATGTAAACAACGAATATGAGGTTCTGGAAGCATTCATGGAAAAACTCCCGGATGCTCTTGCTCCGGGCGGCAGAGCGGCAATTCTGACGTTCCATTCCGGCGAAGACCGGCTTGTGAAAAAGTCCATGAAGGGACTGTATCAGATCGGTATTTATTCCGAATATTCAAAAGAAGTCATTCGTCCTTCCAAAGAAGAATGCATCCGCAACAGCCGTGCAAGTTCAACGAAAATGCGCTGGGCAATTAAGGCGGAGTAACTAAAAAAAGCAGGAGAGAAGTCGTCTCCATAAAAAAGAGGAATCAACGAATGGGATATAATCCCTGTTGATTCCTCTTTTGGTTTCTGATATGTTTTTATTCCTCATGCTCCGGCATGGACTCCCGCAGCCGTACCGCTGTGGCAGCCTGACGGCGCCTTGCATCGTCCATGGCAGCATAATGCTTCTTCGTCGTATTGACATCCTTATGGCCGAGAACATCCGCAACAAGATAAATATCGCCTGTTTCCTGATACAGCGTCGTACCGTACGTACTACGCAGTTTATGCGGCGTAATTTTCTTCGTTGTCGTCACCTGGGACGCATATTTCTTCACCAGATTTTCCACCGTCTTGACGTTGATCCGTTTTCTCTGCGCCGAATAGAAGAGTGCGTGTTCGTGTCCTGCCACAGGCGTAATACCTGCGCGGACTTCGATATACTTTTTCAGTGCCTCGGCAACTTCATCTCCAAAGTAGACAAACATTTCATTTCCACCTTTTCGAAGCACTTTGATGCCATTGTTTTTAAAATCGACATCCTCAATATCTAACCCGACACATTCCGACACACGGATTCCCGTGCCAAGCAGAAGAGTAATGATTGCAAAATCACGTTCCTTTGTTTTTTCATAGTAGGCCCGCTGATGATTGCTCAGCCCGTCGCCGCAGGATTCAATAAAATCGAGAAGCTCCGCAACCTCATTTGGCTCCAGACGGATAATTTCTTTTTCATGGAGCTTCGGCATATCGATAAGCAGCGTAGGATTTGTCTCAATCAGTTCCTTTTTGAAATAATAGGAATAGAACGTCCGAAGTGCCGACAATTTTCGTTTCAGGCCTTTTTCCCCGTTGGTGGTATAAGATTCCTGGGAACCGATATAAGCCTTTAAATATTCTGTGTATTCCTCAAGATCAAGTGCAGTGACCTGGTCAAGCACATCAACGGACATCTGATCCATGGGAATTTTGGCAAGTTCCGGATTTTCTTTCTGCAGATACTGAAAAAAGATCCGAAGGTCATATGCATATTTGATTCGTGTGCTGGTCGATGTCGTTGTGCTGATGCCGCGGAAAAATTCGGAAGTAAAAGAGGGAAGCGTCTTCAGAACCTCGCGGAGCTTCAGTGTATTTTCCATATCGGTTTGTTCGTGATACGTAATTTTTGATTTCATAACTGCAAATGAGCCTTTCTAAACAGAAAAACCGGGAAAATGAAAGAAGTATTTCTTCTATATAACTATTCGGGAAACGCAGGTTTTTCGAATAGTTGAAGAGTTACTTTCAGAAATCACCGGTTTTTCTTCTGAAACCGCCGAATTTTACAGGCCGATTTCTTGTTCGTTTTTTCACAACATTTTTTATTTTCTTCTTTTATTTTTCAGGATAAAAATCTTAATACTCCGATTACCTTTCCTACGATCTGCAGATCATTCACAAGGATCGGATCCATCTCATCGTTTTCCGGCTGCAGGCGGAAATAACCGTCTTCCTTGTAGAATGTTTTTACTGTAGCGGAATCATTGACCAGAGCGACAATTTTTTCTCCATTTTCCGCAGTTGCCTGTTGTTCCACAAGAACAAGGTCACCGTCTAAAATACCTGCATTTACCATGCTTTCGCCCTGTACCTTTAAAAGGAACGTTTCTGCGTTTGGCAGACGGTCTACCGGCATCGGAAAATATCCTTCAATATTCTCTACCGCAAGAATCGGTTCTCCGGCAGCTACTTTGCCGATCAGCGGAATCTGTGCAACCTCACTCTGGGATGCGGTGTCTTCCGATGCAATTCCCTGGATTGCACCAAGGCGGCCGGTATGGAATCCTTCATCGCAGATTTCAATGGCTCTCGGTTTTGTTGCATCTCGTTTGATATAGCCTTTCCGCTCCAGTGTTTCCAGATGTGCATGTACCGAGGATGTAGAACGAAGGGAAACCGCTTCGCAGATCTCACGCACAGACGGCGGGAATCCTCTCTGCAAAATTTCCTGTTTTAAATATTCGAGAATCTGTCTCTGTTTCTCTGTCAGTTTATTTTTGTCTCCAGCCATCGTATGTTCCTCCTGTCGTTTCGTTTTTTATATGAATTAGGGTAGTCCCCTCTTTCTATACGATATTTGCTTAAAATATACCAAATAAATTTTACCATAAATCCAACCGGAACGCAAACAAAAGTTTCGAAAATTTGTTCGTATTTCGTATTGACAAACATACGTTCTTTTATTATAATGAACATATATTCGAAAGAACAAATGTTCACGTAGCACAACTACTCTTCTATCACAAATCAAGGGGGAATTTTACATGAGTACCAATGCAAAGAAAAGAAAATCACTGAGAGAAAGACGAAAAATCCAGAGAAGAAAACTGCAGATCCGCGCAGCCGCCGCTCTCCTGTCTCTGGTTGCCGTCACATTTCTTTTAATCTTCCACTTCACGCCGCAGAATACGCAGGCAGACAGTGAGCCGAAAGCTCCAACCTACAAATACTACACCAGTATCCGCGTTTCTTCCGGCGATACACTGTGGGATATCGCCAAAGAATACCGTACAGAAGAATACTCCGATATTTCCAGTTACATTGCTGAGGTCCGTGAGATCAATCACCTGAGTTCCAACCAGATCACGGACGGTATGTATCTCTGCATTCCGTATTACTCCGAGGAGTATAAATCATGAAATTCAAGAAATAATTTACATAATTCGGTTATGTAAACAAAGCAAAAAAACAGCTTCCAAAATGCACGGAACCTTCTAAAACAGCATGTTCGGGAAGCATGGTTTACCAAATAAAGAATGAATGTGAAAAGCAGAAACGTCCCGCAAATGAAATTTCTCATCTGCGGGACGTTTCTGCTATCTTATGCTTTTTTTAATCCTCTTCAATATGCTCCTGTCCCTGTGCGATGATTGTCCGTACATGACCATCTGCAAGAGAGTAGAACACCGATTTTCCTTCTCGTCTGCTCTTTACCAGCTTATTCTGCTTCAGAATGCGAAGCTGGTGGGAAATTGCGGACTGTGTCATGTGCAGTGCTTCTGCCAGGTCGCAGACGCATACCTCTGCCTCAAACAGGACAAACAGGATCTGGATCCGCGTGGAATCACCAAATACCTTGAAAAGCTCTGCCAGATCGTAAAGCTCTGTTTCATCCGGCATGGTCTCATTGACAATCTTTACCAGATTTTCATGAACCTCACAGGAGTCACAGCACAGATCAGCTTCTTCCGGATTGATTTTTGCCATTTTGTGTCCTCGTCTTTCTATAAATTTTTCACAAACAGAGCACGAATTGCATTCAGAACCGCCAGAATCATAACTCCGACATCTGCGAAAATTGCCATCCACATGTTAGCGATACCGATGGCTCCCAGAAGCAGGAACAATACTTTGATACCAATTGCAAAATAAATATTCTCATAAACAATGTGAATACATTTTCTGGAAATGTGAATTGCTTTGGAAATCTTGAGCGGATCGTCGTCCATCAGAACGATATCAGCTGCTTCAATTGCTGCGTCGGAACCAAGTGCTCCCATCGCAATACCGATATCGGCACGGGACAGTACCGGTGCATCGTTGATGCCGTCACCTACGAAGGCAAGTTTTTCTTTTTCTGTCTTTGCAGCAAGCAGCTCTTCCACTTTACTTACTTTGTCACCAGGAAGCAGTTCGCTGTAAACTTCATCAATTCCAAGATCTGCAGCTACCTGATCGGCTATCCGCCTGGAGTCTCCGGTCAGCATAATCGTCTTTTTAATACCGGATTTCCGCAGCGCCTGAATCGCCTCTTTCGCATGCGGTTTGATCATATCACAGATCAGGATATGTCCGGCATACTTGCCGTCTACAGCAACATGGACGATGGTGCCGACGCTGTGGCAGTCGATATAATCAACGCCAAGGCGCTCCATCAGTTTTGCATTTCCGGCAGCGACATTTTTACCGTCTACCTTTGCTGTTACACCGTTTCCGCTGATCTCTTCGATGTCCGTGACACGGCTTCGGTCGATCAGTTTTCCATATGCTCTCTGCAGACTCTTGCTGATCGGATGGCTCGAAGCACACTCAGCAAGTGCTGCGTATTCCAGAACATCTTCCTGACTGATCGTATTGTGGTGAATACCGGCTACTTCAAAGACACCCTGTGTCATGGTACCGGTTTTATCGAATACAACGTATTTGGTCTGGGAAAGTGTTTCCAGATAGTTGGAACCTTTCACCAGGACACCTTCATGGCTTGCGCCGCCGATACCGGCGAAGAAGCTGAGCGGAATACTGATGACCAGTGCACAAGGGCAGCTGATAACCAGGAAGGTCAGCGCACGGTAAATCCATACGCTCCACTCAGGAGCGGCACTTAAAAACAGCATCCGTACCAGCGGCGGCAGGATTGCCAGCGCCAGCGCACCGTAGCAGACGGCCGGTGTATAGTATTTCGCAAATTTGGAAATAAAGTTCTCGGATCTTGATTTCTTGGAGCTGGAGTTTTCCACAAGGTCCAGAATTTTGGATACGGTGGACTCTCCAAACTCTTTCGTTGTTTTTACTTTAATCAGACCGGACATATTGATACATCCGCTGATGACTTCGTCTCCATCCCGGGCGTCACGCGGAACACTCTCTCCGGTCAGGGCACTGGTATTCAGTGTGGTGTTTCCTTCTTCGATCACACCATCGATCGGAATCTTTTCACCAGGCTGTACAACGATGATTGTGCCAACCTCAACTTCATCCGGATCAACCTGCTCGAGTTTTCCGTCTACCTCGATATTTGCATAATCCGGGCGGATATCCATCAGTTCGCTGATGTTCCGGCGGCTCTTTCCGACAGCATAGCTCTGGAACAGTTCGCCGATCTGGTAAAACAGCATAACGGCTACGCCCTCCGGATACTCGCCAAGCAGAATGGCACCGACCGTTGCAACAGCCATCAGAAAGTTTTCATCAAATACCTGTTTGTTCAGGATTCCCTTCCAGGCCTTTTTCAGGATATCGTATCCGATGACCAGATAAGGAACCATAAAGGTTGCAAATCGCACATAGCCGGTTGTCGGCAGTACCGCGCAGAGAATCAGAAGAACCGATGCAACGATGACGCGGATGAGAACCTTTTTCTGTTTCTTATTCATACATATGCCTCCTTTGTTCTTACCGCCGGATGAAAAAATCCAGCATTTCATCCCAGAGATTTACAGATCCAAATCCGCTGCTCCAGAGAGAAAATACTGGATTTTTCTCGAGCTGAACCGCAGACAGGTTTTAGAATCTATTCTGCTCCAGCTTTTTCTTCCATCCGCCGATGAAAGTTTTTTATTTTAGAGGAAGATCTCGCAGTCATCCTCAACTTTTTTGCAGTTTTTCAGAACATCCTGCATAACGCTCTTTGGATCCTGTCCGTCTTCGAACTCAACGATCATTTTGAGCATCATAAAGTTTACGGTAGCATCCTTTACACCTGCTGTGTTTTTTGCAGCCTCTTCCATTTTGTTTGCACAGTTTGCGCAGTCAACATCGATCTTATACGTTTTCTTCATCGCTTTTGATCTCCTTTTTCATTTTCACTGTTCATATGAACATTTATTCATATGTTTGTTTTTATTATAGCACCAGTGATGCAATTGTCAATGGAAAACTGAAAAAAATCAAAAAAATCTGCCCGTCGGATTTTTTTGATTCCTGTGGGCAGATAGATCTGTTATTTATTCCTCATAAAGAAACGTTATGTTCTGCTATTTTTCACTTTTCCGAATCACAATCTGTCCGAACCGTGCACATCCGTCCAGAACCTCTATTTTCAGAATGCCTTCTCCTGTAACGGTACCGAGTGTGAACCGTTCGAGTGTGTTCGGTGCTGTTTCATATGCAAAATATGGATGAACATCCGAAGTTACTTTCTCACCGGCAGGAGGCATTACCCCTTCAAAAAGAGTCTCTCCCTGAATAGCTGCCTGTACCTTCACCTCTTTGTCTGCACAGTAAGTTACAGAAACGGTATAGGTTTCTTTTTCACGGATTGTATAGGAAGCATACTCTCCTGCTCCCAGCTGAAGCTGTACATGATCTCTCGGATGTTTGATCGGACCCGGTGCGGCAAACCCGGCCGGTTCAGGATGATATCCTTTTTCATAAATCAATTCAAACCGGTCATACAGACGATATCCTGCAGCATTCGGAAGATCACTAAGACCACGGTGTGAATCCATCGGCAGCGCGTTGTAGCCGATCGCCGGGATCTCAAAATTGCCCTCTCGAAGCAGATAAGGATGATACTGCGTATTTTCTTTGCATTTATCGACCGCCAGGCATTCCAGGTAGCTGTCCCAGATGGCCTGCGCATGCTCGTAGGACGGTTTTGCAGCTCCATTAATTGCATAATCGGTAATCAGATGCCATTCATCCGGAACATTAAAGTTCAGAATCGAAGCACATCCTGCTCCCTCTACCGTTTTCCAGCACCACAGATTATAACCGGCGTGGTACTCGGCAAGAATCTCATACATCGTTGTCTGCCATGCGTGCTCATTTCTTCCTCCTGTCTCGCCCATCCACAGGCAGATCTTCTGTTCCCGGCAGGTACGGAGAACGCTGGCAAGAGAAGCTACCTCCGGAACAACCATCTCATACGCATGAAGACTGATGCCCCAGTTGTGGTATTCCGGGTCAAACTCATGATCAAAGAAATATGTAAGAGAGGAAAACTGTGTACCATTCAGCAAAAATAAGTGTTTCTGGTCGATCTTTCTGCAGCGGCGGATCATTTCCTCGTAAAAATAGACCAGCTTCGGTGTCAGCTCCTCGCGGCGCGGCGTCATGGAGATCGGCTCGTTGATACAGTCATATGCGCCGATGATCCAGCGGTCTTTGTATCTTCTCATAAACTCTTCCATCAGAAGAAACATCCGCTCCATCGATTCTTCATCGTCATACAGATGCTGTCCATTGTCCACGCCGTCATCACACGGAATTCCGGACTGGCCTGCCGTTGCCGCATGGAAATCTACGACAGCATAAACCTGATACGTCTCACACCAGTCGAGAACATCATTCAGCATGGCAAAGGAATCTTCATTATACGTAATCCCCGGCTCCTCATACAGAAAGCTTCCTGCGCGGATCGGCAGACGCACGGAATTGTAACCGCGTCTGGAGAGAAGTGCAATATCCTCCTCCGTCAGATACAGCCGTCTCCAGCGTTTCCAGAACTCCTCCGCATATTTCGTTCCGCAGGTCTCCCGTAGAATCTGGTCCATACTTCTTCCACGGTCCATGCGTCCCATCGGCGCATATTTTCCAGGCTCGAACAGTCCAAAGCCGCTCTGGGTGCCGAGCATAAATCCTTCCAGATTATCCCAGTTTCCCATGCCCCAGCCGCGGAGAATCACCTCTTCTCCGAAATCATTCACAATAATACCGTCCTGATTGTGCAAAAATCCCCTTACACGTTCTTTGTCATAATACCCCATACAAAAATACCACCTTTCCGCAGAAGCCTTCTGGTTCTGCGCTTTTTCTTCTATTATAAAAATTCTGGTTTTCTGTGTCAAGAAATAGATTTTTACTTTTTTCAGGGAAAAAACATGATATTTTTTTTAAAATTGCTTGACAAACCGAAAAATGAGACTATAATGCAAAGTGTTCAAAAGAAAAAAGGGATCAGAAAAAAGCAATGAGCAGGACAACATTTTTCGGGTGAGCCTTTGCAGAGAACCATCGGCTGGTGCGAGATGGCAGGTATCCCAAAGAACAATCCCCTGTGAGCTGTACAGACGAAACCAGAAATGGAAAGTAGTCCGGACCGGCCTCTCACCGTTAGCAGAGAAGAGATTCACCGGAAAGTGTATCAAATGGTTTCGGGGATCTTGTCTGAGTGATCGACCAAAAGAAACAGCCGATAATTAGAAGTGGTAACGCGGAGCGTTTTTTGAAAGCTTCGTCTTCTTGCATAAGTCAGGGAGACGAAGCTTTTTTTGTTTCCAAGCATACCCACACAATTTCCTTTTCCCTTTTCTTTTTCCATTTGAAATCCATGTAAACTGGAAATATCATTTTTGAACGAGGAGGAATTTTATTATGAACACGTTGGTTATTGTACTGATCGCCGCCGTATGTCTGATAGCAGGTTATACCTTCTACGGAAGCTGGCTGGCAAAGAAATGGGGCATCGATCCCAAAGCAAAAACACCTGCCGTTGCAAAAAATGACGGTCAGGATTACGTCCCTACCGATGGATGGACCGTATTCGCCCATCAGTTTTCTTCAATCGCAGGTGCAGGCCCTGTCACCGGTGCCATTCAGGCCGCTGTCTTTGGATGGGTTCCCGTCCTTTTATGGATCCTGATCGGCGGTATCTTCTTTGGTGCTGTTACCGATTTCGGTGCGCTGTATGCGAGTGTCAAAAACGAAGGAAAATCCATGGGACTTCTCATTGAGAAATACATCGGCAAAACAGGAAAAAAACTGTTTCTTCTCTTCTGCTGGCTCTTTACACTGATCGTTATCGCCGCCTTTGCAGATATGGTTGCCGGAACATTTAATGCTTACGAAACGGTTGACGGCGTCACAAAGCTTTCTGCCCAGGCAACTGTAAACGGCGCTGCCGGAAGCATCTCCCTGCTGTTTATCGCTTTTGCTGTTGTCTTCGGACTGCTCCAGAAAAAACTGCAGTGGAAAGGCTGGAAAGAAATGGTACTCGGCCTTGCATGCACCGTTGCAGCTTTTGCAATCGGCATGAATGTACCGCTTGTAACAAGTAAAGCAACCTGGACTTATCTGGTATTTGCCTACATCTTTCTTGCCGCTGTCCTTCCGATGTGGCTTCTGATGCAGCCGCGTGACTTTATGACAACCTTTATGTTTGCCGGCATGATCCTTGGCGCTGTTGTCGGACTTGTTGTTGCACACCCGAAAATGAATCTTCCAATGTACACCGGTTTCCACAATGCGGCATCCGGAGATCTGTTCCCGATCCTGTTTGTCACCGTTGCCTGTGGTGCTGTTTCCGGATTCCACAGCCTGGTATCGTCTGGAACCTCTTCGAAAACCATTGCGAATGAAAAAGATATGCAGAAAGTCGGATACGGAGCTATGGTTCTGGAGAGCCTGCTTGCCGTCCTCGCCCTCTGCGTTGCCGGTGCTGCTGCTTCTGCAGACGGTACGGCTGCTGTCGGAACGCCATTTGCGATCTTTTCTTCCGGTGTTGCCGGATTTCTGGAAATGTTCGGCATCCCGGTATACGGAGCACAGTGCTTCATGACGATGTGTGTATCGGCGCTGGCACTTACCAGTCTTGACTCCGTTGCACGAATCGGCCGTATGTCCTTCCAGGAACTGTTCACTGTCGATGATATGGAACATGCTGCCGGATGGAGAAAGCTGCTCTGCAATAAATATTTCTCTACCATTGTTACTCTGCTCTGCGGCTACATCCTGACCCAGATCGGATATGCCAATATCTGGCCGCTGTTCGGAAGTGCAAACCAGATGCTGAGTGCACTCGTTCTGATCACGCTCTGTGTCTTCCTGAAAGTCACCGGCCGTGAAAACAGAACCCTGTTCCCGCCGCTTATCATCATGCTCTGTGTCACCTTTACCGCACTGGTAGAGCGTGTCATTGCACTTGTAAAAGCGTATGGAGCAGGAACCGCTGTCTTCCTCGTTGAGGGACTGCAGCTCATCATCGCCATTCTGCTGATGGTTCTTGGTGTCATCATTGTCATCAGCTGTGGAAAAGAACTGTTCCGGAAGAAAGCGGGACAGGAAACGAAATAATATAGATGTTTCTTCAAAGAGCTTCCTAACGTAAAACGCCGTCAGACTACAACAAGTCTGACGGCGTTTTACATGCCATAGTTTTTTACGAAACAATTGCCGCCTTGGTCGCACCGATAATCGGGGAGCTGACTCCCTTCGCCCATTGCCATGCCAGTGCGGTCATACATTCAGGGCTTCCATTGTTTCCTCAATCGGAGTTTCGTAGTCAAAACGGTGAATGATATACAGATCCAGATAATCTGTTCCCAGCCGTTTCAGTGTACCGTCAATCTCTCTGTGAATGGCTTCTGCCGACAGATTGCCAAAATTTTACTCCGTATAATACTGTGCCTGCGCATTCCAAAGCTCATAGTATTTGCCGTTTGTATCCACAAATCCCCTGTTCCATAAGGTAGCATCCAGATACTTCGGGATCTCCCGGTTGACCGCCATAAAGGTTAAATGCCCCCGGCTGTCCTGCTGTAAAAGTGACATCCTCCACCACCTGTAGAGGTGGTGGAGGATGTCACACTTCATGACCTTATTCCTTCTCCGGAAACATACTCTTCAACAGATGCGTTCCCGCTTCCGTCCGAAATACTTTTCTGCAGAAATTTTCAATCGCCTGTTTTGAATATTCGCTCTCGCCGGCATTGACCAGAAAATCGGCTTCCAGCAGGATCTGGTAATCCATTCCCTCTACATTTGTATAGGTATGATGATGCGTAACCAGCCATGTGATGCGTTCGACATCCAGTTCTCCTGCCGGTACATCTTTGAAAAATTCTGCAACGAGCGGCGCACTTTCCTCTTCCTGATGCTTTCCGCTGGTATTTCCGTATTTTTCCCGACACAGCGGGCAGGCAATATCATGGACAACAGCTGCCATCTCCAGCGTTTCCTGTGTTTTTGGATCCAGTCCTTCCGCCTCGCCGATGTTCTTTGCAAAGGCCCATACCTTCAGAAAATGATAAATATCATGAATATTTCCCTTATAAAAATCTGTCATTTTTTCAATTGCAGCAGCAATTTTCATATCGTGTTTCCTCCTTCGCATCCTGTCTTTCTTCCCATTATATCACATGTTTCACGCATTTGAGTATCAGATTATCATCTGATCTTATCACAAAATATGCAAAAACAGGAGGCAGAACCTGCCTCCTGTAGCTTTTTAACACTATGATGTTCTTTATGCCAGCGATTTTCCTGTCAGCATCTCATATGCCTGAAGATATTTCTCGATCGTCTTGTCTACGATTTCCTGCGGCAGAGTCCAGTCGTGGTTTCCATCGTTGGCTTTGAGCCAGTCGCGCGCGAACTGTTTGTCAAAAGATGGCTGACCATGGCCTGGTTCATAACCATCTGCAGGCCAGAAGCGGGAGCTGTCCGGAGTCAGCATCTCGTCGCCGATTACGATATTTCCGTTTTCATCAAGACCAAACTCAAATTTTGTGTCTGCAATGATAATGCCTTTGCTTAAAGCATAATCGGCACATTTTTTATACAGAGCGATGGTGTAGTCGCGAAGCTTCTCTGCATACTCGGCTCCTTTTCCCGGGAAGTATTTTTCCAGATGGGCGATGCTCTGCTCATAAGAGATATTTTCGTCATGATCTCCGATTTCAGCCTTTGTGGACGGAGTGTAGATTGGCTCAGGAAGCTTGTCAGATTCTTTTAATCCTTCCGGAAGCTCGATGCCACATACTTTTCCTGTTTTCTGATAGCTTGCCCAGCCGCTTCCGGTAATGTAGCCGCGGACAATGCACTCGATAGGAAGCATTTCCAGCTTACGGCACATCATGCTGTTTCCGTCAAATTTCTCCTGCTGGAAAAATTCCGGCATGTCTTTTACGTCTACAGAGATCATATGATTCGGAAGGATGTCTTCTGTCAGATCGAACCAGAATTTGGACATCTGGGTCAGAACGGTACCTTTTTTTGTTACCACATTGTTCAGAATGACATCAAAACAGCTAATACGGTCGGTTGCTACCATGATCAGGCTGTCGCCGTTATCATAAATCTCGCGTACCTTACCCTCTTTGATTGGCTTTAATTCTTTCATCATGAATACCTCTTCTTTTCGTATAGGATAGTGAACGGAATTACACCCGATCCGGTGAAATTCCTTTGACACCTTTACCCTACACCACTCCTTATAAATTGTCAAGTATTTATTATTAACGCTACTAAATAAACCCCAAAAGGGATCTTTTATTTCCATTTATAATTCTGCTCCGTTTGTTTCTATCACGTGTTTATACCAGAATGCGGAATCTTTCATAATTCTCTCCTGATTTCTGTAGTCCACATATACGAGTCCAAATCGATCTGAGTAACCTTTGGCCCATTCAAAATTATCCATCAAAGACCACTGGAAATATCCTCTGATATCCGCTTCCTCTGCTGCTTTTCTCAGTTCTCGCAAATATCTTGCAAGAAAATCAATTCTGTTTGGATCATGCACTTTTCCATCTAATGAGATCACATCATGGCAGGATAATCCGTTCTCTGTGATGTAAATTGGCTTATGATATCTTTCATATAAAAACTTCGGTCCCCACTGCAGACATTCCGGTGTTACCGGCCATTGGATCGCAGTTTTAGGAAATCCTTCATATCGGCAAACCTCCTGTGGCTTTCCGTCTTCCCCCATACGGACGCATCTTCCATTATAAATATTCTGTCCATAGATATCGATCGGTTCTGAGATCAGACGCATATCTTCTTCTGTGATTTTCGGAAGATATTTTTCATAACGCACCAATCCCTCATCCGGATAATGTCCTAATAAAACCGGATCAGACCACCAGGATATCTTCCTCTTATTACTCTACTATTCTAATTATTTCCATTCCTCGATTCCCAGATTCTCTATATAATCAGCAAGTTCTCTCGCCATCTCATAGGTTTCTGGAATTCTGAGATGTCCTGGAGTCGCTGCTCCGTTTCTTTTAAAGATACAATGGGAAATCTTACGGTCTCCCATAGAAACCACTACATCGTCAATTGCTTTGTCCCAAGAACTGTCATGCTCAAGCAATGTCGTACAGCAGATGACCGATGCCTTCGGATATACCTGACGCAGTTTTTTTAAAAATTCTGTATAGTGTTCTCTCCAAAGAATTGCTTTCTCACACATATAGTCTTCTGACATGTAATCAAACGGATGATTATCATTCTGGCCAATTGCCACGACAACAACCTGCGGTGTATACTGATTAAAATCCCATTCTGTCAGTTCACCAAATGTTTTATTGAAGCGGATTTTATTCCAGGCACTTTCCATTCCAATCTGATCCGGCTCATGGAACCAGCCTTGTCCATCCAGCAATGCAATTCCGCCCTGTGCGATATCATGGATCTGTGCATTCAGCATACGTGCTGTCATCCATGCATAGGAATACCAGCTGTTAGAATAACCTCCCTGATGTTCAGGGTCCGTCTTTCCTGTATAATCCACTGCTTCTGTCACTTCTCCTGCTGATACAGAATCTCCGTAAACTTCAATTTTTCTTGTCTGTGCATCCGGAAGTTCCAATAATTTTGCTCCGTCTTCAATTTCAAATCCAAGGATGTGCATCTCATGGCAGGAATCCTGACGTTTAAAGAAAAGAACATGATGTTCTCCGTTTTCATTCTCAGGAACACGAATCTCTATTTCATTCTCTTTCTCGTTATCCAGATAATAACACGACTGCACTCCATCTAAAATACATCCAAGATAATTCTGCCAGTATTCATTTTTGTTTCTCAGGAAAATTTTCAAATATTTTCCTGTAAATTTAAATTCCACAGATGTACATGGATAAACCCAGATTGGTTCTTTTGGATTCGCCCAGTCAATCCTTCCGCTATAACGTATTTTTTTATTATCAGGATTAATTCTCATCTTATCTCCTCCATATTTTACAGTAAACTTGCTGCACCGATCATTCCAGCTTCATTTCCAAGTGCTGCTGTCTCAATCTCCAGAAACCTCTCCTTCAAAAATCTTATGCAATAATTAATGACATCAGATAAAATGGAGTTGTATCCGTTACCTCTTCCGGAAGAATTGTTATATCTACCGTATGAATTTTCTTTTCTCCACTGCACTGCAGGAAGCAGTCACCTCAAAATGAATAGAATCCCCGGCTTTTTTCCCGATCCATCCATTTTTAAAATGATCAAGATGTCCTGTTTTCTCTTCCATATCTGCATGAAATCCGCAAAGTTTTGGTGAAATTTCACGGATTGTCAGGCGTTTTGCATTCTCGTATGCATTCTCCGTCATTGCCTTCGGAAAAACAGGTTCTTTTTCCTCAACTTCTAATTCTGCTTTCACGCTTTCAAGGAATTTTTCAATTTCTTCTGCAACAAGTTTGTGTCCTTTATCATTTGGATGAAGTCCATCTGGTGTAAGTTCTTCCCTTATATATTCACCAGCCTTCATTCGCTGATAAATCGTATCTCTTGCTTCAACCTTTGCAGCATTCACGAGAAATCTGTAATTTGTTCCGTAAGAATCCAATAGGCAGTTGGCCGATTTTTTCTTTTATGCGAAATGGAAACGGAACGTATAGCTGTATCTTCCCTTGCATACACGATATTCCGGGTGAATATTTTTCGTCCAGCCGGTATCTCCGCCAAGGCCTGCGTGTGCTGCATCCAGGATCAGCCAGGTTCCTGTCGTATGCTCCGGAAGTTCTTCCTCATATGCGGCTTTTCGATATTCTGCCATAGAATATGGAAGCGCACTGAAATGGAAATCATCACTGCCTACAATCTGAACAGTATGTGTTCCATCTGAAAGAACGGCAAATCGCGTATCCTCATGGCCACCGCATTCGCAAGGTACTACAAACGGAACGTGCTGTTCTGCTACAGAAGATGTGTAAAATCCGGTAAAAGCTGCGTCCTTTCGGTCTGCATACGTCTCCCAGGGTCCTTTTCCATACCAGCTGAGCGTATCAAACGCTGCAGGAAGGCAGAACGACTGTCCGACTCTTGCGATGGTCTCAAGGCCGCTGTTGTTTGTTACTTCGTTTTTCAGCTCCATTCCCTCACTGCCGATGCGATACAGAGTATGAGCGGTAAAGAGTACTGCGTTGTCCGGCTCCGCGGTATAGGAAGCCTGCACTTCAAGAAGCACCTGATTTCCGGCACTGACAGCCGATACTGACTGTACTTTCTTTTTCAGACGATCCAGACCTTCCGCGCGCCAGATATCATCGTAATCACTTTCATGGGTTCCCTCATCAATACCGGTTGGGGCACGATAAAATTCATCTTTTCCGCCGGTCATAAAAGAAACGCTCTTTGCCTGATATCTGGTAAATTCACCTGTCTTTTTATCAAAGATAATTTCGGTCTCTTCGCCGGTGATGCGAACATGATTTTCATCCTCCGCTACGGTCAGTGGTTTCTCCACAATCGTTTTCTCGTCTGCCAGATAAACACCTGTAGTAACCGGAATCTGACGGCGGTATAGTTCTGTTCCCGCCGGTGCATAGAAGGTATCTTGGGCAAGCTCAACGTAATAATTTACATACGCCTCGCCATGCAGTTTCGCCGGAAGCTCCGGAAGCGGAAGCGTCTCTGTTGTTCCGGCTGCCGTGTAAAATGCCGGATAGCTGCCTTTTGCAAGCGTTTCGCCGTTCTGCACAATTTCATAGCGCACCTGCAGATGAGAAAGATCGAGGGTATGGTAGCGGTTTGCCAGCACCCATATAGTTTCGCCGGTATATGGATTTTTCACCTGCTCAATCGTAACCGGGGACTGGCCGTTTCTCACCTCATAGGCGCCCGGTTTATAGGAAAGATCGGCAAAGACAACACCATTCAGACACATATCCGGAACCGGATCGGTCACATCCTCTCCGAACGCTCCGCCGTAGCCGTATTTGATATTTCCGTCCTCCTCGTGGATCGCAATCGCCTTGTCCGCGAAATCCCAGATAAAGCCGCCCTGGAAACGCGGGTATTTATTGACATAGTCCCAAAACTCCTTGAAATTTCCGTTGCTGTTACTCTTTGCATAAGCGTATTCACACATAATGAACGGGCGGAGATCGGAATCGTCTGCCATCACATCCTCAAGCCAGCTCATCGTCGGATACATTGGGCAGATAACGTCGGAAATATTACTCTTTGGGTTGCCGGACTCATACTGAACGTATCTTGTCTTGTCGTATTCGCGGATCCAGCCGTGCATCGCGGCATGATTCGCCCCGGCACCGGATTCATTTCCAAGGGACCACAAGACGATGGAAGGATGGTTTTTATCACGCAGTACCATACGGGTTGCACGCTCCAGATAAGCGGCTGTCCACTCAGCGGATGCACTGAGCTGTCCGCCGTAACCGTGCGTCTCAAGATTTGTCTCATCGACAAGGTAAATGCCAAGCTCGTCACACAGATCATACCATTTCACCGCGTTCGGATAATGGCTGGTGCGGACGGCGTTGAAATTGAGACGTTTCATTACAGCAATTTCTTTTCGCATCTGCTCCTCAGAAACGGTACGTCCCGTCTCGGCGCAAAAATCGTGGCGGTCTACGCCGCGGATCACAAGGCGCTTGCCGTTCAGGGTCAGAACGCCGCGGCCGTTGATCTCCACCTGGCGGAAGCCGACCTTGCAGCTCTCGATATCAACCGTCTCATTCTCTTTGTTCTGCAGCTCGACAACGAGGGTGTAAAGTGTCGGAGTCTCTGCAGTCCAGAGTGCCGGGTTCTCTACCGGAGCAGTAACGGTTGCGATAAATTTCGGCATCAGATAGAAGCCGCACTCAGCAAACGGTCTCGAAGCCATCTCGGTTACTTTGTTCTGTTCTGCATCATACAGCGTCACTTTGGCATGATACTCGCCGTACAACGGTTTGGAGTTGTCCGGCCAGATCGTGACAGAGAGAGTAGCTTTCGTGTAATCCGGGTGTGTGAACAGTGTCTCTGCCTTATAGTCCAGGATGTGCTGCACCGGTTTCGATACGAGGCGGACATCGCGGTAGATACCGGACAGATGCCAGTAATCCTGATCTTCCAGGTAAGTACCGTCACAGTAGCGCATCACCTGTACGGCGAGGGTGTTCGTTCCCTCCTGCACATATTCGGTGATGTCAAATTCCGCGTTCACTTTGCTGTCCTGGGAATACCCCACCTGTTTTCCGTTGACCCAGAGATAGAAGCAGGACTCCACACCGCCGAAATCGATGAGAAGCTGTCTGCCAATATAGTCTGTTGGAACCTCGAAGGTTCTGAAATAGCAGCCAGTCAGATTTTTCTCCGGCACATACGGCGCATTCAGCTCGTAGGTGCCTTCGATAATCTCGATCTCAAATGCTTCGCCATTTGCCTCCCGTTTGAACGGATACAGCATATTGGTGTAAACCGGCTTTCCATATCCCTGCAATTCCCAGTTGGACGGCACCGGAATCGTATCCCATGCTGCGTGATCGAAATTCTCTTCATAAAATGCTTCCACCGCTTCCGGTGACGGATACATTTTGAATTTCCAGTCTCCGTTCAGATCCATTACAAAGCGGGACGCGTTCCGATTTCCGGCGAGCGCCTGCTCTACCGTCTCATACGCACCATACGGCGTATGCATCGGATAACGATTTTTCTGCGTTATATACTGATTTTCCCAGTCTCTTGTCTGTCTCATGTTCTTGAAACCCTCCTTGCCTTTGCTTTCGCATTTTCCGACTGCCTCTCTTCTTTTTATCCAGATTGGTGTTCCTTTTTTGCTTTCCTGTGATATAATACATCTGTGGATTTTCAGAAGATTCATGCAGTTATCTTATGATTCAGTATAAAACACTGCACGTGGATGAGAAATAGTTGATCTGGTGTTTCTTTTATCCAAAATGGGAAAGCAAAGGAGAAGTCGTATGATACCGGAATATCTGCTTGCAAAAATAGAAAAGAGCGATGTTATCTATCGCTGTATTGGAAATGAAATGAAGAACGGGATTCTGGCATGCGGTTTTATGCGGAAAGAGACGGCGGACCGCTCGCAGTATCATTTTTCGAACGAGTATTACAGCTGTTTCGTGCTGCTGCGCGGGAGCGGGGAATATATTGCCGAGGACGGCACCTCCTATCCGCTGCAGGCGGGAAGTATGGTCCAGCGTCTACCGGGTGTGCCGCATTCCACACGCGTAGACCCCGATGGGAAATGGCTGGAATTTTTTATCTCGATTGGGAAACCGTTTTTTGATTCTTTCTGCTCGCTTTCGGTTCTGAACCGGGAGCCGGTGTTAAAGGCAGAGCTGCTTCCCGGCGATCTCGAGCGGTATCAGAAGCTTCTGCAGTCGTTAAAGGCCACACCGGACAGTCTGCTGCCTTTGCGGATTCCGGAGATGGAAAAAGAGATTCTGCGAATGTACGGCTACCATGCGCACCGGGTGAATCTGCAGCGGGATCCGATCGAGGCCGCCTGCGATATGCTCTCGCAGAATCTTGATGAAGAAATTTCTCTCGAAGAGCTTGCCCGGTCACTCCAGATCGGTTATGAGACGTTTCGAAAAGTATTTAAAAAACAGACCGGCGTCTCTCCTGCACGGTACCGCACCAGGAAGAAAATGGAGCAGGCCCGTATTCTTCTCGAGGGCGGCGTACCGATGAAGGAAATTGCCGGTCTTGTCGGATATGGCGATGTCTATGCGTTCAGCAAGCAGTTTTCCCGGTTCTTTGGATTCCCGCCTGGAAAGTACCGCGCACGTCTTCACACGGATGCGCCGGATTTAGAACAGTTTTAAGATATCGTCCACGGTTTTACGTTTCGGCTTGTCCGGGTTGATGGCACGGTAGCCGACAGCAATGACAGCACCAAGGAGCTCATTCTCCGGAATGGAGAGGGCTTCACGGATAGCTTTCTCATCACGGATTCCCATAATCAGAGTATCAAGGCCGAGTTCTCTTGCGCGCAGGATCAGGTTTTCGTCATGCAGGCCAAGATCGTAATAGCCCCAGCCGTTTCCGACTTCATTGTCCGGTGTTCCGTCCTGCGTGAAGCCGGAGCGGTCTTTTACGAATGCTGTTACGACAAGTGCGGCTCCCTTTGAACTCTTCTGATTGAATTCTGGAAGGCATTTTGCGGAAAATTCTTCGACTTTCTCCGGTGTTACAAGGGCATAGTACCGTGTTGTCTGTGAGTTTTTCCAGGATGGTGCCTGAATCGCTGCCTGTACGATCTCCTGGATCTGCTCTGCGGTTACGTGTTTCTCCGGATCAAACGCGCGGATGCTTCTTCTTTCTTCCAGCAGTTTTGTAAATTCCATGGTGTATATCCTCCTTTTATTTATAAAGCCTCGTAATCTTCCCGTGAAAAACGGTGATACGTCAGGCCGAATTCATTTTCTTCGACACAGTAACAGTATTCATCTACAGACGGGTCTGAAAAAGAAAATACATGGCCCATCTCATGCTCCTCGGATGCGTTTTCTTCCACGGTAGTATGCATTTTCTCTGCATAGGAAGAAAAGCAGTTTCGAACCTGTTCCATTGTGTTTCCAGGCGTTGTGATCACCTGCAGAAGGTTCTGCAGGAGCTCCGGAACAGGAATTTTCCGCTCGATATAAGAACATCCCTCCTCCGGGATTTCCATGCAGTAGCGGTCCTTGACCGCTGAAATCGCAAGTGTTCCAAGACGCGGCTGTACTTCCTTACAGAACGCGGCAAGTGCCGCATCCAGGTCTTCTGTTTCGTCTAAAGAAAGGGAACGGCGCAGGGACTCCGCCGGGTAGTAGAGCTTCATCGTACCGCCCTCATAGCCGATCTTCACCTGCCATTCCCGAATCGTATCGGTAATATGTTTTTCCAACAGTTTTGCTGTCATGTTTTCTAAGTCACCTCCATTGTGCTGCATGTGCAAAAAACACAGTATTATTATCGCACGAATTGGGCATTGTGTGAACACTTAATTTTTTGTTTTTTACAAAAAGAAAAGAATCACTTTTTTACTCCTCGAAACGGCAGAAACCTCCGCCAGAAAAGCTGGAACAGAGGTTTCTGTGATTTCTTATGTCAGAAGAATTTCTCAGTTATTTCGTTCTGAATTACTCTTCGTCTTCGTTTTTCTTTCTGCCGCGGAGTTTGAATCCAAGTCCGCCGGCACCAAGAGATGCAACTGCCATGCTTACCCATCCCCAGATGTTGGTAGCATCACCGGTCTTTGCATTATCGCTCTTCTTGGAAGTAGAAGTATTGGATACTTTATTACTTGCAAGCGGAGTAGATGTTGCTTTCGGGGTGCTTGTCGGGGTCTTCGTCGGCTGCGTCGTAGGTATTGTGGTAGGAGCAGTCGTCGGGGTTGTGGTTGGTGCTGTTGTAGGTGTAACCGTCGGAGTCTCAGTTGGGGTTACGGTCGGGGTTTCCGTCGGGGTAACAGTCGGAGTCTCGGTCGGGGTTACGGTTGGGGTCTCTGTAGGAGTAGGAGTCGGCTCTTCTGCTGATTTCTTCCAGGTGAAGCTAAGATCCTGATATCCCAGTGAAGAAACTGTAATTTCAAAGGAATCGCCCTCTGCGAACGGTGCTGCATCTGTCTTTAAGGAACCATCCTCATTGAACAGTACAACAGCTCCTCTTCCGCTTGCTGCATATGCTTTTCCATTTACAGTAACAGAGGTAATGTTCTTCAGATAATCTGCAAACTCTTCATCTGTTGCATCCCCGTTCTTAAACAGACCCGGTGTTGTCGTATCTTCGTTAAATGCTGCCGGCATCTCTTCCGTGTAAAGGATAAAGTCTGCGGAAAGATCTGCATATTTACCATTCTTATCGCTGACAGTCAATGTATAAGAACCTTTCTCTGCATTCTTGAAGTACAGAGTATCACCGGACACGGTTCCCGTCAGACCTTCTACTGTATAGACAGCATCGTAATCATCCGGCAGGCCTTCCAGTTTAACAGAAGCATTTCCAGATGTGACAGACGCATTTTCTACAGAAAATTCATATGCAAACTTAACCGGTACATATACATCTGCGTCGACTTCGTAAATTCCCTTGCTGGTGTAATAGGTAATTTTGTTGATGGTCTGTCCCATCATGCTCTTGTAATGTTCCGAGGAGGTCGGGCAGTTATGAACGCTTGTCGTAAATCCAGTGCTCCATGCCAGCTCAGACACTCTCCAGATATTCTCCAGATGACGCATTCCGTAATCGTTGCCCTCTTTTGTGCTGACAACAACACCATATACGGTATCTTCGCCTGCTTTGATGGTATCAGTAAGACCATCCAGATCCAGCTGATAATCACCGTATTTGCTGTTAGTGGAGAGCTCTGCCGTTACATTTTCCAGCTTTGCTGCCTCGGTTCCCTGAACAGCACCAAAGGTTACATTGCCGTCTGCATCTACAGATGCTTCTTTGTAATAAGACGGAACCTCATGTAAAGTGTAATATGCATAGCTTGCATTCTCATACAGTGCATCTTTTCCGGTATACGTTGTGGTGGATGTTTGTCCACGGTTGGTAACGGTGATTTCTACAGAATCCTCATCTGTCACTTTCGTGTATTTGCTCAGATCCATATCCTCTGTTACTTTTACTGGGAAGGTGATACCTGTAATATCGCTTCCGTCTGCATTCACATGGTAAGATCCGCCGGAAAGTGAGGCTGTTCTTGTTTTGTTCTTGGTTGCGGAAGTAAATGCATCTACTGGAATATCGTTATGAACCTCTGCCTGATAGAACTCAGCATACGGAATGTTCATTAATACATACTGGGACTGAAGTGCTTCGATTGCTGCATTCAGATGCTCTGTTGCTTCGTCTACGGTTCCCTGGCTCTGTTTTTTCTCCAATGCTTCTTTTGCTTCTGCCAGTTCTGTCTGCATATTATTCCAGGAAGTTTCCGTGTAAAGCTCTTTATTCAGTGTATCTGCCTTTGCAATTGCCTCTTCCAGTGCTGCTGTGCTCTCTACCGGATCAGCTCCTACAATATTCGCTTTAGTTGCTTCAAAAGTGTAGGAAGCATCTGCATAGCCAAGTGCATGAATCGTAATCTTCCAATAACCGGTTCCATCCGTTCCCTCCGGTAAAGTGCAGCGCAGGGAATCGGTAAGGCCAAGCTGAATTCCCATTACTTTATGCATCCAGTTATCTGCTGCGAATTTTGTTCCATACGTTGCTTTTGCATTCGTATAAGTGGAATCATCACCGTAATAAGTCCAGGTTACGGTCTGCAGATTAGCAGCCAGATCGCCGTAATTTCCCGTTAAATCTACGCGAAGGAATTCTCCATAAGAACCTTTGGCTTCTTTCACGGTCAGTCCTACGGTCTCAGCATCCGGAGCTGTCTTCAGCGCCTGATCTTTGATTCCGGATTCACTTCCTGTTGTTCTTGCAGAGAAGGAGAAGCTTCCATCTGCATTTTTCACTGCTATCTTCAGACCGTTTGTGTTTTCTGTTACATCTGCAACCAGGCCTGTATAGCTCTGCAGTTTATTTTCAGAAAATCCACCGGAAAGTGTTCCGCCGTTTTCTACCACAACATACTTTTTGCAGAAATCTTCGTAATCATCTTCCGAAACTTTTACAGGCACATATTTCAGACCTTTTACTTCATAATGATCAATCTGGCTCTTATCGTAAGTTACGGTCTCGCCGTTGGTCAGAACTGCCGTGGTTGCTGCGGTATAATATGCCACATCATAGGTTGTGCCATCTTTCATGTAGATAGTCGCTGCGCACTGGAAGCTTCCTCTGTGCAGTCCATGGTTTGTGGTCGCACGGGTTACAACATCAAAAGCGCCTTTATCACTTTCTTTGCGACTGTCAGTTTCATCCGAACCAGCGTCGCTTCCTGCCGCCTGAACTCCTTCTGCTGCCCAATACTCAGCCCAGGTAAGACCTGCATATACATATTTATATGTTGTTTCTTTCTTCTCATAAGTAAAGGAAAGCGTCTTGTAACCTGTTGCAGTTACTTCGATTTCAAATTTATTTCCTTCTGCAAAAGCGGCAGCTGTCAGATCAAGCGTACCGTCTTCTTTGATCAGAATTATTTTCCGTTTTCCAGTTGCTGCATATTCTTTTCCATTTACTTTTACCGAAGTGATGTTCTTGATATAATCAGCAAAGTCATCTTCTGATGCATTCTCTGCTTTTACAAGCGCCGGAGCACTTCCTTTTTCGTTGTAAGCAGCCGGCATTGCATCTGTATACAGAGTAAAGCTCTGTGTCAGATCTGCATAAACACCTTTTTTATCATGAATCGTCAGAGTATACATTCCTTTTTTCGCATTTGCGGAATAAGAAATGGTATTTCCGTCTACTGCAAATCCATCCAGACCATCTACGGAATATTCTGCATCATAATCAGCCGGAAGTCCGGTTACGGTCATCGTTGTCTTTCCAGTGGAAAGAGAAGCGTCTTCTACGGATACACTTGCCTCAAATTTTGTTGGAACAAAAATATCATTCACCGGAATCGTGTAGATTCCTTTGCTGGTATAATAAGTAACCTTATTGATATGCTGTCCCATCATGCTCTTGTAATGTGCAGAAGAAGTCGGGCATCCATGCACCTGTGTTGTAAATCCAGTTGACCATGCCAGCTCTGTTCCGCGCCAGATATTTTCCACATGACGCATACCATAGTCATTGCCTTCTTTTGTGCTGACAATAACACCATAGATCTGATCGGTTCCAACATCAATCGTGTTCTCCAGTCCGTCGAGATCCAGCTGATAATCTCCATATCTTGATTCAGTCATAAATTCCGGAGATACATTGGTCAGTTCAATTGCAGTTCCAACTGTTTTTCCAAAAGAAAGAGAGCCATCTGCATTTACCGTTGCTTCTTTGTAGTAAGAAGGTGCTTCGCTTAATACATAATATGCATAGTCTGAGTTTTCAAATAAGGCGTCTTTTCCAGTGTATGTCTGTGTAGATGTCTGACCACGGTTTGTTACTGTAATACTTACAGAGTCAGAATCTGTTACTTTCTTAAATTTGGAAAGATCCACTCCTGTTACTTTAACCGGGAAGGTAATTCCATTGATTGCACTTCCATCTGCATTGGTATGATAAGAACCACCGGCAAGAGTGGCTGTTCTTGTTTTGCTCTTCGTTGCGGAAGAAAATACATCCACTGGAACAGAGTTGTTTACATCTGCAGCATAAAATTCATCATACGGAATGTTCATCAGAACGTAAGCCACCTGCTCAGTTGGAGTCTCGGTCGGGGTCGCCGTTGGGGTTGCGGTTGGCGTTGCTGTCGGGGTCGCCGTCGGAGTCGGTGCTTTAACAAGGCCTTTTACTGCAGTATTCAGCGCATCTTTCGCGGTATCAACAGCGCTCTGGGATTCTTTTGCAGAAAGAGCAGATTTTGCTGCGGTAAGAGCAGTCTGGACAGCTTTCCAGGAGTCTGCGGTGTAGTCAGCTTCCTTTAATGCTTCGGCATCTGCGATTGCTTTTTCAAGTGCTGTGGTGTCTACTGCTTCTGGAGTCGGGGTTGCTTTTTGGGTTGCTGCAAGAGCCGCGGTTTTTACTGCATTCGAAGTTCTGGTTGCACCCGATACAATATCCCATCCTTCAATGTTTTCAATCGTTGCATCTTTTCCAAGAAGTTTCGTTTTGAATCCTTTGCTGTTTGTAGCTGCTTTTTTAAAATATGTAGCATTTTCTGTATTGTATCCAGAACCAGGTGTTACTGCAATATCAGAAAACTTACCGTCTGCAACTGTGATTTTGACATTAACGTCATATTCATCCCATGCATTCTCATCCTCATCGTCTTCTGCAGTTCTGGTAACATGAGCCGTAGACTCATAAGTGCCATCTGCCAGCACGCCACTTGTAGCATCCGCCAGTGCGGTTCCCGGGAGCAGGCTCATGGTCATGGAAGCTGCCATTACGGCTGCTAATGATTTTTTCTGAAGTTCTTTTCTTTTGATCATAACTTCCTCCTTTTTCCTTTTCCACAGTTTTGCAGGAAAAACAGGGGCAAAACTGTCCTTCATTATTATATTAGTTTTCACTAATCAATAATTGTTTTAACTAACCGTAGATTATTCTACTAATTTTTGATCGTTTTGTCTAACTCTTAACTGATTATTTTTTCTCAAAAGAGGCACAGATTCTGCTTATTGAGTATTTTTACTATTTAATGATCCGATACTGTGAAGTTTGTGGGATGATTTTCGTTCCCACACAGAAAAAATTCCGTAGATATGGAGTTTTCACCGCGAAGAACTCTTTCGTCCATCGCGTTTTACCGCAGAAAGAATGCGGTCCGAAAGGATTCCGATCAGCATTCCGGTGATGACTCCGGCCACGAGAAGCGCCGGCAGATAATAGAACAGTTTGCGGTTCTGCACCACGAGAGCCGCCACGCAGATCTGCGCGACATTGTGCGTCACGCCTCCTGCAATACTTACGCCGGTGATACTAAAGCCCTTGATGTGTTTCAGCAGAAGCATCACAAGAAAGCTCAAAAGCCCGCCGGCAAGGCTGTAAAGGATGGACATTCCATTTCCGAACAGATACCCCATCAGAAGAATGCGGGCGACGGAAATCATCAGGACTTCCCCTGCCGGAAGGAAAAAGAGGCCGACGACTACAACCAGATTGGCAATGCCGAGTTTGATTCCAGGAACACCGAGGTTGATCGGGATCAGTACCTCCACATAACTGAAGATCATGGCAAGTGCCATCAGCATGGCGCATAAGGCAATTTTTCTGCTTGCAGTGCGGCTGTCTCTCATAAATTCCAATTCCTTTCTTCTAAGCTGGTATTATTTTACAATCACATCCGGCGCATCGTCGGCGTCGTCCGTTGTGGATCCGTCACTTTCTACCTCCGCAACCAGCTTATGCGGCAGGCACACGATCGTCTCATTTACCTGGGAAATCGTACCCTGTCTTTTGCAGTAGCCGTCCGGGCAGTCAGCTTCTTCCATATGGGCACTTCCGTTTTCGATCACCAGGACATTCGTTCCGTGACCCGTCTGAATTTTCACGGTCTGATTTTCTGCGAGTGAATACGTTCCGTAGACCTCGCCGTCCACCGTGACTTTCATGGTATTTCCATTTTCCGTTTTCGGCAGCCGAAGTGCCAGGGCAAGGATTCCAGCCAAGAGCAGAACGGCGCCTGCCAGAATCAGATCTTTTTTCTTCATATAGTTTTCCTTATTCTGAATCAGATGCCAGCCCATAACAGCAGTGTCAGCAGGAATACAGCACGGAACAGCGTAAAGAGGATTTCATTTCCGTGAAATTCCTTTACCCCGCAGCGGATATTACCTTTCGGACACGTATCAATACATTTCTGGCACTGGAAACAGTCGCCGGAGATCTCCACGTATCCATCGGATGGCAGTTCCACCGCTGACGGGCACTGTCTCGTGCAGGCGCTGCAGCCGCGGATGCAGTTTTCGCGTTTCCGGTGCAGAGTAAAGAACGGCAGGATCGGAAGCAGAGAAAAGACAGCTCCCATTGGGCACAGGAAACGGCAGAAAAAGCGCTCCTCAAAGAACATGCCGACCAGGATCAGCACCAGAAGAACAATGCCTGGAATATAAGAGGAAAGTCGGAAATTTCCCGCATGCAGCATGGAAAAGACATCCCACGGGCTTGTTCCTCTTGCTTTCTGATAAACTCCTGCAAAGCAGCAAAGAGCAATCAGAAGCAGAATGCCGTATTTGACCAGCGCCAGTTTTTTTGCCAGCTCCGGTTTGATGCATCTGGGCTTCTTTTTACGTTTCTTACAGATTATACCATAAATTGCGTGCATTGCATCCCCCAGACTTCCAAAAGCGCATGCAAAACCGCAGAAAAATCTGCCGAAAACAATCGTAAATGCACAGACAAGAAGCAGAGCCGACACAAACGCGGTCATCTCAATTTTTTCACCCTGTCCAAGCTGCGTAAAAATGTATTTCACTCCGTTAAATGCAGCGGTAAATACTGACGGAAGAAACAGGAAATATAAAAGCTGGATTCCGGCACGCAGGCAGGAAACGATCTGTTTTCTCTTCTTTGCCGGTAATGTGGATAGATCTAAATTTTTCATGTTATTTCTCCGCCTTTTCTATTGCTTCCTGCGCCGCATTTCTGATACCGGTGGAGCTGAATGTTGCTCCGCTGATCGTATCAACATCGGCGGACTGTGCCTCAATAATCTTTGGAATGATCGCCTCCGCGTTTGACAGATACGCACTGTCCTCGCCGTCGGCGGATGTGATGGCAAGATCGGTAATCTGGCCGCCCTCTACGGTTACTTCAACTGCAATGGTGCCGCCGAAGCCGTCAGCTTCACCGTCATACGTACCGTCCACGTACTGCCCTTCTGCTTCTGCTGCTTCACTTGCGGCCGTATCCGCCGTGTTGGATGCAGCTGCTGCGGCCTGCAGATTTTCCTTCTGAAGCTGGGTCGTCTCAAGCTCTGCCGAGAGCCGCGCGATCTGATCCTCTTTGTCTCTTTTATCGAGTACGGTATTGTAGCCGATCAGAACAGCAGCAATGACAGCGACATTCAAAAAACGAACAATCAATTGTCTCATCTGTTTTCCCCTTTATTGCGTTACTTTCGCAGCATCCAGCGCATTCCGGCATGCCTCAAGAATGGCTTTTGAGGAGCAGGTTGCACGGGAAACGGTGTCGATGTTTTCAAGCGTTCCGGTTTCCAGAATCTGAGCGGAAACGCCTTTGATTTTGGAGGTTCCTTCGGATGCGCGGCGGATGTAGGAGGCATTCTGACTGTCTCCGTCACCGGTGATGTTGCTTAACGCTACGATTTTATCGTTTTCAATTGTTACCGTCACAGAAAGCTGATAAGCGGTAAAATCTTCATCTTCATCCGGCTCGCAGACGGCAATCGCTGTGTATTCGCCGTCCTGATAGATCTTTTGTTCCGGAGTTTCCGTCGGGGTTGGTGTTGGCGTCTCAGTTGGCTCCGGGATTTCGGTCGGGGTTGGTGTTTCCGTCGGTGTCGGGGTTGGATTTTTCTTTTCCTCAGTTACGCGTTCTGCCTCTTTTAAAGCTTCCTCGATTGCCGCAAGAATTCCCCTGGAGCTGTAGGTTGCGCCGGAAACGGTGTCAACTTCCAGTGTCTGGTTTTTCACAACGTCCTTTGCTGTCTGTTTTGCGCGTTTTAAGAATGCTTCGTCATCTTCACTCTCGGTCACGAGAATTGCCTTGATCGTCTCATCCTGAATGACAACTGCCGTTGTAATGTCTCCCAGATAGCCCTCGCCGGTTCCGTAGTAAATGCCTTCCTCGTATGGGAATTTTCCTTCCGGAATCGTTGTGGTTCCGCCGCTGCTCGTTCCGTTATCCGGAACGGTCTCGCCGTTTGTTGCCTTCTTCGCATTTTCCAGCGCCTGTTTTACTGCGTTCTGGATGCCGCGGGAGCTGTACGTTGCGCCGGATACGAGATCCACATCGGTTTTCTGTCCGTCTACGATGCGGTCCGCTACGACTTTGGCACGGTTGAAGAATGTCTCGTCATCTTCGTTTTCCAGAATCAGTACCGCTTTGATCGTCTGATCCTGCAGGGCTACCGCCACTTTGATGTCTCCCTGGAAACCGGCGGCCGTGCCGTAATAAATTCCGTCCTGATAAGGGAAACTTCCCTTGGATGCAGACGAATTGTTATTGTTCTGATTATTATTCTGGCTGTTGTTTCCGTTGTTTGTATTGCTCTGGCTTCCTCCGTTTGTACTGGAAGACCCGTTCACTGCCGCCTGACTTAAGGCACTCCGCACAGCTTCAATAATACCGCGGGAGCTGTATGTCGCGCCGGAGACCGTATCCACATTCGTACTCTGTGTTGAGATAATCGTCGAAATCAGAGAGGAAGCACTGGAAAGGTAGCTTGGCGTATCGCTGTTTTCCACAATATCAATCGAAGCAATTTTTCCGCCGCTGACAACAACGCAGACTTTCATTGTGCCGCCAAATCCTGTTCCGGTTCCGTAATACGTTCCATCCCGGTAGGCAGCCGGTTCTTCGATTTTAGATACTGTAACGGTTCCGCCGGCAGAGGCTCCGCCGCCTGCCGCTCCTGATGCGGATGCCGGTTCTGAAGTGTCCTCCTGACCGGTCAGTGCATTTTTCACGGCTGCAAGGATACCTTTTGAACTGAAAGTTGCACCGGAAACCGTGTCCACATCCACACTCTGGGATGCGATGATACGGTCGATAACTCCCTTCGCACGGTTCAGGAAAGCTGCGTCCTCGCCGGGAGCGCTTACAATCGAGATCGACTGAATCGTTTTGTCTTTCAATACGACAGAGACTGTAATCGTACCGCCAAAACCTGTTCCGCTTCCTTCGTACGTTCCGTCCGCCAGCTCAAAGCTGCCGGAACCGACGGCTGCGACAAGTTCTGCTTCGGTATCGGTTGTCTTTTTGGTATCGTCCTTCTTTTTTGTATCATCTTTCTTTTCCGCTGCATCGGTATCCTGTTCCGGCTCCGGTGTCACCAGTGCCTCCGGCTGCTCTACGGCGTAAACCGGTGCAGTGTAGCCGTTCAGCGAAATACCGGCACAGGCTGCTACGATAACTGCCGCGAGAGCCGGTGCAAATGCTGTCAGTTTTTTCCATTTTCCCATGGTTATGTATCACCGTCTTTCCTGATAATGTTTGTCTCGTGATCGGATGTGAAATCGTCAGCAATTCCTTCGGTTACATACAGAACGCCGTCCGCATCCTCCAGAATGGTGTCAAATTCATCGCTGTGTGCACGCCAGTATTCGGCCGCCTTGTCCTTCCCCATGATGAAAAGAGAAGTAGAAAGGCCATCCGCCAGTGTTCCGTCAGCACTTACGATCGTCACCGACACCAGACCGTTATTTGCCGGATGACCGGTCGATGGATCGATGATGTGATGATATTTCATGCCGTCCTGTTCGAAATACCGCTCATAGCCGCCAGAAGTAATAACCGCCCGGTTGGCCGTCGAGAGAATGCCGAGATAATCATCCTCTGCCTCCGGACTCTGCACGGCAACGCGCCATTTACTGCCGTCCGTTTTCGTGCCGACAACCTGAACGTTTCCGCCGAGGTTGATGAGCCCGCTCGTCACACCGCATTCCCGGTAAATATCGGCGATTCTGCCGGAGGTATAGCCCTTTGCGATTCCGCCGAAGTCAATTTTCATGCCGTCCTTGGCAAAGCTGATGGATGCGCTGTCCTTGTCGTATAGGATATCATTGGCATCGGTCAGCGGAAGGAGGCTTTCGATCGTCTCATCCGAAGGAATCGTATAATTTCCGGTTGTAAAACCCCAGGCGTCCATGATCGGATAAATTGCGATGTCGAAAACGCCGTTTGTGCTGTCATACAGATCCAGCGAGCGTTCCAGCAGATAGGTGGTATCCTCCGATAAGGTTCCGCCGCCGTTTGCATTGATCTGCGCTACTTCACTCGTCTTCTCTCCGGTCGACAGAAGTGCATCCAGCCGCTCAATCTCCTGCTGCGCCTGATCCACCGCCGTTTCTGCATTCGGACCATAGGCAGTGACCGTCATGTACGTATCCATCGCAAAAATATCTCGGCTGCTCGATGCATCTGCGGCATCGGAAGAAGCTGTGGATGATGCGGATTTCTGCGTGGAATTCTCTTCCGAAGCGTCAGAACTGCTCGAAGACTCCGAAACAGACGCCGGCTGTGTCTGACTTTCACTGCTCTCCGGCTGCGCTGCTGTCCCCGCACCGGAACATCCGCCGACCGTCATCACCATGGCAAGACAAAATGCTGCAACAATTTTCTTTTTCATAAATAAAACTCCATTTTTTCTTATGTTAGGAAATCCTAACTTTGGTATTATAACATTAACTCGTAACTTACGCTATGAATTACTTGATAAAAGTTTTTCAATTAGCGTTCTGCATCTGATAAATTTTCTCATTTTATGTACTCTAAATCAAGTGGATTTTACTGGAATTCAAGCAGCGATATACAAAAAGCCCCCACAGCCGCATTGCTGCGGCCGCGGGGGCTTTAGAAATAACATTTTCAGAAATTACATATGATCGTGGCAGGTACGTGCAATTACGTCCATCTGCTGCTCTTTTGTCAGGTCGATGAATTTAACTGCATAGCCGGATACACGGATTGTGAAGTTTGCATACTCCGGTTTCTCCGGGTGCTCCATTGCGTCGATCAGTTTTTCGGTTCCGAATACGTTTACGTTCAGGTGATGTGCACCCTGCTCGAAGTATCCGTCCAGAACGTGTACCAGGTTCTCGGTACGCTCTTCGTCGTTGTGGCCAAGTGCGCCCGGGTTGATGGTCTGGGTGTTGGAGATTCCGTCCAGAGCGTCCTCATACGGCAGTTTTGCTACAGAGTTCAGGGAAGCAAGAAGTCCGCTCTTCTCTGCGCCGTAAGACGGGTTAGCTCCCGGAGACAGAGGCTCACCGGCTTTTCTTCCGTCCGGCAGAGAACCAGTTGCTTTACCATATACAACGTTGGAAGTAATGGTAAGGATAGAGGTAGTCGGCTCAGAATCACGATAGGTATGGCAGTATTTCAGTTTGTCCATGAAGGTACGAAGCAGCCATACAGCGATCTCGTCTGCTCTGTCATCGTCGTTGCCGTATCTTGGGAAGTCGCCGGTTGTCTCGAAGTCAACAGCCATTCCTTCTTCGTCACGGATAACTTTAACTTTAGCGTATTTGATTGCGCTTAAGGAGTCTACTACGTGAGAGAATCCTGCGATACCGGTTGCAAAGGTACGTCTTACATCGGTGTCGATCAGAGCCATCTCTGCTGCCTCATAGTAGTATTTGTCATGCATGTAGTGGATCATGTTCAGAGTTCCAACGTACAGATGAGCCAGCCAGTCCATCATAACGTCGTATTTCTTCATAACCTCATCATAGTCCAGATACTCAGCAGTGATCGGCTGATATTCCGGAGCAACCTGCTGTTTTGTCTTCTCGTCTTTACCGCCGTTGATCGCGTACAGAAGGCATTTTGCAAGGTTTGCACGAGCGCCGAAGAACTGTATCTCCTTACCGGTCTCGGTAGCAGATACACAGCAGCAGATGGAGTAATCATCGCCCCATACCGGACGCATTACATCATCGTTCTCATACTGGATGGAGCTTGTCTGTACAGAAATATGAGCTGCATATTTCTTGAAAGCTTCCGGAAGATTCTCAGAGTACAGAACAGTAAGGTTCGGCTCTGGGGACGGTCCCATGTTTTCCAGTGTATGCAGGAAACGGAAATCGTTCTTTGTAACGATAGAACGTCCGTCGATTCCCATACCGGCAACTTCCAGAGTAGCCCATACCGGGTCACCGGAGAACAGCTGATTGTAAGACGGAATTCTTGCGAATTTAACCATACGGAATTTCATTACCAGATGGTCGATCAGCTCCTGAGCCTCTTTCTCGGTCAGGATTCCTTTTTCGATATCTCTTTCGATGTAGATGTCAAGGAAAGTAGATACACGGCCAACGCTCATTGCAGCACCGTTCTGAGTTTTGATAGCTGCAAGGTATCCGAAGTACAGCCACTGAACAGCTTCTCTTGCGTTCTTAGCCGGCTCGGAAATGTCATAGCCATAGGACTGTGCCATAACTTTCATATCCTGCAGTGCTCTGACCTGGTCAGCGATCTCTTCTCTTAACTGGAAGTCACCACGACGCATTCCCTGACGATTTGTTGCAGCGAAGTCTGCTTTTTTGCGCTCGATCAGGTAATCAATACCGTACAGAGCAACACGACGGTAGTCGCCTACGATACGGCCACGGCCATAGGTATCCGGCAGACCGGTCAGGATTTTATTATGACGGGCTTTCATCATCTCTGGTGTGTAGATGTCGAATACACCCTGGTTATGTGTTTTGTGATATTTAGTGAAAATTTCATGAAGCTTCTCACTTGGTTTGTAGCCGTAAGTCTCGCAGGACTGCTCAGCCATTTTAATTCCACCATACGGCATAAATGCACGTTTCAGCGGTTTGTCTGTCTGAAGACCAACTACCTGCTCCAGATCTTTCATGCTGTCATCGATATATGCTGCGCCGTAAGCTGTGATTCCGCTTACAACGTCTGTCTCCATATCCAGAACGCCGCCTTTTGCACGCTCTTCTTTCTGGAGTTCCTGTAATTTGCCCCACAGACGGTCTGTAGCCTCTGTTGGTCCCTCCAGGAATTTCTCATCTCCGTCATATGGAGTATAGTTGTTCTGAATAAAGTCACGTACGTCGATGCCTTCTTTCCAGAGTCTTCCGGTAAAGCCATCCCACTGTTCAAATTCTCTCATTTGCTTTGTTCCTTTCTGGTGTTATTTTGTTTCGTCACGCTCCGGCATCTTCTTTGCACCGGGCATGAACACCTCCGCATGCATAATATAACAAATCTCTGCTTTCCGCGCAAGATATGCACTTGAAAAAATACAAGGAAAACCACAAAATCTTGTATTTTTATAAGAACAAAATCTACATGTGGCGCTTTTCTTTTATGCCCCGTATCCGATTTCATATATCTGCTCTGCAAAGTCACAAATAACATATGTTCCATCGGAAAATTCACTCTTCTGTACGCTTCCGTCCACCGTCATACACTCGTGGCGTACCAGTTCCAGGAGTGCCGTTTTTTCATGCAGCTCCGTTACAACGCGGCATCTTTCTGTCATCTCTTCCAGACTGATTTTCTCCCCGTCAAATGCACCATCTGTATTCGGATATGCGCCGTCCCGTACAAGATACGGTGCACCGCCTGCAAGAAGCGCATACAGCATATAGTCCTCGTCTTTTGAAACACGGTCCATCATCCACGGCTCGATCACACAGTCATGATACACAAGATTAAAGAGCGGCACCGGGATTCCTTTTTTCGGTGTCTCTGCCGGGCGCAGCATAAAGTCGTACGGCGCATAATGGCAGAATACCAGATACGGAACGGCCCAGTCGCTGACCTCCTCGGAGCTTGAGAGAATCCCCTGTGATAGCAGCCAGGAGAAGCAGTTTCCGCGGTACGTATAGCAGTCTCTTCTCGTCATCACATGCTCCGGATTTGCGCACTCGTCGCCCTCGTTGCACGTAAACACATCGAGGTATGCACCGTCAAGCCGGATTCCGTTTTTCTTCAGCTCGGCAAAATTCCGTTTCACATAGAACGGTGCCTGCGTTGCACAGAGATAGCTCTGCGGTCCGCCCGCCCAGTAACTGTGTCCCGGTATCGTTCTATCCGGAAGGCGGCAGGCATAATTTTCATCGTAGCTCGGCGCTGCATGGTAATAATCGCGGTACTGGTCGTGAATACCGAATTTGTAGCCGAAATCATGCATCGTATCGACAAGCGATTTCATGTCTTCCCATCCGCCGGCCGCTTGGCATGCCGGTGTGTAGTCCGGATGCTGGTTGTCATACCCCGGTTCTGCCCAGCCGTCCAGATGAAGATAGACTTTCTCTACGCCGAGATCATGAATTTCGCGGATCTGCTGTTCGCGCACGGAAAACGGCACTACGCGGTTATTTTTCTCCGGATTCTGCGGATCGAAAAAGCCGGACTCCGGCTGCACAACCGTCTTGATTCCCGTATGAACAAAACACGTTCCCACAAGATCGTGAATGGACGGATTCTGTACTGCCTTTTCTTTCAAAGTGCGCAGATGGCCCTGTTCCCGTACATACTGACGGTATGTTTTGCAGAGGTCGTTATAATCGCAGTTATTTAAAAACGTATAACGGAATACGCGGCGGTAATTCATTGTTCCAAGGCTTGGCTCCAGCCATGCCCCCACGCTGGTATACGGGCCGCCTGCCGGGTGCTCTGCCTGATAACCGACGTTCCACGGTGTTGTACAGATCGCTGTATAGCCGCATCTTTCCTTCACCTGGCCAAACCACGGCATATAGCCGCCGGAGGTCTCAAATCTGCCGTCAAACGAAAGCTTTCCAAGTTCCGTCTTCCAGGTATTCGGAATCAGAAGTCCCTGTCCCTCGGTAAGGAGTGTATACCAGTCATCGCGCCCGTTTGTAAACTCCATTGCCGTCGGCCACAGCACCTTTACCGGATGCAGTCCCTCCTCGCAGAGCGGAATCCACTCCATCCAAAATGTTTCATCCACAGCTTCGATCCAGATAATCGTCTCGAAGGCATACGGTGTTCCCGCAAATCCCGCATAACGGCTCCGGATGCCGCATCCGACGCCGAAGGAATAGACCTCATGGGAAATCTCCTCTGCATCCAGGAAACGGTATGTTCCCTCTGCAAAAATCAGTTCCGGTGTCTTTTTCGGATCCGTATTCCAGACAACGCCGTCTTTTTCGATCCTAAGTCCCAGCGTCTCTTCATCGAGCATCACAGCAAGCGATCCGCTTTCTATTTTTTTCATCGTGTGATATTCCCCTTTTTCTTTATCATATGCGTTCCAAACACCAGAAAGGCGCAGAGAACCCGTCCGCCTTTCTCTGCACGGTTCCGGATTTTCTGCGCCTTTTTCCACCTAACTTACATAATCTCTTCTTTTTCTACGACTTTACCGTCTCTCCAAATTCTCTCCAGATCGTAGAACAGGCGGTTCTCCTCATCAAAGATGTGGATGACAACATCGCCGTAGTCCATCAGAATCCAGTTTGCGGTCTGATAGCCTTCGATCTGTTTTGGATGTACGCCGGCCTTTCCGAGTACCTCCTCCACGTTGTCTGCCATTGCCTGCACCTGGTTACGGTTGCTTCCGCTGGCGATCATGAAATAATCTGCCAGGGTAGAAACATGGGTAATGTCCAGAATGCGGACATCCATTGCTTTTTTATCTTCCAGTGCTTCCAGTGCAAGTTTTGCAGTCTGTTTTGCTTCGCTCATTTATACTTCCTCCTTTGCCGTCCGTTCCCGGTGCAGTGCCTCATAGAACTGATATGCCTGCTCCGTCATCGGGTCCATCGTCTTCGGGTTTTCCGACAGATACGCCATACTGTCTTTTAAAATTTCATACATGCATTCGTCGATATCGGTGAATGCCAGCTTCCGAAGGCGGGTAAGATGAGGCGCCTTGTTTCGTGCCGGCTCGATATAATCTGCGATATAGATGATCTTCTCCAGCAATGTCATATCTTCTTTTCCTGTCGTATGCCAGGTGATGGCGCTTAAGATCTCCGGATCTTCCACCTTATACTTGTCCTTCGCCAGAAATGCACCGAGCTTGGCATGGATCAAAAACGGATTGTTCCGCTCAAACTCAGTGATTTCAATCTTATTTTTCTCACACATGGTGATTTTTTTCTTATTCGGAATGCATTTTGCACAGTCGTGAAGCAGTCCCGCGACACGGGCTTTTTCGAGATCCTCGCCCCATACCATCGCCATGGATGATGCGGTAAACATCACACCGAGCGTGTGATGATAGCGGTCTTCATCGACTTCCTTCTGGAGTTTTTTGTCCAGTTTCCATAAATCGTACTGTTCCATCCTGCTCTTCCTCTAATCCTGATAGATTTTCTGCTCCTGAATGTAGGAAATCACAGAATCCGGCAGATAGTATTTCACGGATTTTCCTTCCCGGATCCATTCCCGCAGTTCGTGGGAAGAAACATCCAGATTCGGTGTGTCGAGTTTCAGAAAGGTACCGTGAAGTTTTTCTGCATTTCGTTCCATACAGGCCAGAAGCTCTTCCTCTTTTGCCAGATCCCTGGTCGCCACAAGGATCTTTGCCGCGGCGCAGATCCGCTCTGGATTTTTCCACTCATCAAAATAGAACAGGGAATCCGCTCCAATGATAAAGTAAAACTCCGTGCCCGGATGTTCCTTCCGCATCGCCTCAAGCGTCCGATAACTGTAGGTATAGCCCTCATCTTTCATCTCTTTGGTGCAGAGCACAAAATGCGGATTGGATGCGATGGCACGGCGCACCATCTCGACACGCTGTGCATCCTTTGCCTGTCCCGCCCGGTTCCGCTTATGTGGCGGATTTCCGGCCGGAAGAAACCAGACTTCATCAAGCCCGAACTGCTCGTACGCCGCCTCGCCAAGGATCAGATGACCGATATGAATGGGATCGAATGTGCCTCCCATAATGCCAATTTTTCTGTTTTTCTTTTCCATACGTTTTCCTCAAAAAGCGCCGGAACTGCAGCGGTATGCTCCGGTCCCGGCGGTTCTTTCCTGCGGATTATTTCGGAAGCTGAATTTTCTTTTTCTCTTTTTTGCCCTCTTTGTACAGCACGATCTTTTTGCCGATCACCTGTACGACCTGGGAATTGGTGCGTTCTGCCAGAACTTCTGCGATCTCTCTTGGATCATCGAGGCAGTTCTGCAGTACATTGATTTTAATTAGTTCTCTCGCCTCAAGTGCCTCTGCTACAGCAGCGGTATGCTCCGGCGTGATGCTGCTTTTTCCTACCTGCAGGATCGGTTCCATGGTCATGGCAAGGCCTTTCAGGTATGCTCTCTGCTTGCTGGTCATACGTCTCCTCCTTCGTTATTTATTCGTTCTATTTATAATAATCAAATTCAAATCCATACATCTTGACGGTATCGCCTTCCTGGATGCCGGCCTGCTCGAGTTCGTCTAAGATACCGGTATCTTTTAAGAACCGCTGGAAGAAAGCAAAACCTTTCTCGGAATCCAGATTGGTGTAGCCGAGCATTTTCTCGATCTTCGGTCCCTCGATGATGAAGCGGTGCTCGTCCTCCGGGTCCTGCTCGACGGTGTACGGCAGGTTCTCGGCAAGAAGCATATCCTCCGGGAAGAATTCCTGCTCGAAGACCATACGCTCTTTCGGAAGCTCATCGAGTTTTTTCTGTACGGCATATAAAAGCTCTTTTAAGCCTTTTCCGCTGACGGCAGAAATCGGATAAACCGGGATGCCTTTCGGCTCGAACTCTTTTTTCAGACGTTCCACCGGATCCTCTTCGCCCTCTTCTACATAGATCGCATCGGTCTTATTGGCCGCGATGATCTGCGGGCGTTTTGCGATCTCCGGGTTATAGGCTTCGAGCTCTTTGTTGATCTTGTTGATATCATCCACCGGATCTCTTCCCTCGGTCGATGCAACGTCTACTACATGGATCATCACGCGGGTTCTCTCGATGTGGCGCAGGAATTCATGGCCGAGGCCGACTCCTTCCGATGCACCCTCGATCAGTCCCGGGATATCTGCGATAACAAATCCGCTGCAGCCCTCAAGGTCTACGACACCGAGGTTCGGGGAAAGTGTGGTAAAGTGATAATTTGCAATTTTCGGTTCTGCATTTGTCACGCGGGAAAGCAGGGTCGATTTTCCAACGTTCGGGAAACCGACGAGTCCGACGTCCGCGATGACTTTCAGTTCCATTCTTACTTCCAGCTCCTGTGCCGGCTGGCCTGGCTGGGCGTATTTCGGAACCTGCATGGTAGCGGTTGCGTAATGCATATTTCCGTTTCCACCTTTTCCGCCTTTTAATACAACCTGACGGCGGTTTTCACCGGACATATCTGCGATGACTTTTCCGCTCGCAGCGTCCATAATGACGGTTCCTTCCGGTACTTTCAGGACAATATCTGCGCCGTTTCCGCCATGGCATCTGCGTTTTCCGCCCGGCTCGCCGTCGGTAGCAGAAAACTTTCTTCTGTGGCGGTAATCAACCAGTGTATTCAGTCCTTCGTCAACTTCAAAAATAACGTCTCCGCCTTTGCCGCCATCGCCGCCGTCCGGCCCGCCGTTCGGTACAAAAAGCTCTCTGCGGAAACTGACATGTCCGTCTCCGCCCTTACCGGAGCGGATCAGAATTTTTGCTCTGTCTGCAAACATGGTATTCTCCTGTCTTGTTTTATCTAAATCCCAATCGGTCTGCTGGACCTTTAATTATTATTAACAAAAACGGCTTCAAACCTCTTAAGATTTGAAGCCGCACCTTTGTCTTACTCTTCTGTTGCTACCGGATATACGGAAACCTGTTTTTTGTCACGTCCTTTTCTTTCGAAAGCTACGCGTCCGTCAACCATAGCGAATAAGGTATCGTCTTTTCCGATTCCTACGTTCACGCCTGGATGAATCTTGGTTCCACGCTGTCTGTAAAGAATGTTTCCAGCCTTTACAACCTGTCCGTCAGCTCTTTTTGCTCCTAATCTCTTGGACTCGGAATCTCTACCGTTCTTGGTAGAACCAACTCCTTTTTTATGAGCGAAAATCTGAAGGTTCATATTTAACATGGTATTACACCTCCTTGAATGCGATCTCTAAGTATTGTGCTCCATAATCGCGGCGGATACTTTCGAGGCCCAGCAAAAGTGATTTTACAAGAAGTGCGGTACTTTCAGAATACCCATTCGGGAATGAAAAATACACGTATCCATCTCCAGCCTCACTTATAATCAGATCCTCTGTCAATGTTTCCACGGAATTTACGGTGTTTACAATCAATGCGGAGACAGCGGCACAGATGATATCCTGCCCTTCCTCTGCATAGCCTGCATGACCGTTTGACTCCACGGAGATGTACTCGCCGTCAGACTCTGTTACGGTTATACAAATCATAAGACTTAAGCGTTGATTTTTTCAATCTTCACTTCAGTGTACTGCTGTCTGTGACCGTTTTTCTTATGATAACCAGTTTTTCTCTTATACTTGTAAACGATAACTTTTTTGCCTTTACCGTTTCCAACTACAGATGCGGTTACGGATGCATTTTTAACGTCCTCGCCAACTTTCAGTCCGTCATTGCTTACTGCAAGTACCTGATCAAAAGTTACGGTTTCTCCAGCTTCAACGCCAAGTTTCTCTACTCGGATAACATCGCCTTCAGCTACCTTGTACTGTTTACCACCTGTTGCAATAATTGCGTACATATGGCACCTCCCTATCAATTACTCGCCAGATTCGGTGGTCTTTCGACTCTTTTACCTCTCTGTGCGGCATACTTCTACAATATATCATCACGTCTGCTGTTTGTCAATAGTATTTTTCAGGAAATTGCAGATTTTTTTTCACATGCAATTGCCAGTGCGCCAGGTCCGATGTGGCAGGCAACGCTTAAGGACAGTGGATGCGCATCGACTTCAAAATCCGGGAAGGCTTCTTTTACTTCGACAATCCATCCATCGATTACTTCTTTGTCGTTTGCGGTATAGGCAATGTGAAGTCCCATGATGCCGGCTGCACGCTCTTTTGCGAAGCGTTTGTCCATATCTTTTTTCATAGCCTTGATCATGGCTTTCTTTGCCTGTTTCACACCGCGCGCTTTTTCAAACGCGTCAAGCTTCTCTCCCTGGATCGTCAGCACCGGTTTGATATTTAAAACGGTTCCGATCATGGCTGCTGCCGGCGTAACGCGGCCGCCTTTTTTCAGGTATTTTAACGTATCTACCATAATATAGATACTTGCATCCAGCGCATCCTCTTCCAGAATTGCTTTGATGTCTTTTGCTGCCACGCCGCGGTTTGCCATTTTCTTTGCATCCAGAACAGACTGCTGCTGCGTAACGGAGATTCTCTGGTTGTTGACAACCTGCACTTTTCCTTCATAGTCCTCGGACAGCACGGTCGCTGTATCACAGGAGGTGGAAAGGCCGCTTGACATCGGAATGTAAACAATGTCATCGTACTCTTCGAGAATTTTGTTCCAGAAATCCATCAGATCTCCCGGAGACGGCTGAGATGTGGAAACAGCCGCATCCTCTGCCAGAATCTCGTAAAACTGTTCCTGTATCAGGTCGATATCCTCAAACTGGATTTTTCCGCGCATGAAGAAAGGCATCGGAAGGACAAAAACGCCCAGCTCTTTCGCCTGACTCTGTGTAATACCGCTGTTGCTGTCGGTAGCAATAGCTGTTCTTGCCATAGTTCTTATTCCTGCTGTCTCTTTTTAGAGAAACAGCTTTTCCTTTCTGTAATATCGTGTAACGCTTGATTTGCTGTTATTCTATCATAAATCGTACCTGTTTTCTACCCGGCTTGGACATTTCTGCAAAATTGCTCAAACTGCTTTTGATTCTTTTTACATCATACCAATACCAAGAAAAAACAGTCCGCCAAGGATCAGCAGAATGGTCGGAATTACGATTTTTGCAATGGTCTTTTTTCTTCTCTCCTTCGGGAAAAATCCTTCGCTTTTTGTCTGCTGGTACATCAGAAGACGGCTTCCCATATAAAGACCGATCGGCATCAGCGCCGCTTCGATCAGATACATGCCGATGTACGTTTCCGTTGCGTATCCGCTGCCTGCTGCTGCGTTCCCCTGCGAGAACATATAGAGGAAGCTTGCCGCAATGCTCGCCACAATCGTCGATGCGTTATGGACGAAATGAAACAGCGAGCTGTAAAACATGTTGTCGGTCTTCATCCGAACATACGAGAGAACGATTCCCATCATCATCATCGGAAGAAAACGGACGATGCTCATGTGGAAAGCGCCAAAATAAACGCCCATCAGAAGCAGCATCACCCATTTCTTTTTGATTCCGCGCAGGCTGTACTGCAGAAGACCGCGGTGCAGTGCTTCTTCACAGATGGCCGGTGTCAGCGCAACGACAAGCAGCTCGCCGAAATAGGAAAGGCCCGCCATACTGCTGTCCATGGATTCCGAGAGGCTTGCGTATTCCTGCGGGAAAATCCATTCCATCAGAAGGAAAAGGGCAAGCACACCGCGGTACGTCACATACCACATCAGAATGGTTCCGAGGATTCCGGCTCCATCCGGCTTTTTTAATGGGAACACTTCTTTTAACGGAATATGAAGTGCCCGTACGACGAGAATGGATCCGATCAGGAATACAATGATCTCGTCCAGCGCATTTCCATACATCCCGCCTGCAAGAACCAGCGGGATTCCGGCGAGATTAAAAAGAACCATCAGAAAGGCAAACACCAGCAGGCCCTGCCATGGTTTCAGTATCTTTTCTTTTTCCGCCGGATGCGGCCGTTTTGCCGGCATCTGGTTTCGAAAGGGTTCGTAAAGATATGGGGTATCATTTTCATTGAGGTGAATCGGTTTCTTTTGTGGTTCCATATTCATTCCTCCTTTGTAAGGTCACCGTCATTTCATCTGTTCTGCCAGCGGCCGGCGGATTTTCTTTCTCGTCAGTTCCACGAGATGAAGCGCCGTCATATCCACAACTTTGGTCTGGACGGGATCTTCCCGCACAAGACCCTGCAGGAAGCCGAGAAGGCGCTCCTCCTGCTCTTTTTCCGGCATGTTGATAAAGTCAACCAGGATCAGACCGGAAATCCCGCGCAGGCGGATCTGGCGGGCGATTTCGCGGGCTGCCTCCTGGTTTACGCTGTACAGAAACGTATTTTTCCGTCCGCCGAGCTGCTTTCCGCTGTTCACATCGATCGCGGTCAGCGCTTCGGTCGGTTCGATCACGAGGAATCCGCCGGAAGGCAGATCCACACGTTTGTCGAGTGCCTGTTTTACGTGATTTTCGAGATTTTCTTTCTTTGTCAGTGTGGTAAGCTGATCCTCATACCAGGTCAGGCGGCAGTCGTGAAAATCATGGCGCTCCAGATATTCTCTGCAGATCTCATACGTTTCTCTGTCATCTGTCACAAGTTCTGAAACTGACGGTGCATACCGTTTGACGAGCTCCGGCACGGCATCTGACGCCCGATACAGGCAGGAGTACAGGCTCCGCATCGTTCCATACTGGACAATCCGCGCGAGTTTTTCGGACAGCTCGAGATATTCCTGCCGGATCTCTTCTTCCGAAGCATCAGCGGATGCGGTGCGGAAGATCACGCCAAACGGAAGGCTTCCGCCGGAAAGCTCTGGAAACATCCGGCTTCCCAGTTCTTTTAACCGTTTTTTCTGCTCCGGCAGAAGGCGTCCCGAGCATGAGATTTCCGGCTTTCCATAATAGAGCGCCAGGGCACTTCCCGAAAGAGAAAGTTCTGCTGTCGCCGACGGAAGCTTCGTTTTCTGCGCTTCCCGCTGGATCTGCACGACAATTTCATCTCCGACATGCAGTTCCGTTCCCGGTGCTTTTTTCAGAAGATACCCTTCTTTTACACGGGACAGATCAAGAAAACAGCTCTGCTGCTCCGCAAACGAGACAAATGCCCCGCGGATCCCGGGCGCCAGTTTTTCCACCCGGCCGACATAGATATTGCCAAGCAGCGTTTCCTTCTCCCTGCAGAGGGCCGTCAGTTCGACCGGTCTTTCTCCTTCCACCAGCGTGTGTACCAGGTAATCTTTTCCCTCCCACGGCAGATGGGCAATGACAACTCGTTTACTCAACTTCTTCTCCTAATGCTTCCAGCGGAACCAGCTTTCGCTCTTCTTCCGTTCCGATGTCTGCGTAAACTTCCTCGCGCAGAATCGTGTATGCAAACGGCGGCAGTTCAACCCCGCACCATTTGCAGAACGCTTCCATCACGAGCTCCGGTTTCAGGTTCGAAACACTTCCGGTGGAGAGCTGCATCCAGACACCGCTTTTCTTTGCTTTCATATCGTAAATCCATGGGCGGATATCGGTCAGCTTTTCGCTTCGTTTTGTCTTTCGCATGATCTCAATCTGCGGAAGTGCAAAAAACACCGGTACTTTCGTTTCCAGATCAATCTCCGGCATTTTTCCCTCGCGGAACTGCACGAGATAATCGGCTCCTGCTACGAGAGACATTGCCTTGCTTGCTTTTCCATCCGGCACATGGCGGGCGGAAAGCACTTCCATTCCCTCAACCATCGTCGCATTCAGACGTTTTACAATCTCGTCGGTTTTCATATCTTCCGCGAGCACCATATCGAAATATTCACCGGTGCTGCTGATGCCGACACCGAGCGGAGAAGCAAACGACAGCAGCATGTGCGGGCTGAAGCCCTCGGAATAAGCGATCGGAAGTTCCGCACGGCGGATTGCTTTCTGGAAGTAACGCATCACATCCAGATGACCCACAAATTTCATCACACCTGTTTTGGCAAACTTAATTCTGATTTTCATAGCAGACACCTCCTCCGAATGATTTTGCTCCGCAGCCGGAACACTGCATCTTACAGTTCGGGGTAACGGTTTCCTGCTGTGCCCGCTCCCATTCGCGGATCAGGAATTTTTTCGTCACGCCGATATCAAGGAAATCCCACGGAAGGATCTCATCGGTGCTGCGCTTACGGCAGGCATAGAACGAAACGTCAATGCCGGTCTCTGCAAACGCTTCTTCCCAGGCATCTTTCCGGAAATACTCGGACCAGGCATCGAAAATAGCACCTTTTCTGTACGCTTTTTCAATAACTTCGGCACATTTCCGGTCACCGCGTGCAAGGAATCCCTCCAGAAGGGAAATATCTGCCTCATGATAAATGTAACGGATGCTCTTCTGATTCAGCTGTGCGCGGACCTCTGCCTTTACAATCGCCGCTTTGTCAAGAAACTCCCTCTCCGTGTTCATCGGTGCCCACTGGAACGGAGTGAACGGCTTCGGAATAAAGAACGAGGAGCTTGCCGTAATCTGGCATTTTCCGTTTCTCTGGTCTTTCGGAATCTCATAGTAACGCTCTGCGATCTTTTCCGCCAGATGCGCAATTCCTTTGATATCATCCTCGGTCTCGGTCGGAAGGCCCAGCATGAAATACAGTTTTACTTTATTCCAGCCGCCCTCAAACGCTTTTCCGGCTCCGTCGAGAATGACTTCCTCGGTCAGACCTTTATTAATAACATTCCGCATCCGCTGGCTTCCCGCCTCCGGTGCGAAGGTCAGGCTGCTCTTTTTGATATCCTGTACCTTGCTCATGACATCGAGGGAAAATGCGTCGATTCGAAGAGACGGAAGGGAAATATTGACACCTTTTTCCGGGCAGCTGTCGATCAGATAGTTGACAAGCTCCGGAAGATGGCTGTAATCACTCGAGCTCAAAGAACTCAACGAAATCTCATCGTGGCCGGTATTGCGCAGCATATGGGTCGCAAGTTCTTTTAACTTCTCCACATCGCGCTCTCTTGTCGGACGGTACACCATACCCGCCTGGCAGAAACGGCAGCCGCGGATACAGCCGCGCTGGATCTCCAGAACGACACGGTCCTGTGTTGCCTTGATAAACGGCACGACCGGTTTCTCCGGATACGTTGCCTCGGTCATATCCATGACGAGCTGTTTTTTGATCTTTTCCGGCGCTTCCGGGATGGACGGCGTAAAGGCTGCAACGGTTCCGTCCTCGTGGTACGTTACTTCATAAAACTGCGGTACGTAAATGCCCGGGATCTGGCATGCCTTTTTCAGAAAATCCAGACGGGTTCCGCCGTTCTTTTTATTTTCCAGATACGTGTCGAAAAGCTGGTCGTACACAACCTCACCCTCTCCGATGTAAAACAGGTCGAAGAACGGAGCGATCGGCTCCGGGTTGTACGTACACGGGCCGCCGCCGATGACGATCGGGTCCTCGCCGGTACGCTCCACCGCATGCAGCGGGATTCCGGCAAGGTCGAGCGCCTGCAGAACGTTTGTATAACACATCTCATACTGCAGGGTGATGAACAGGAAATCCTCGTTTTTCACCGACTCCTGGGATTCCAGGCCGAACAGCGGAATGTTCTGTTCACGCATCACGCGGTCCAGATCCGGCCATGGGGAATAAACTCGCTCGCACCACATGTCCTCGCGTTTGTTGAACATATCGTACAGGATCTGGATGCCAAGGTGGGACATACCGATCTCATACACATCCGGGAACAGGAATGCGCCGCGCAGGGCTACTTTCTCTTTGTCTTTTACGACACTGTTGAATTCATTTCCAATGTATCGCGCAGGCTGCTCAATCTGGAGCAGCACTTCTTCTGGCAATGCTAATTTTCTCATGCAATTCTCTCACTTGTTCTTATTTTTATTTGTCCAGATACGCCGCAAGCAGTTCCAGCGTATTCTTCACGCCGTCCACATGGCTTCTCTCATATCCATGGGATGCGTACACACCGGCGCCGATCAGGGCATGGCGTGCGTCTGCGCCGCCGCGGAGCGTTGCCTCCACGTCAGAGCCGTAGTGCGGGTAAACATCCGCCGCATAGTCGATTCCGTTTGCTTTTGCTGCCGCAATCAGCTCACCGGTAAAATCGTAGCTGTAAGGGCCGCCGCTGTCTTTGACGCAGATGGATACCTGATGCTCTTTACACTCCAGTCCGTCGCCGACACAGCCCATATCAACAGAAAGGATATCCGTCACACCCTCCGGCACGGAAGCAGATCCGCCGTGGCCGACTTCTTCGTACACGGTGATGTGCTGATAAACCGGACGGGACGGTGTGATATTTTCTTCTTTTAAATACTTCGCATAGCCGAGCAGGATTGCAACGCTCAGTTTATCATCGAGAAAACGGCTCTTGATGTATCCCTTCTCGGTGATGCGGGTTCTCGTCTCAAAGCAGACGATATCACCGGTCTCGATGCCGAGCGCTTTTGTCTCCTCTTTGGAGAAGACCATCTCATCCAGAACGACCTCCATATTGTCGTAGGTGCGGTCCTGCTGGTCGTAGGAACCGTTGACATGGATCGACGGGTTGTTCATCTGGAAGCAGCCCTCGTACCGTTTTCCGTCTCTTGTGATGACAACGCAGTTTTCCGTCTCCGCATTGTTCGGATTCATACCGCCGAGCGCGGTGAGACGAAGACGGCCGTTTCCTTTCACTTCCGCTACCATGCCGCCGAGCGTATCGGTATGTGTCTCCACAAGGACACCGCCGTTTCCTTCACAGCCTTTGGCAAGCTGCACCAGAAGGCCGCCCTTTGTGGTGATCACCGGCGCATAGCCCATCGCTTCGTACTCTGCTTTCAGCCATGCAATGGCATCTTTCGTGTAGCCGGTCGGGCTGTCGATGGAGAGCAGTTTTTTCAGTTTCTCTGTTATAAAATCAACATAAACCTTTGTATTTTTCATGTTTCTTCCTCCATTTTTGTTTCTGTTTTTTCTTCTTTTTTCGAAACATTTTGAAACAGAAACTGCAGATTTTTTTCTTTCCGAAAAAAGATCCTGCCCTTCATCATACCACAGAAATAAATTGGATACAACCATCGGAAAACGGAAAAATGGAAATAAGGAAAATGTAACTGGACAAACTACCATATGCCATGCTATGTTTGAAGAGGGGGATACATTATTAGCTGTTATTCAAAAAAGTTTCTTCTATAATAAAATGAAGGTCGCCTCAAATTCAAATAAAGGAGCAAAAAAATGGACACAAAAGAACAGGCATCGCAGCCTGCATTACAAACGTTAAAAGAATATGCTGTCATTACCGCAGCTGTTCTGATCATGGACATTGGAATTTATGTTTTTAAATTCCCCAATAATTTTTCTTTCGGCGGTGTATCCGGTATGGCCGTTGTCATCTGCCGGTTTCTTCCGTTCACTGCCTCACAGATCAACCTTTTTATCAACCTGCTGCTTCTGCTGGTTGGTTTTGCTGTGCTGGGGCGGAACTTCGGCGTCAAGACAGCCTACGTGACCGTGCTTTCCTCGGTTCTTCTGAACATTTTTGAAAAGCTGTTTCCGATGGCACATCCGCTTACCGATGAGATCATGCTGGAGCTCTGCTTTGCCATTATTCTTCCGGCACTGGCGGCAGCACTGCTGTTTTTTGAGAATGCCTCCGGCGGCGGCACAGACATCATCGCCATGATTATTAAAAAATATTCTACAATGAATATTTCCACTGCCCTGCTGGTGACCGACCTCATCGTTGTCATCCTTGCTTTCCTGATTTTCGATACCTTAACCGGACTTTGTTCGGTTCTCGGTCTGATAGCGAAAACACTGCTGATTGACAAAACGATTGAGCGGATGAAGCTGAATAAATTTTTTACGATTATCTCCAACAATCCGCAGCCGATCTGCGATTTCATCACAAAGGATCTCAATCACAGCGCAACCCTTTACGACGCCGTCGGCGCTTACTCCGACCAGCAGCGGACAGTCATTCTCACGGTTGTGGATGTCAAGCAGGCCGTCTATCTTCAGCGGTTTATTCATGATACCGAGCCGACCGCGTTTATTGCGATCACAAAGAGCAGCGAAATTATCGGAAAAGGCTTCATGAGTTATATCTGATCGATTCAAACCATATTTTTCACGCAAAAAATCCGAAGGTTTTTGACGCCTTCGGATTTCTTTGTATGTGCTTATTCTGTTTATTTCTCTTCTGCTTCTTCGGTATCTTCTGCCGATGCTTCTACGTTGTGGGAAGCCATCAGACTTACGACAATGGATTCCGGATTGGTCTTTATGGTGATATCCGGGTCAGCGGCCAAGGACAGATCTTTGACGCGGATGACATCACCGATCTTCATCTCTCCGACATCGACCATTACCTGATCGACCAGGGATGCCGGGTATGCCATGTAGGCAACCTCGTTCAGATCCTCCTGCAGAACGCCTTCTGCGATCTTTTCATGGTTTACAAGGACAATCTCTGCAACGGAATGAACTTTCTCGTTGCTGACCAGTGCCTGGAACTCGATCGAATCGATCTGTCCGGCTACCGGGTTATAATCAACATTTTTGATCAGGACATCGTATGCGGTTCCGTCGACATCCAGCATAATCTGGCTGCCTTTGTGGTCTGTCTTCAGCAGTTTCTCGATATCTCTTTTTACCATCTTAACTGGAATGGATTCTTTCATCTCTCTGCCGAATACATTGCCGACAACGTATCCTTCTCTTCTAAGTCTTTTTGCTTTTACATCCAAACTTCTCTTTTCAGCTTTTAAAGTATTCATTTACCTTTTCCTCCAAAAATCTGATTCTTAGCAGGCTTCTTATCTTGTGAAGGGTGTTAAGTTTGCTTTGCCTTGTGGCTATGAATAAGTTTCTTGGAACAGGATGTTTGGGAACATGCAAGGAAGAATTGGTTTCTTGTTGATTCCTTTTCTTTGTTCTAGATGTAATATAATACCACAAACACGATTTGTCAACCCGGATTTTCCGATTTCACAGTTTCTTCACATTTTCAGCACGCTTCCTTATATTCCATCAGTTTCTGGCGTGCTGTGCGGTTCAGACTGCGCGGTACAGCAATCTCAATCGTCGCATAATGATCACCGTGCACGTTCGCATCTTTCATCGATACCATGCCCTTGCCGCGCAGACGGAGCTTACTGCCGGACTGTGTTCCTTCCTTGATTTTGCAGACCACATCTCCGTACAGTGTCGAGACACGCGCTTCACCGCCAAAGACTGCCGTTGTGTATGGAATCTGAATCGTCGTGTAGATGTCCATTCCGCGCCGTTCAAAGCCTTTCTTTTCTTCTACATTGACCTTCAAAATCAGATCGCCGCGGCGGCCGTTTGATCCTGTATGGCCTTTGCCGCGCAGACGGATGCTCTTTCCGCTCTCGATACCGGCCGGGATTTTAACCAGCAGCGTATTGGTCGTTCCATCCGGGTTCCGCAGGGTAATCTGTTTTTCACAGCCCGATGCCGCTTCCTCCAGGCGGATCGAAACCTCAGCGTGCAGATCGAGATCCTCTGCCGTACCGCGGCCGGAAAATGCATCCTCAAACGGATGTCTGCTACTTCCCGAACGCGTATACCGCTCGCTTCCGAATCCACGGCTTTTGCCATGAAACATCTGATCAAAGAAATCGCCGAACATATCGTCCGCGTTTCCTTCAAAGTGAAATTCGTGATAGCCGCCGTTGTTTCCGCTTCCGCCGAACGGGTTTCCATACGCACTGCCGTACGGATTTCCACCGCCCTGCTGGCCGTACGCGCCGGCTCCCTGGTCGAACGCCGCGAATCCGAACTGATCGTACATTTTCTTCTTTTCCGGATCGCTTAAGACAGAATACGCTTCTGTCACTTCCTTAAATTTCTTTTCCGCATCCGGGTTTCCCGCATTCGTATCGGGATGATATTTTTTCGCCAGTTTCCGGTATGCACGCTTGATTTCTTTCTCGTCTGCATTCCGGCTGACGCCTAATACTTCATAATAATCTCTCTTTGTTTCCATCATCAGGCACCTCCAGTCAAGCCTTTTCCTGATTTCCCAGGTGAACAATTCCTGGCTCTCTTTATCTGTTCTATTTGTACTATAACACGCATTTTTTACACTGTCAATTCTTTTCACGGAAGATTCAAAATTCCTATACGAATTGAAAAACCTGCCGTGCACTGTTACAATAAGAGATATACGATTCTCACGATTTTTTATGGAGGTACTTGATTGATGCATTCCATTTTCTGGTTCCGCACCCGGCAGTGGGTGTTGAGCCGCGTTCTTCATCTGACAGAGCATAAGAAACAGACACTCCTTGCAGCACCGGATGCCGTTCTGCTGCTCCCCACGTTATTCCGGAAACGCCGGATCTCCCGGATTCTCCTGGTGACTACCCCCGGCTTTGTCCGCCGCGGAACACTGACGTCTCTGCTGGACGGCTGTAAAAAAGAAAACATTTCCGTCACCATTTTCTCCGAAATCGCCCCGGATCCGCAGATTGAGAGCGTGGAACAGGGTTTCCGTCTTTATCAGCAGATTCAGGCGCAGGCTATCCTCGCCATCGGCGGCGGATCCGTTCTCGATGCAGCAAAGCTGATCGGTGCCCGCGTCTGCTGTCCGAAAAAGACGGTTCCTGCGATGCGGGGCCTCCTGAAAGTCCGTCGGAAACTTCCGCCGCTGTTTGCCGTGCCGACGACAGCCGGAACCGGTTCGGAGGCAACGGCGGCAGCTGTCATCACAGACTGTATCGACGGGAAACCATACAAATACGCCGTCAATGACCTCTGTCTGATCCCGGATACGGCAGTTCTCGATCCGCGTCTTACGATCAGCCTCCCGTCCTCTATGACCGCAGATACCGGTATGGATGCCCTGACCCATGCCATGGAAGCTTTTCTGAACCTCTTCGCCTCCCACAGCGTGCAGAATGCATCCATCGAGGCAGTCTGCGAAAATTTCCATGCCCTGCCCGAAGCCTGGCGTGACGGCTCCCGTCTTGCCGCACGGCAGGAAATGCTTCATGCATCGTATCTGGCCGGTTTCGCTTTTACCAACAACTTTGTCGGCTACGTCCATGCCATCGCTCACGCCGTCGGTGCACTGTACCACATTCCGCACGGAAGAGCCAACGCGGTTCTGCTGCCTGCTGTTCTGCGCGAATACGGTTCCTGCATTGCGCCTAAACTTGCCGTTCTCGCCGATGCGCTTTCTCTCGGCGGAGATACCGTTTCTGAAAAGGCTGAGCGGATGATTGCAGCTATCGAGGCTATGCGCGATTCGTTTGACATTCCATCCACTCTGCCACACCTTTCGCCGAATGATTACACAGAAATAGCACGCCGTGCTTTAAAAGAAGCAAATCCCACCTACCCTGTTCCGCAGATCTGGGATTCTGAAAAAATCTTTTCTGTGCTCCGCCGTGTACAATCCTAAAGCCGCTGTTTTCTCGAATTTAAATTTGACAGAACGCAAAAAACATGGTAATTTATTAGAGATATCGCATAGAGGAGTGAATAAAATGAATAAAAGAACCATGAAAAAAATGGCCAAAGCGAAACAGCAGGCTGCAGAAGCTGCAAAAACAGCGGAAACCGTTGTAAAGACAGCGGCACCGGCAAAAGAAGTAAAACCAACGACTGAAAAAACCTTACATACAGAAGCAGCAGAAGGAAAAGCAGAAGCTGCAAAAGAGCCGAAAAAAGCAACCAAAAAAGAAACCGTTAAAAAAACAGTAAAAAAGGAGACCACGGAAACCATGGCAGAAGCAACCAAAACCCCACGTAAAATGACAAAAGTATCTGATACCGTTCTTGAGATCTTCGAGACAAAAGTATCTATGAAAGACCTCGAAGCAGTCATCAAAAAAGAAGTAAAAGCAAACGGATTAAAAGGCGAGATCAAAATCTACCTGAACGCAGAGCAGAGAGCCGCTTACTACACCGTAGACGGACAGGGATCTGACGATTTCAAAGTAGATCTGACCACTCTTGCTGAATAATTTTTCTGTCAGCTGATCTATCAGAACAGACCAAAAGCGGCATGTCCGAAACAAAGTCTTCCGGATTTTGTTTCGGACATGTTTTTTGCTGTCTGTTCCCAAACCCCAAAAAACGACAAGGTATTTTTCTATGAAAACTGTAAACCATCTCGGAACCGATCCGATCGGAAAACTGGTTCCCCGTATTGCTTTTCCGAGCATGCTGGCACAGTTCGTGAGTGTTCTGTACAGCATTGTAGACCGTATGTACATCGGCCACATTGCCTCTGTCGGTGATCTGGCGCTCGCGGGTGTCGGCGTCTGCGGTCCCATTCTCACCATGATCGGCGCGTTCTCCTCCCTCATCGGGGTCGGCGGCGCACCGCTGCTCGGCATCCGGCTCGGAGAGAAAAATGAAAAAGAGGCATCCCGCATCCTGGCTAATGCGTTTCTGATGCTTGTTTCCCTGTCTCTCGTTCTGACAGCCGCGGCGCTTTTTTTAACCCGCCCGATGCTGATGGCATTCGGAGCCAGCACCGTTACGTATCCTTACGCCAGAGCCTATTTTATGATCTACGTTTCCGGCTCTGTGTTTGCGCTTTTATCGACCGGCCTGAACCAGTTTGTGATCTGCCAGGGCTTTGCCAGTGAGGGAATGAAATCTGTTCTGCTAGGCGCCGTCCTGAATCTGCTGCTGGACCCTGTGTTTATCTTCGTTCTGCATCTCGGCGTGCGTGGCGCAGCAATTGCAACCGTGCTCTCCCAGATCGCAAGCTGTCTGTATGTGCTGCATATTCTGTTCGGAAAGACGATTCCGATCCGCATCACCTTCGGCGGGTATTCATTTGCGATCATGAAACGCATTCTGACAGTCGGTTTTACTCCGTTTCTAATCATTGCCATCGACAATGTGATGATCATTGCGATGAACGCCGTCCTGCAGCGGTATGCACCCGCCGGACAAGGAGACAGCTTCATCACCTGTGCAACGATCGTTCAGAGCTTTATGCTGATTATTACGATACCGCTCGGCGGAATCAGCGGCGGAACGCAGTCAATCCTCGCATACAATTATGGAGCTGGAAATTCCGGGCGTATTCTTGAGGCACAGAAAACCATCATCGCACTCTGTGCCGGATTTACGACCTTGATGTTCCTCGTCTCCAATGCCGCCGGAACGCTGTTTGCGCAGCTTTTTACTTCCGATCCGCAGATCGTCTCGATGGTGGTCCGCGCGATCCATATTTCGACACTCTCAGTCATTCCGCTCGGCATTCAGTACGAGATTGTAGACGGCTTTACTGCAATGGGCTGCGTGCGCTATTCGTTTGCACTCTCCTTCTTCCGGAAATTCGTCTACTTTACCGCTCTGTTTCTTCTGCCGCGGTTCTTTGCACTGGAAAACATCTTCTACGTGGAACCTATTTCCGACCTGATCGGGCCGGTTGTCTCAATGATTGTTTACTGGACTTCGATTCAGAAGATTCTGAAACAGCGGGAAGAGGCGGTACGGCTGATGCACACAAAAAAAGCATAAAAAATCTCATATCAAAAAAGCTGTTCTTTTCCGCGGAGTTTTCAAAACTCTCACCAGAAAAGAACAGCTTTTTCTGCTTCTGTTAAAATGTCTTCGGCATCGGAACGGTTTCCTGTACTTTCAGACCGTATTTTGCTGCCAGCTGCAGTGCCTTCTGTTCCGTCTCCGGATTCCAGACGGCTTTCGGCGTATGGGCATCACAGCCGAAAACGGCGGTGTTTCCTTCTTCGCCGGCGATCTTCCAGAACTTCTCGTTCGGATACCATCTTTCTTCCATCAGACCAAGGAAATTGATCTCCAGCGGAATGTTTCTCTTTTTCACCTCACGGCAGAGTCTCCGGTATTCCCGGTCGAACACTGCTTCGTCGCCGTTGAATAAAAAGAGATCCGGGTGTGCCAGATACAGGTATTTTCCGGTATCGATGCCTGCCAGGCACTGGTCCACATACTGTTTCAGGTAGCTTCCGTCTGTTGTTCCATGGCCGCTGTAGAGAATCTTTTCGATCTCATTTCCCAGGCTGTGCTGGCCAAGCACAAAGTACTCAAACGGATAGTCCGACAAAAAATCAATCAGCTGATCCCAGAATCTCGGGAAATACTCTGTTTCGAGTCCGAGATGGATTTCAATATCCTTGTCATACTCTTTTTTCAATGCCAGCACGGTGTCTACATAGCCTTCCACCTGATCGAGCCGCATCCGCATGCCGGAATCGTAGCCGTCCGGGAACGGATAAGGCGAATGGTCGGAAAAACCGAGAATTTTAAGGCCGCCCTCAATCGCGCGCTCCACATACTCCCGCTCCGTTCCGTCCGCATGGCGGCACCGCCATGTATGGGTATGATAATTTGCAATCATGATCTGTAACCTTCTTTATTTTGTATCTTATTCTGCTGCTTCTTTGGAGATATCCGTTCCAAAATATTTTTCCGAAAGCTCTGTCAGTGTTCCTTCTTCTGCGAGCTCGCCAAGTGCTTTGTTGACTGCCTCAAGCAGCGTCTTGGTCTCATCGCCTTTTTTCATCGGAATACCGACTTTTGTGGATTCCGGATCGAGACATGCAATTTTGATCTCTGCATCCGGGTGTGCTTTCATATAATCGTAATACGTTACCTCTGCGTTCAGAGTTGCATCGATACGGCCGCTTAAGAGAAGCTCGAAAGTCTGCTCCAGATCGTCAACACCGGTAACGGCTGCGCCATATTTCTCGGCAACTTCTGCATACGTACTGGAAATGGTGTTCGCGGTGCTCTTTCCGTCGAGATCCTCCATGGACTGGATTTCATCGTTAGCAGAGTTTACGATAACAGCGGTGCGGTTGTATGCGTATGGATCGGAAAAGCTGTATTTCTCAGCGCGCTCCTCTGTGATATCTACGCCGTTTACCATGATATCGTACCGGCCGGAATCGATTCCTGCAAGAAGGCCGTCCCACTCACCCTCTACAAAGGTTGCTTTCACGCCGAGTTTCTCTGCGATCTGCTGTGCCACTTCTACGTCATAGCCGACCAGGTTGTCGTCCTCATCGTGATACGTCCACGGTGCCCAGGTTCCTTCCATTGCCACAACGATCTCACCCTTGCTCTGGATCTGCTCTAAAAGATCCCCAGACGCACTTGCAGAAGATGCTGATGAAGAGGAAGAAGCACTGCTGTTATCTGCCGTGCTGTTTCCGCATCCGGTCAGTAAAAAGGATGATGTCAGGATACCTGCCAGAAATACTGCTGCCATTTTCTTTTTCATAATATTCGCCACTCCTTTTTTGTTTTGTTCTGGAAGAAGCTGCCTTTGCTTCTTCTGTTTTCTTTATTGCAAACTGTCCGGATTCCGTGCTCCGGGCAGGATTTGCCGCTTTGCGGGATACCTTACTCGTAATGCTGTTCAATATTCTGCAAAAATGTTCTCGTCCGCTCTTCCCGCGGATTTGCGAAAAATTCCTTCGACGGACCTTCCTCAACGACAACGCCGTTTTCCATAAAGACAACTTTGTTCGAAACGTTTCTTGCAAAGCCCATCTCATGCGTGACAACGAGCATTGTCATTCCCTCTTTGGCAAGCTGGCGCATAACACCAAGCACCTCGCCGGTCAGCTCCGGGTCGAGTGCTGAGGTCGGCTCATCAAAATAGATAATTTCCGGATCGGTTGCCAGTGCACGGGCGATTGCCACCCTCTGCTGCTGTCCGCCGGAAAGCTGATGCGGATAGTAGTCCGCACGGTCCAGCATGCCTACTTTTTCAAGCGCTGCACGCGCTTTTTCCTCCGCCCTGGTTTTTGGCATTTTTCTGCCGATGATCAGGCCTTCGGTTACGTTATGAAGGGCTGTTTTGTTCAGGAACAGGTTATAGTTCTGAAATACAAATGCGGTTTTCTGACGGATCGCCGCGATATCTTTTTTGCTGATGTTGTGGAACGGATATTCTTTCCCGTCAAAGATCAGGCTGCCGCCGTCCGCATGCTCCAGAAAGTTGACACAGCGCAGCATCGTCGTTTTTCCCGAACCACTCGGACCGAGGATTGCAACAACATCGCCCTGTTTTACTTTTAAATCTACACCTTTTAATACTTCCAGGCTGCCGAACGCTTTCTTTAATCCTTTAATTTCCAGCATGGCTTATTCCCCTTTTTTCTGATATGTACTCAGTTTCTTCTCTCCGATTCCCTGCAGCTTCGTGAGCACAGTGGAGAACAGCAGGTAGATCAGTCCTACTTCAATATACAGTGCCAGCGGCTCATGGGTGCGCGCTACAATCCGCTGCGTTACCATAAACATCTCCGTTACGGTGATATTTGCGGCAAGGGAAGTATCCTTTACCATGGCGATCAGAGAGTTGGAAAGCGGCGGGAAAGCGGTGCGCATCGCCTGCGGAAGGATAATTCTCCGCATGATCTGCAGATACGACATGCCGACACAGTAGCCGGCTTCGAGCTGGCCTGCCGGAACGGCTTCCAGGGCCGCACGCATCGTCTCGGCACTGTAGGCGCCCTCATTCAGGGAAAAGACGAGAACTGCCGCCGGAAACGGATCGATCAGAATACCGGCGCGCGGAAGTCCGTAAAACACAACGAAAAGCTGGACCAGAAGCGGGGTTCCGCGGAAAATCCAGATATAGAAACGTGCAATCTGACGAAGGCCTTTGATGTTTGCAAACTGTACCATAGCCATTGCCGTCGCAATTACAAGTGCAATGGAAAACGAGATTACAGTAAGCGGAATCGTCACCTTAAGGCCCGGCAGAAAGATTTTCCAGAAAGAATCCAGAAGAATATTCCATAATCTTTCGCTCATTTCGATATATCCCCCTTATTTTTACATTTTCCTAGATAGGATAACACTTCAAGTCCGCTTCAAGTCAAGTGTTTTTTCATATACCCCTCCCCCGCATGCAAGAATCCCCGGGAAACACGTTTTTCAACGGCCCCGGGGACACTTATTTATGGTTGGTTTTAAGAGGAAGGATCTTGTCTTTTTTTATGGTATTATGTTATTTACTGCTTAGTCCTGTGTCACATTAAATGCTCTTGCACCAGGGTATACAGCGGCCGTTCCAAGTTCTTCTTCGATTCGGAGAAGCTGGTTGTATTTTGCAACACGCTCGGTACGGCTCGGTGCACCGGTCTTGATCTGGCAGGTGTTCAGGGCAACAGCCAGGTCTGCGATGGTGGTATCCTCGGTCTCACCGGAACGGTGGGAGGAAATTGCGGTGTAGCCTGCTTTGTGAGCCATTTTGATTGCCTCAAGGGTCTCAGATACAGAACCGATCTGGTTCAGTTTGATCAGGATGGAATTTCCGCAGCCAAGGGAGATACCTTTTGCCAGACGCTCAGTATTGGTTACAAACAGGTCGTCACCGACAAGCTGTACTTTTCCGCCAAGCTCTGCGGTCAGCTCTTTCCAGCCTTCCCAGTCTTCTTCATCCAGAGCATCCTCGATGGAGATGATCGGATATTTCTCTACCAGTGCTTTCCAGTGAGCGATCAGCTCTTTGGAAGTAAATACAGTGCCGGCTTTCGGCAGTTTGTATTCACCCTTGGTTCCTGTCTTCCACTCGGAGGAAGCAGCATCCATCGCGATCTTGAAGTCTCTGCCTGGCTCGTAGCCTGCTTTTTTCACTGCCTCAAGAATGGTCTCGATGGCTTCTTCATCGGATTTCAGAGCCGGTGCAAAACCGCCTTCATCTCCAACCGATGTTGCCAGTCCGCGCTCTTTTAAGATGGCAGCCAGTGCATGGAAGACCTCAGCGCACCATCTTAAGCACTCTTTGAAAGAAGATGCTCCAACCGGCATGATCATGAACTCCTGTACATCCAGGCCGGAAGAAAGTGCGTGGCATCCGCCGTTGATGATGTTCATCATCGGAACCGGCAGACGATTTCCGGAAACGCCGCCGAAGAAGCGGTACAGCGGAATCTCAAGTGCGTTTGCTGCTGCTCTTGCGCAGGCAATGGATACAGCCAGAATGGCGTTTGCACCCAGGCGGGATTTATCTTTTGTTCCGTCTGCATCGATCATGGCTTTGTCTACAGCGTAGGTATCGGATGCATCCATACCTTTTAAGGTATCGTTGATGACGGTGTTGATGTTTTCTACTGCTTTCTGCACACCTTTTCCAAGGTATCTTGCTTTATCTCCATCTCGTAATTCCAGTGCCTCAAACTCACCGGTAGATGCGCCGCTTGGTGCCATGCCGCGCCCTACAACGCCCCCTGCAAGAACAACCTCAGCTTCTACGGTTGGGTTTCCTCTGGAATCCAGAATTTCTCTTCCTTTTACTTCCTCAATTTTCAGGCTCTTCACTTTTCGTGTGCTCCTTTCTCGTTTGTTTCTGGAGTTTCCCGCCTGCGAAGTGTCCAAGATCCGCAGACGGGAGATAACAATGATTGATTCACTTTGGTTAGTCTTTACTAACTGTAATTCATTATAACTAATTTTTTGAAAATTGCAAGTGGGTAAAGTGATACTTTTTCTCAGAAATGCAAAAAGTTTTTCTGTTCTTATTTTTCCTGTTTAAATGCCTCTTCCAGCGTATGCCATCCAAGCACTGCACATTTCACTCTTGCCGGCATGTGGGAGATGTCCTTCAGTGCACCAGCCTCCTCGAGTTTGTCAATCTCCTCGTCGGATGCTTCTCCTTTGATCATGCGCAGAAACAGATTTCCCAGGCGCAGTGCCTCGTCCTTCGTCTTTCCGATGATCATGCCGAGCATAATGTCCGCCGATGCCTGCGAAATCGCACAGCCGTCGCCCACGAACGCACCGTCCGTGATCACATCGCCGTCGACTTTTAATTTCAGCCAGATATCATCGCCGCAGCTTGGGTTGACGCCCTCGAGTACGATGTCCGCATCCGGCAGATCATGCTTGAATTCCGGACGCAGATTGTGCTCCGTCAAAATTTCGTTATAAAATCCTCTACTCTCCATAGCCCATTCTCCTTCTGATTGTGGATACACTTTCGATCAGTGCATCAATCTCTTCCGGTGTATTATAAAACATCATGCTGGCTCTTGTCGAACTTCGGACGCCAAGATATTCCAGAAGCGGCTGTGCACAGTGGTGGCCTGCCCGCACATCGATGCCGTCAGAAGAAAGAATTTCGCTCACATCGTGCGGATGCACGCCGTCAATCGTAAACGAAACGATGCCCGTATGGTTGGCCGGATCTTTGGAACCGAGGATATGAACGTACGGCAGCGCGCCGAGTCCTTCCATAGCACGTTGCGTCAGTTCCAGCTCTTTTTTCTGGATATAATCAAATCCTTTTTCCTGCAGATACCGGATCGCTGCGGCCAGCCCCACCGCACCGGCTGCATTTACCGTTCCCGCCTCAAATTTCTGCGGAACCGGTGCAAAAACGGCTCCGTCGCGGTGAACGGAATCGATCATCTCGCCTCCGGTTAAAAACGGCGGCATTTTTTCCAGCAGTTCCAGTTTTCCATACAGACAGCCGATTCCCATCGGGCCCATCAGCTTATGGCCGGAAAAGGCGAGAAAATCTGCATCCAGCGCATGTACGTCGACCGGCATATGCGGAACGCTCTGGGCGCCGTCCACAACGACAACGGCTCCCACGCGGTGCGCCATCTCCGTGATTTTCTGGAGCGGATTCACGCAGCCGAGCACATTCGATACCTGCGCAACAGCCACAAGACGTGTTCTCTCATTAATGCCCTTTTGGAGCTCCTCATCGGTCAGCTCGCCCTCACTGGTACATTCCAGATAATGGAGCTTCGCCCCAGTCATACGCGACACCATCTGCCACGGAAGCAGATTGCTGTGATGCTCCATGATTGTTACAGCGATCTCGTCGCCTTCCTTTAAAAAGTTCAGGCCATAGCTGTATGCCACAAGGTTCAGGCTTTCCGTTGTATTCCGGGTAAAAATAATCTCCTCCGGCTCTTCTGCATGAATAAACTCCTGTACGGTCTTTCTTGCCTCCTGATAGCTCTCCGTCGCCTCCAGGCTTAAAGGATAGAAGCCTCGCAGAGGATTTGCATTTTTCTGTTCGTAAAATTCCTGTACTGCAGCAAGAACGCATGACGGGCGCTGTGCCGTCGCCGCGTTGTCCAGATAGATCGTGTCCATTTGCTGCAGAAGCGGGAAATTTTTTCTGATGTTATCTGTTGTCACGGTCAAGCACCTCCGCAAGCTGTGTTTTTACTTTCTGTTCGATGTCCGCATCGCCGATCTTCTGGATTTTTGCTTCCAGTTTCGCCCGCGCTATCGTATTTTCTGCCTGTGTACGGTCCATGCCGCGCGCACCGAAGTAAAACAGTGTCTCTTCATCGAGTTCTCCGATTGCCGCGCCGTGGCTTCCCTGTACGTTTTCCTCTGCACAGAGGATCACAGGAATCGTCTTGTTGACTACATCATCGCCGAGCAGCAATACCTGTTCTGTCTCTGCTCCGACGGAATCTGCCGAACCGCGCACAAAGTCGATTGTGCCGCGGAAGATCTTTTCCGCCGCATCCATCAGCGTTCCGTCTGCCTGGATCGTGCTCTCGGTTACTTTTCCGAAGTGGCGCACATTCAGATTGACATCAAATTTCTGCTGATTCTGCAGAAGATAGCCGATTTCTGCCTGCAGTGATGCGTGATCCTTCTGCAGTTCGGTCCAGATACCGTCATAGACATCGCCTTTTCCGACAACGACCTGTAAAAGATCCAGTGCACCATTTTCCTCGCAGATGCATCCGACATCATTTAAAAGCTCCTGTTCCTCACCGCGCATCATCACCTGCACGAGCCGGATGCGGCTGTTTTTTTTCGCGTAAAGTTCTGTCCGCACCGCGAGCTGTCCCGCTGCCTGTGCCGGTTCAAATACCTCGAAAACGGTAAGGGAAGCTCCCTCTTCTGCCGCCGCGCGGATCTTTCCGGATGAAACCTTCTCTTTTCCCTGTCCGATGGAAAGCGTGACCTGTTTCGTCTGCCCCTCCTTTGCAGAGACACTCCAGTTTTTCGTCTGCTCCGGTGCAAAAAGGACATCCGTCTCTTTTCCTGCCCCGGTATTCATAGCTTCCGGAAAACCCGTTATCTCATCATCCGCAGACGGCTCTTCCGCGCAGATTTCACACGGCGCACCCGCCGCCCATTTTACTTTTGTATCATTTAATCCCAGCCAGTACCATGTTTTCGATGGAAGCTGGTTGATTTTCATGCTGTTCTGTTCTTCCATGTGTCTGGCCTCCTTATCCAATGCTGCCCTTCATCTCGAGGCGGATCAGATTGTTCATCTCCACCGCATACTCCAGCGGCAGTTCTTTTGAAACATCATCCGCGAATCCGCTGACGATGCACGCTCTCGCATCCTCTTCCGTCATGCCGCGCGACATCAGATAAAAGACGGCTTCATCGCTGATGCTTCCGATCTGTGCTTCATGGCCGATGTTCGCATCTTTTGTACGGATATCCATCGCCGGAATCGTGTCCGACCGGGAGATGTCATCGAGCATCAGAGACTGGCAGGAAACGGCTGATTTCGTGTTCTTTGCCGCTTTTGTTGCAGAGACTGACGAACGGAAGGTGCTGATGCCTCCGTCCTTCGAGATCGATTTCGTGTTAATATAGGAACTCGTATCCGGCGCGCTGTGGACAACCTTCGCTCCGGTATCGAGATTCTGGCCCTTACCGGCGAACGTGATGCCGGTAAATTCCATCTTTGCGCCTCTTCCTTTCAGCACGCTCATCGGGTACAGGTAGGAAACGTGGGAGCCGAATGAACCGGAAACCCACTCGATTTTTCCGCCCTCCTCGACCTGCGCGCGCTTCGTGTTCAGGTTGTACATATTCTTCGACCAGTTTTCAATCGTAGAATAACGGAGTCTTGCATTCTTTCCGACAAACAGCTCCACACATCCGGCATGGAGGTTGGCCACATTGTATTTCGGTGCGGAACAGCCCTCGATAAAGTGAAGGTCCGCGTCCTCATCGACAATAATCAGCGTATGCTCGAACTGGCCTGCGCCCGGCGCATTCAGGCGGAAATACGACTGCAGCGGGATTTCCACGGAAACCCCCTTCGGCACATAGACAAACGAACCTCCGGACCAGACGGCTCCGTGCAGTGCGGCAAATTTGTGGTCGGTCGGTTTCACCAGTTTCATAAAGTGTTTCCGCACCATATCCGCGTACTCACCATGCAGCGCACTCTCCATATCGGTATAGACAACACCCTGCGCCGCAACTTCCGCGCGGACGTTGTGATAGACCAGCTCCGAATCATACTGTGCGCCCACGCCGGCGAGTGATTTCCGCTCTGCCTGCGGGATGCCGAGACGCTCAAACGTATTTTTGATGTCATCCGGCACATCGGACCACTTTGCTTTCATTTTGGTATTCGGGCGGACATACGTTACGATGTCATCCATGTTCAGAGCCTCGATCGACGGACCCCAATCCGGAATCGGCATCTGGTTGTAGATCTGTAAAGAACGCAGACGGAACAGCTGCATCCAGGCAGGGTCTTTCTTCTCATCCGAAATTTTCTGTACAATTTCCGGCGTCAGGCCGGCTTTTACTTTATAGGCATCCTTTTCATCGTCTTTGAAATCATAGATGCTTCGGTCAATATCCTCTACATAACTTTTTTCTCTCACAGCGTTTTCATCCTTTCTGTACCTTCGGTTTTACGCCAGTGACTTTTCGTATTTTCCAAATCCGTCCCGGTTGATCTCCTCTACAAGAGATGCATCGCCAGTTTTGACGATTTCACCTTCCACCATGATGTGGGTCTGATCCACCATCAGCGATTCCAGAATCTTCGTGCTGTGCGTGATGATCAGAAGACTTCCTCCGCATTTTCTGCGGTATGCCTCAATTCCGGCAGAAACGGTGCGGACCGCATCGACATCCAGGCCGGAGTCGGTCTCATCGAGAATGGTAAGGGACGGCTCGAGCATCAGAAGCTGCAAGATCTCGGCTTTCTTTTTCTCACCGCCGGAAAATCCGACATTCAGATCACGGTCTGCATACGACGGATCCATCTGCAGAACTTCCATTGCTTTTTCCAGTTCTTTCCGGAACTCAAACAGACGCATCCGTTTGCCGGTCTTTAACTCGACGGCGCTGCGGATAAAAGAGCTTAAGGTTACGCCAGGCACCTCAAGCGGATTCTGAAACGAGAGAAACAGTCCCATTTTGGCGCGTTCATTGACCGGCTCTTCTGTGATGTTCTTTCCCTGGAACCAGATTTCGCCGCGTGTCACGTTATATTTCGGATTGCCGAGCAGCGTATTGCCAAGCGTCGACTTTCCGGTACCATTCGGTCCAAGCAGCACATGCGTCTCCCCTTTTCCAATCGTAAGATTGACGCCGTGCAGGATCTCTTTTTCTTCTACATTTACCGTTAAATCTTTCACTGTTAAAAGATTTTTTCCCATATTGATATCCTCCTTATTTTGCTTCGAGGTTAAAATCTCTGTTTTCGCCTCCGATTGTAGATCTTTTTTCCGAGTATTTCAATCGGATTTATATATTTGAAAAATTTTATCAAAAAACGCACCTGCCGCCGGATTTTTTTTCCGCACGACAGGCGCGTTTTCTATCAACATCGTTTCAGCCGATTCCGCCCAGCACGATTCCGAGAATCAGAACCAGCACACAGATCGGCACGTAGATATATTTGCAGATCGGATAATACAGATCCGTGAATTTGCTGCTTCTTCCCTTGTCTACCTGGGACTGCACATACTTCTTTCCGCAGATCCAGAAGAACATGACTCCGGCAAGGCCGGCGCCGAGCGGGCAGATGTAGATCGACAGAACATCCATCCACTGGGATACAATGCCCTGGATCAGAAGAGATACGACCACACCGATAACCCCGATCACACCGCAGGCTGCTACTCTTCCGAGATGAAATTTTTCCTGTACCGTTGCAATCGGTGCTTCGTACAGGTTAATCAGAGAGGTAAGGCCGGCAAAAAAGACAGCGACAAAGAAAACGATTGCGATCAGCGCGCCACCCGGCATAGACTTTATCAAATTCGGAAGGAAAATGAACAGAAGTCCAGGTCCTCCTGTATTTAACTGTGCTCCCGTAGTTGCCATCGCCGGGATAATAACCAGCGCAGCAAGCATAGCAGCGAGCGTATCAAAAAATGCTACTCTTCCGGCGGCGGCCGGAATATTTTCTCCATCTGACAAATAGGAACCATAGATCAGTGTTCCGTTTCCGGCTACAGACAGGGAAAAGAATGCCTGACCAAGTGCAAAAATCCAGGTCTTCGGATCTGCAAGTGCTTTTGGTTCCACACGGAAAATATAACGGTATCCATCCGCTGCACCGGGCTGAAAGGCAACATAGATACCAAGTGCAACAAACAGGAGAAAGAAAACAGGCATCAGCACCTTATTGACCTTCTCAATTCCCTTACCAACACCAAATGCCAGAATGACCATCGCAACCACAAGAGCTACGATCTGCCAGAAATTGTTTCCAAACGCAGATGCCATGGATTCAAACGCTCCGGCAAAATCCTCTACGCTCACAGCTGACAGTGTCTTTCCGGTAAAGGTTCCGATCATGTACCTGAAAATCCACCCCATGACAACCGTATAACCGATCGCCATTGCCAGGGAACCCAGCACCGGAATCAGACCAAGCGCCTCTCCGGCTTTTCGTTTTCCTTTCGTTTCACATGCAAAACCGAACGCATCAACCGGACCGGATCTTGTGGCACGGCCAAAACTCATCTCCCCGCTCACACCGGTAAAGCCGATCAGTGCAACGAACAGGAAATACGGAATCAGAAAGGAACCTCCTCCGTACAAGGAAACCCGGGTAGGGAACATCCAGATGTTGCCCATTCCAACTGCAGAGCCGATGCAGGCCAGGATAAATCCCCACCGACTGTTAAATGACTCTCTCTTTTTCATACTGCTCTCCCTTTTTCTTACTTTTTCTGAAGATATCATGGCCAAAGTACCTTTTGACTCCAACATCTTCTGAATATTTTATCATAAGCTATTGGGAAAAGCTATAGCATTTCTCATCTTCCTGCAACTTCACTTTATATTTTATGCTTTTTCCGCCTTGCTGCTGCCATTCCCGCGGAGAACATCCGCAGTGGCGTTTGAAATAGCGGCTGAAATGAGACAGATTGGAAAAACCGCAGATTTCCGCGGTCTGTCCGATGGAAAGTGCCTGATTTGTCAAAAGATTTTTCGCCTTGTCGAGCCGTACTTCAATCAGATCGCTGTGCGGGGTGCTGCTGAAAAACTGTTTATAATAAGAATAAAACTGGCTTTTTTCCATATTGGCCATCTGGCAAAGCTTTTCTGTCGTCCAGCCTTTCTCATAATGGCTCAACATCTTAAGGCGCAGCTCCTGGAATTCCTGATACAGTCCGGCCGGCTCCTCTGCCGCTTTCTGGTACAGCCGCATACCGCGCGATGCCGTAATCATCATCTGACGAACCAGTGCTTCCTCATATTCCACTGCGTATGGATCTTTCACAATATATTCCCTCTGCAAAAGGCGAATCAGCTCATCAATTGCTTCCGTATTCTGTGGATAAAAAACAGCATTCTGCGGAATTCCATACGTTTCACCCAGATTCTTACCGCACCAGAAATGGACATAGCTGTTGCGAAACTTCTGAACAGCCTGATAATGCTGCTCGTGATCCGGCGTGTAAAAAAGGCAGGCATTTTCCTGTGCAATGAAAAACGCAGTTCTGTCATACACCTTCATCGGCGTTTTAAACAACAGAAACAGATAGTCCCCGCTGCCCTCCGGCCGATATATCGTCTCATAATCGGCGTTGGATCTATTATATTCACAAATATGAACTGAAAATTCCATTCTTCTCGTTTCCCCTTTTCTTTTCTTCTCCCTATTTTACCGCAAAACCGGAAAAAAAGTCAAATTTGCCGGACAAAAATCTCTGGTTTTTTTCTATCTTCCTGTTAAAATTGAAACTATCCAAAGCGAAAGCGAAACGGTGGAATAAAATCATAGACACGCCGGTGATCCTTTGTTTTTCTGGATCGTGTCTGAAAACGAACATTTCTTTTAACAGGAGGATTTTTAAGTATGAAAAAAGCAGAGATTATCATTGACAAATATTTTCTCACCGGAAAAGTTGACAAACGAATCTTCGGTTCCTTTATCGAGCACCTGGGACGCGCCGTTTACGAAGGCATCTATCAGGAAGGAAGTGCTCTCTCCGACGAGCAGGGCTTCCGAAAAGATACCCTGGATCTTGTCAAAGAGCTTCAGGTACCGATCGTCCGTTACCCGGGCGGAAACTTTGTCTCGGGCTATCACTGGGAAGACAGCGTAGGTCCGAAAGACAAACGGCCTGCAAAACCGGATCTTGCCTGGGGCGTGATTGAGACAAACGAATTCGGTCTGAATGAGTTTGCGGACTGGTCGAAAAAAGCCGGCAGTGATATTATGATGGCCGTTAACCTCGGAACCCGCGGACCGGAGGATGCCAAAAATGTGCTGGAGTACTGCAACTTCAAGGGCGGCACCTACTACAGTGATCTGAGAAAATCCCACGGTTACAAAGATCCACACAACATCAAACTCTGGTGCCTCGGCAACGAGATGGACGGACCGTGGCAGATGGGACATAAGACCGCTTCTGAGTACGGACGTATTGCAGCAGAGACTTCCCGTCTGATGAAATTCATGGATCCGACGATTGAAACTGTTGCCTGCGGAAGCTCCAATCTTACGATGCCAACCTTCGGTTCCTGGGAATATACGGTTCTGGACGAATGCTATGATGAGGTGGATTACCTTTCTTTACACCAGTACTACGGAAATTATGCAAATGATACTGTCGATTTCCTGGCAAGCTCCAAGGGCATGGATGATTTCATCTCCGGTGTAGTTGCGATCTGTGATGCAGTCAAAGCGAAAAAACACGGCAAAAAGCAGATTAACCTTTCCTTCGATGAGTGGAACGTATGGTATCACAGCAATGAGCAGGATCAGAAGCTGGAGAAATGGGTACGCGCACCGCATCAGCTTGAGGATGTTTACAACTTTGAGGATGCACTTCTCGTCGGAAGCATGCTGATCACACTCCTGCGCCACGCAGACCGTGTCAAGATTGCCTGCCTCGCACAGCTTGTCAACGTTATCGCTCCGATCATGACATCCGATACCGGTGCATGGCGTCAGACGATCTTCTATCCATACATGCATGCAAGCGTATACGGCCGCGGAACCGTCTTAAATACACAGGTTCTGACACCGGTTTACGAGAGCAAAACGTACGGCGAAGCTCCGTATCTCGATTCTGTCTGCATCTGGGATGAGGAAAACGATGCACTGACCATTTTTGCAGTCAACAAGAGCCTGGATGAGGATATGGAGGTTTCCTGCGATCTGCGTCAGTTCGAAGGATGTCGTCTGGCTGAGCACATCGTGCTGACAAACGACGATATGAAAGCGGTCAACACCGAAGCAGATCCGAACCACGTTGCTCCGACCCATTCCGATGCTACCAAACTGGAGAATGGAAAAATGCACACCGTTCTTGGAAAACACAGCTGGAATGTGATCCGTCTTACAAAATAATGGAACCGTATAAGGTATGGCCTGAAAAACAGAACATCTGAATTTTTCATCCAAACATATGCATAAAGGAGTTTTATTTTATGGCACAGGCATATTTATTTGTTCATTTTCGGGAAAAAACAACACCGGACGGCGAACAGGTTTATTTCGGCATAAGCCGCGATGGTTTCCACTGGGAAGCTGTCAACGACGGCGTTCCGGGTGCCGGCCAGGGATATGTGCCGTTTGTTGCAGACAGCCTTGCTTCCGGAAAATTTGTTCGTTCTGATGCTTCCTTCTCGTTCCCATACGGCTACAAGCATGGAACGATTCTTCCGATTACAGAGGAGGATTACGAGCGGATCAAAAACCAGGACTGGTCAGATCACGGATATCAGTAAAATCGCTGTCCGCCTGATGGGATTTTCATACAAAAAGAACTGCGGCAGGCTTCCTTTTGGGGAAGTTCCTGCCGCAGTTCTTTTTCGCTTTTCTTTTCCGACAAAACCCATCCGCTTCCTTTTTGTTCTGGCGGACAGTACCTTTTCTGCAGATTGGTAAATGTATCGTTTTGATGGTGTCTGAATTTTTCTTTATCTCTGTGCCTGTGCAGCGGTTCTTGCATGGAACATGCGGAAGACGCCGGTCTGCTCGATCAACTTCGTCAGGCTATAGAAAATGATGGAATCGATCGGCCACATAATCAGGTTCTTTAAGGCACGTGCCGGAAGAAGCACCATGATTCCTTTTCCATACAGCATGCTGATCCACAGGGTGTTCAGCAGTACGTTGACAGTCAGCATAACGATGAACTTGGCTGCAAGCACACGTTTGATGGTCAGTTTTTTGCGATAGTAGAAGCATCCATACATAAAAGATGCCAGCATCGCATTAAAGGTGAATCCGAAGAAGAACGGGCCGCTCGGTTTCAGGAAGTATTTTACGACATCAAGAATGCCGGAGAAAAGACATCCTGTCACTGGTCCGAACAGGTAATCGACAAGGCGGTTCGGGATTCCAGAAAATCCGATGCGGACATAAGGTCCGATATCAATCGATGCTACCTGGTTCAGAATCATCGCCAGCGCTGCGAACATGGCACAGGCTGCGAGGGTTGTGACTGCTTTCAGCTCTTTTGCTGACTGCAGAAACATGTTTTTTGTTTCTTTTGCTGTTTCATTTGCATTTTTCTGCATAAAAAAATTACCTCCTTTACAGATATCTGACTACAATAGGAGATAATCTCTTGTCTCTATCTTCTGTTGCAGCGAGATGCAATTCATATACCGCAAGATTTTCTCTTTTCGTCTCCCTGGCTACTCTCTATCCTGGGAGCACTTTACGCATATGAACTTACTCTGCAGTTGTTTTTGTCCTGCTCATTATATAGTAAAATCCCCTTGATTTCAAGAGGATTTTACATTTTTTTCTAATTTTTTACGATCAAATATCAGCCCTGCATTTTACGGTCTTTCCGGTGATAAAACGGAGACAAACGCAAACTTTTTATCCAGCAGTTTTCCCATCAGCACAATGCCTTTTCCCATCGTAAAAGCAGCTGCTACCGTTCCGATTCCAAGACCTTCGATTCTTCCAAGTCCGAAGAAGGTGAACAATGCGGCTGTTGTCTGGGCTGTTGATCCAGAAAAGGGACAGTTGGGAGTTGGTCAGTGATCGGGTGACGGGTGGTCGTCAGCAATCGGTCACTGGATCAACTGGGTTGCCCTTTGACAACAAGATCTTTCTTCTTTTATTTTCGGATCTGTCCCGTTCCGTATACGATATTTTTAATCGATGTCAGCGCCAGCAGTCCCATCGGGCCTCTGGCGTGGAGTTTTTGGGTGCTGATTCCGATTTCGGCGCCGTAGCCGAATTCGAAGCCGTCGGTGAAGCGGGTGGAGGCGTTGACGTAGACTACAGCTGCATCGATTTCGTCCAGGAATTTCTGGGCGTGGGTGTAGTTGTTGGTGATGATTGCTTCGGAGTGTTTTGTGTTGTAGTGGTTGATGTGTGCAATCGCTTCGTCGATGGAAGAGACGGTTTTGATGGACACGATGTAGTCGAGATACTCTTTTCCCCAGTCCTCTTCTGTCGCTTCTTCTGCTTCCGGCATGTATTCTCTTGCCTTTTCGTCTGCGCGCATTTCCACATGTTTTTCTTTTAATCGTTCCTCCAGAACCGGGAGCAGTTTTTCACGTACATTTTCGTGTACCACAATCGATTCACATGCATTACATACGCCAACGCGCTGTGTTTTTGCGTTCAGAATAATATCCACTGCCATGGAAAGATCGGCTGTCTCATCCACGTAGATATGACAGTTTCCGGTTCCCGTCTCAATGACAGGAATCGTGCTGTTTTCCACGACAGCGCGGATCAGTCCGGCGCCGCCGCGTGGGATCAGGACATCGACATAGCGGTTCATCTTCATAAACTGCGCCGTCGTCTCGCGGGAGGTATCTTCGATCAGAAGCAGGGCGTCTTCCGGCACCTGCTCCTCTTTCAGTGTTTTCCGAAGAGAGGCAACAATCGCCGTATTCGAGTGGATTGCATCGCTTCCGCCTTTTAAAATCACGACATTTTCCGTTTTGAAGCAGAGTGCAAATGCATCCGCCGTCACATTTGGGCGTGCCTCGTAGATGATGCCGACAACACCGAGCGGAACACGTTTCTGTCCGATCAGAAGACCGTTCGGGCGTTTTTTCATTCCCAGCACTTCCCCGATTGGGTCGTCCAGTTCGGATACCTGACACATGCCTTCTGCCATTGCTTCAATCCGGCTTTTGTCCAGAAAGAGCCGGTCCAGAAGTCCCTGAGACATGCCTTTTTCTTTTCCATGCTCCATATCCAGCGCATTGGCCGCGATAATCGTTTCGGCGTCTGCCACAAGGTTTTCCGCTGCTTTTTTCAGCACACGGTTTTTCTTCTCCGTCTCCATGATTCGAAGCACAGGCTCCGCCTGGCGGGCTCTCGTTCCGATTTCTTCCAGCTTCATCATACTCGTCTCCTCCTCGTGTTGTCTTATCGTAATTGGCTTAACGGTAAATCTTCTGCTCTGTCACCAGCATCTGCGGCAGAACATCCGTCTCTTCAAACGGCACCGCATCAAACAGCTGAAACTCAAACGCCGCTGCAACCGTTGTAAACCCTGGATGTGCGGCAAGAAAGCGGTCATAAAATCCTTTTCCATATCCTACTCTGTGGCGCGCCGGATCAAAGGCCACACCGGGTACCAGCAGAAAGCCCTCTTCCCGCGTGCAGACCTTTCCGCCGTCCGGCTCAATAATGCCAAAATAGCCGGATTTCAGCGTGGAGAAATCTTTGATCTCATAATAAACCATATCATCGCCTTCCACGCGCGGCACAGCGACCGTCTTTCCCATTTGCAGGGCCTTCTCGATCAGATCCCGTGTCATGACTTCTTTTTTGAAGTCCATATACGCAAAAAAGCAGTCCGCATCCAGAAACTCCGGCAGAGCCGTGATTTTTTCATAAATCATACGGCTCTTTTCCTGAATTTCTTCCTGTGTGGCTGCTCTTCTTCGGGCAAAAACTTCTTTTCTAATGTTTCCTTTTGCTTCCATAGCGCTCCCCCAGATTTACAATTGTTCCGTCTTTCTCCTGCACATCAATATTGTCGAGCTGGGTACGGAGGTTCATTTTCACGGCTGCAATATATTCTCTCCGCAGCTTCTGCTGCTCTTCTTTCTCCGCCGGTGTCAGCCCCTCTGCTTTCGCCTTGCGGGCAAGTTCGTTGATTCTCTGTATATTAATTTCCATTTTCTGTATTTTTCTCCTTTGTTTCAACTCACAGTCGGTATTTTCACAGAGTCTGACATGTCGAAAATAGTTCGACTGTGACTCGCCTCATGTCAGTGGAGGATACCGATTTCTCTCCGCCTGCCACTACCGTTATGTTTCTTTTAACAATTCATCCCACCGCTTTAGAAGCGAGGGACTTGCTTGATTCGGTTAAATGACCGGATTTTCTTTTTATCTTACCGCAAAACACAGGATCTGTCCAGCCGATCTGAGAAAAATCCTGAAATCCAGCTTTATCACCGGATTTCAGTCTCATCTGCATAATTATCTAAAACAATCAGAACCCATGTTTTTCCAAGATTCAGTTTAATCTCCTCTCCATTGCTGTCCCGGTACTTTGTGACACCCCACGGATCATCCTTGCTCCATGTCACGTCGATGGCCTTTCCGCTTGTGATATACGTTCCCATTCCGCCGTTTACCACATCAATATCGAGATATTCCGCATTGTCATCATACTTTTTCCAGGAACAGTACTGCACGATAATGTTCTTCACCGCAAGCTGTTCCTGTGTCATCTCATCGATCTGCGGTTCCCCGAACTGATAACGCAAATACGTGCCGCTCGCCTCATCGTACGAAAACCATGGATTATTGTGGAAATATCCGCCCGGTGCCACATAGGCGGCATTTCGTCCCTGTTCCAGCGTTTCCGGTTCTGTCTCGGATGCAAACTGGAAAAATCCGTCATAACCGTCTTTGTAAGATGTCCGGTAGCCGCAGAGATCGATTCCCGCTGCAATCCCGGCCGCATCCAAATACGCATTGTGCGGCGACGGACGATCCGACGTCCGGTAATACACCTGTTCCGAATACTCCATGCCATTCACATTGTCTATGTGATCCGATTCGAGCAGCGGAATCGCATACGCCGCCTGTCCATAGTGGTAATACAGAGCGTCAAATCCCGCTGCCAGATACACATAATATTCGCGGCAACTCCGCACCGATCCGATCTTTTCGAGATCATCATAGTTTTCAAACAGCCCCATCAGGCGCGTAATGCCGCCTTCGACCGGCGCTTCATAGATCACTCCCGCACGGCTGATACCGCTCTGCGGGCAGGCGCTGATGATATTGCTCAGCATAACCGCCACCGGGCGCCTTCTTCCCTGTACTTCGGCGACAGGTTCTCCTGTCAGATAACTTTTCACCATACCTTCCGGCAGCGCATCCTCCGCGGGTGTCGGCTCAATCGCTTCCGGAACCAGCGGTTCCGGTGCCGGATCTTCGGTCGGGGCCGGTGGTTCCGTAGCTTTCGTTTCTGTCTTGCTTTCCCCTGCTGTCTCTTCTGAGACATAAGAAGTTCCTGCCGATGCAGTTTCCGGTGCCGTTTCCCCAATTTTCCGGCATCCGAACAGCATCATGCTTCCCAGCAGAGCAATCCCCAATGTGTAAAACCCTCTCTTTTTGATAAAGACCCCTCCTTTTCTTCTTTCAATCAGTCTCTTGTGATACCGAGACGCTGCAGCACCTCTTCCTGCTTTGCCTCCATCACGGCTGCTTCCTCCGGTGTCATATGATCATAACCCAGAAGATGCAGCATACTGTGTGCAACAAGAAAAGCAAATTCGCGTCTTAAAGAATGACCGTATTCCTCCGCCTGCGCTCTTGCGCGCGCAACAGAAATCACAATATCACCCAGCATCAGCTCACCGCTGTCCGGGTTAAAACAGTCATCTCCCTCTTCCGTCTCCAGAAAATCGAACGAAGCCGGAGAAGGATAATCTACCATCGGGAAAGAAAGCACGTCTGTCTCCCGGTCAATGTTTCTGTGTTCCCGGTTCATGGTGCGGATATTTTCCGGATCAGTCAGAATCAGTTCTACTTCTGCCTCATACGGGCACGCTTCCTGATCCAGCACACCATTGATTACCGCTGCTGCAACCTCTTCCGGATCAAATCCAAGGTCAAAATCCTGTTCATTTTCAAACGTCAGTGTCATTTATTTTCCCTCCGTTTTCTCGTCGTACTTTTTGCTCTGCCGCTGTGATTTTCCGGCTTTGCTTTCTTTTCATATTCATCGTAAGCCTGTACAATCTTCTGCACCAGCGGATGACGGACAACGTCCTTGCTCGTCAGCTCGCAGAAGGAAATTCCGTCTACTTTTTTCAGTACCTGCATTGCCACATCAAGGCCGGAGCGTGTACCGGAAGGAAGGTCCTTCTGAGAGGCATCTCCGGTTACAATGACTTTGGAACCGAAACCGATACGGGTCAGGAACATCTTCATCTGCGCCGGTGTCGTATTCTGTGCCTCATCAAGGATAATAAACGCATTGTCGAGCGTACGGCCTCGCATGTACGCGAGCGGCGCAACCTCAATCAGGCCTTTTTCCATGTTTTTCTGGAAGCTCTCTGCTCCCATGATCTGATACAGCGCGTCGTAGAGCGGCCGCAGATACGGGTCAATTTTACTCTGCAGGTCGCCAGGCAGGAAACCGAGTTTTTCACCCGCCTCAATCGCCGGACGCGTCAGGATAATACGGCCTACCTCATCGTTTCGGAATGCCGTGATCGCCATCGCCATCGCAAGGTACGTTTTTCCGGTTCCGGCAGGGCCGACGCCGAAGACGATCATCTTTTCCCGGATCGCATCCACGTACGCTTTCTGACCGAGTGTTTTCGGTTTGACCGGACGGCCTGCGACCGTGTGGCAGATGCAGTCACTGTCGATTTCAGCAAGGCTGCTTCCGCTGTCCTCCATAACAAGTGAGATTGCATAATTGACGTTCTGTGTGTTGATATCATTTCCGCGGCGTGAGAGCTCCAGAAGCTGTGTCAGACATTCCTTTGCGCGCGCTGCATTCGATGCCGGGCCCACAATTTTTAAAACGCCGTCCCGGGAGATCAGCGTAACCGCCAGGGATCTCTCCAGGATTTTGATGTGTTCATCAAACTGGCCGAATACTTTCTTTTCATGTTCGATGGGCAGTTCCATCTGCAGTTCTATCATGTTGTTATTGCTGTTCATCTACCATTGTTTCCTTTCCATCCGACATCTTCTGCATTTCGCAGGGCTGTGCTTCTACGGCCCGTTCTATCACGCGAAGTGTCCCTTTTGTGATACATGACGTATCGTTAAGTTCTATTGTAACATGATTCTCCGATATTTGAAGTCCTTTTTCTGATAAATTTCTGTGGAATTTCTGATAATTCTGCGAGGCTTTTTCTTTTGCCTCGTGTTCTGAGTAGGTTTCTTTCTGAACTTCAAAAGGAAATTTCTGACGGTAGCCGAAATAAAACGGAAGGGCAAAGTTTTCTGTCAGATAAAGCTGCTGAAGGGACACTTCCTCGTCTGCTCCATTTTCCCTTTTCTCTGTTTTCTGATCCGCCGTTCCGGTCATGCTCCGCAAACTCTCCACAAAATTCTCCGGCAGCAGATTTCCAAGGAAAAATCGGTAAGCAGAAATCTGGAATACCGGCGTTTTTTTCTCTGCTTTCTGATATGTCCGTACCGTATGGGAAAGCGGAAAGGTATCATAATAGTACCACGTCGTCTCAAGGTCAATATCCGCGTCTGCGTGAACATAAGAATAATCATACGTTTCCCCACTGTCATTCACAAGCGGAATCTCGCCCTTTACAAGAATGTCTCCCGCTTGACATGTATCACCGGGGAGCACCTGCGGAATGCCGTTCCGTGTGATAATACGCACGACCGTCCCTTCTTTTTTCGCCACAAGATTCTGCGGATCATCTGCTTTTTCTTCGATCACATAGCCGTCTACGTTTTCTTTTACCGCAAGGACAAGCTGCGTCCCTTCTATTTTTGCGGACACCCAGGTCAGATTCGGAAACTGCTCCCGCAAATACGATGCGGTCTGGCTGCAGTCCACACGTTTTTTCCAGCTTCCATGATGAATCCCGGCCGCGTCAAGGCTGTTTAAGATCGTCTGCGTACTGTTCGCGTAATTTCCTTCCACATGAATATTCCAGATGAACTGCGACAGCGTGTAAAGTCCCGCCAGGCAGAGAAAAATACCAATAAAAAATGCCTTTCTTTTTAAACTTCGCCGGTAAAAGAAAGGCAGTCCCTGTTTTTTCTGTATTCGGATGCGCACACCGCTCTTGCGGCGGATCGGCAGGAGGCGGAAAAAATCTTCCGGCAGAAGGCTCATCTCAAAGCAGCCCTGATGTTCTGTCACGTCCCACAGTGTGATGTTATGGTGCCCGCACAGATTGAAAAAACGCTCCGGTTCACGGCCCGTCACACGAATCCGCACACTGCCTTTCCAGAAAACCTTTCCCCTCTGCAAACGCACACCCCCTTTTCAGCATTGGAATGATTGGAATCATTACACTTATTGAAACGTCGCCTGATCGATTCTCCCTTCCACCCGCATCTCCTCCCCGGAATACGAAACAATCCGGATTCCCTCTCCCACAAGGAGCAGCCTGCCATATTGTGTAAGCACACAGAGGCGGCACGCATTATATTCCAGAATCCTGCGGAAATTTTCAATCTGCACTTCTCTCCCGCCGTAAAACGTCACAACCGGCTCGCCAAAAGCAAGATCTGACGGAACCTGCATCGCCGAAAGCAGCTCCCCGCCCGGCGGATGGAGTGATTTTTTCTGCTTTTTCTTTTTTCGCATCCAAAACCTCCTCCGCTTTGCGGGTCTGCTTTTTGTTCTATCGCTATTTTATGCAGAAAAAAGCACAAAAATACCCCACAGCCGCTGGGGTTTCCTGCCCGATCAGGCTGCGGGGTTTCATTTCTCTTTTTTAAAAACATTTTTTGCAGGGTTCATACCCCTGGGCTTCTGCATTTTCTCTCGTCATCTGAGCTTCCGTTACCTGTGGTTCTTCAGCAGTCACTGCCGGCTGCGTTTCTTCCGCTGCCTGCGTTTCAACGGTTTCTTCCGCCGCAGCTTCTATGGTTGGCTCAGGGGTCGGCGTTTCGGTTGGAGCAGCCGTTGGAGTTGGTGTCTCAGTCGCTGTCGGTGTTGGTGTTTCGGTCGGCGTCGCTTTTTTCGCCGGCTCTGCCGTAGCGCTGACGGAAACAGACTCCGCAGATGCTTCATTCCCCCTCCTGTGTATTTTCTGAATTTCTTACAGCGAAATCCTCTATTATAAATACGTTTGAAAGAATGGAAAATTACATCACAGATTACGATTCTTTATAGAAAATCATGCTGAACCATATGACCATATGCTCGCCGAGGTAATAATCCATCATGTTTTTTTCAATCAGGTTTGCAACAACGATGCCGTGGCTCTCGATGCATGGATGCATCAGTTCAAGATGGCGGCAGCCGCCTCTCGGGTAGGTACATTTATCACAGAGCTGGCAGGAATCGGAGGAAAGGGCGAAGGTGAGCAGGGTTTTGTCTTTTAAATGCTGCTCGATTTCGCGTGTGATTTTTTCGTGCTCCGATTTTGTTTTTAATGTCTCATCCATATCCATGATGTTGTCCACTTCTGCGATGCTGGAGAAGAACAGAACGTGATCGTAGTTCATGCAACGCTCCTTACAGACTTCAACAGTGCCGACCGCCGGCGGGCAGGACCAGGAGGCTCCGTAGCGGGAGCACTCCTTTTTGCAGATCTGGCGGACCCGGTCATTGAATTCGATGTCCTCCGGTTTTACAAATGCATACTGATAGATAGGAAACTGGGTAATATATTCTTCGATTTCTGTCTGTGTCATTTTGTCATCCCTTCTCTTTTGTTACAGATCTTTTTCAAAAAAAGCAAATACCATATTCCAGTACGTCTGGAGCATGCGCCCTCTGGTTCCAAACAATTCATGCTTTGCGCCCGGTACTTTTACCATTTTTGCCATGCCGGGACGGCGTTCTGCCATTTTCCGGATCATCCGCTCCTGGGCACGGTTGGACACAAGATGATCGTTCTCCGCCTGAAATAAAAGGACAGGAGCCTCGATCCGTTTCCATCCGCTCCGCATCAGATCGCGGTACAGATGTGCGGCGGCATGGAGCCATCCGTAAGAAGCGGCATTTAGGTGATACAGCGGCTCTTTTTCCCGCTTCTGCTGGTAATAGAGAAAGCGCGGACGGGAGAGGGACGAACTTTGTTTAAAGCTTTCGATTCCCTGGTATGGTTTCTGTCCTACCACATACTGTGTGCCTCGTTCTGTGGCACAGGCAAAAGCTGCGATCCGTTTTGCATCGGCGAACGGCACTTTTCCGGTCAGCGGACGGATCATCGGCGAACTCAAGACCACTTTCCGGAACAGATGCGGCGCTTTGGCGGCCGCTGCTGCTGCGATTCCGCCGCCCATCGAGTGAGAATAGAGAACGAGCGGAAGACCGCATGCCTCTGCTTTTGCTTTTCGTGCAACAAAGAGCAGATCTTCTACATAACGATGGTAGGAATCGACATAAACAAGCGACGGATCATCCACCAGACGGTAGCTCTTTCCGTGGCCGCAGTGTTCCGGCAGATAAACATGAAAATGCTCTTTGATAAAATAATACACGATCTCTTTATATTTCTCTGCATTTTCCGTAAAACCGTGTGAGATTACAACAACACCTCTCGGGCGGAATGCGCGGTAACGAAGAACATGAATCGGATGACCGCTCTCCCTTTCCCAGTAAAATTCTTCTGCATGAGCGGCGAGGTACGGCTCCACACCATTCTGCATCCGCTCCGCGTAATTTTTTTCCTGTAATACGCGTGTTCTCATTAGCAAATCACCTGCTTTCATCCAGATACGAAAGGATATCCTGAAGATTGTCGATGGTACAGTCCGGTGTAACTTCAATTTTGTTCGGAAGATGATCCGGGTTGTACCAGCAGGTCAGGATTCCTGCATTTTTTCCGCCGCGGATATCACTTGTGAGGGAGTCGCCGACGATCACAACCTCATCCGGTGCATAACTTCCGATTTCGTTCCATACCGCATCAAAAAAAGCCTTCTGCGGCTTGTCCACACCGACCTGTTCCGAGATAAAAACGCCGTCCAGAAGCTGATCAAGCCCGGAAAAGCGGAGTTTACGCTCCTGTGCAACAGTGGTTCCATTTGTTACTGCATACTGTTTTACGGTAGCTTTCAGCCGTTTTACCAGTTCATCTCCGTGATCGCAGAAGAAAGCCTTATCGCCGAGGCGGATCTGATATTCATCATTGAATACCTTTACCTGATCCGTCGGCAGTCCTTCCGATTCAAAAAATTCATGGAATCGTCCAAGCATCACCTGTTCTCTCGTAAGCTCTCCCGTCTCCAGCCGCTCCCAGTAACCGCGGTTGATCACGCTGTAGCGCTGCAGCATTTCGTCCGTGCAGGTTCCCATATGAAACTTGTTGAAACAGTACTCAATTGCATATCGTTCCGACATCTTAAAATTCAGAAGTGTTCCGTCGATGTCCCACAAAATTACTTTTATCAAAGAGAAATCCTCCCTTGGTTTCATTTGTATTTTCCAATTATCTGTTTTTCATTCTAGCATAGATTACAAATACGATCAATTGTATTTTAGGCATTGTATCTTTTGAGAAAAAGTGCTACGATAAAAAAGAATTTCCGTGAAAAAGAAAAGGAAGAAGGAAGAAACACTATGAAATTTACTTATCCAGCCGTTTTTTATAAAACCGAACAGGGAACCTACGAAGGTTATTTTCCAGATCTCGCCTGCTGCTATGCAAAAGGGGATACCCTCGACGAGGCGCTGGAAGATGCCATTCACTCCGCCTATGACTGGATCTCTCTGGAACTGACGGAAGAAGAACCTGATTTTCCGCCGGTATCGGATGTGGCAGATCTCGGGAAAAGCGAAGGTGAAATTGCAAGAAATATTGCCGTCAACATCCGGCTTTTTGAGGGATGGGACGAATAAGTTCAAAAAAGAGAAAGAAAACCGTATTGCTGCGATATTCAAAACGCGGCGATACGGTTTTCTTTTTATCTCTTCCAGGTTTTCAGCATCTCTTTTTCTTCTTTGCTGATCCGCAGCGACTCTCTGATTTTCTGAATTGTTTTGTTATGTGTCCAGTCATCGAGACTGTTTTCTTTCAGCAGTTTCTGTGTTTTTTCCGGAAAATGAATATAACAGATCGATACTGCCCAGGCGACGGCCATTTTTACGTAATAGCCATCGTGATGAATCTTTTTCATCTCCTCCAGCACAGCATCGATATACGCTTCGTTGATAAAAAAGTCCAGCAGACACACAACACCAAACCGGATTTCATATTCCCGGCTGCTTTTCAGCCATTTCTGCAGATATCCATACCAATACTCCTGGTCTTTCTTCATAAAATGGCACGTTGCACAGGAGCTGTCACAGATTCCCCAGCTGTTGATCATCGGCACGAAGCGGTCCAGTTCTGCCGTCTGTTCTTCACGGGTCAGCTTTCCGTAGCCGATCATCATTCCGCGGATCAGAAGCTCCTCGTAGACTTCCGGATTAAACTGTTCGGTATAAACTTCATAATGGTCTCTTGCTGTCGCTTTTGCAATCCGTCGCGAAACCGGAATGCGGACACCAAGAATCCGACAGTTCTGTCCCGGAACAAGAGAGCTGTGAAATTCCCGGTATTTTGCATCTATATTGCTTTCCAGTTCTGCCCGAATGGCCTGCATTACTTCCTGTTCCATATGATTTCCCCTCTCTTTTCTTTCTCTTTAAGATGTTTTACACGCTTTTTACAAATGTTTAACCCTGTTATTTCTGCACTTCTGATAAGATAAAATTAAAGTAAACGATAACATCCACCCTGCCAAATGCCAGATCTTTTCCGGCTGAAAGGTGAGTCTTATGAGAAAGAAATATACATTTTTTCAAAATATCCCATTCCTGTGCAAATTTCAGAAGCAGCCAGCCCTTGCAGAAGAAGCGCCAGTTGTTTCCACAACGCTGTCTATTCCGTTTTCCGGACCCGCAGAAAGATCCTTATATTTTACCGAAAACCCGGATTTTACCGCTCCCTCTGCCGGTATCCATTCCCGTCGTTTTCCGGGAAGCCGGATCTTTCTATATTCCAGCGATCCCGAGCACGATCTTGCGGCAGTTCCATCCTCTCTTTTCGATGTGCTGCACCGCTATTTTGCCGTCCATTCACCGGATGATGTCGTTTTATGGAAAGATGGCATTCTCTCCTTCCAGACCATGGAAAATCAGCCGCAACCGTTGACTGCTCTTTGTACACCGGATGATGCACGGGATTCCAAAATCATTCCGTTCCCCACACTGTCAGAACGGCAGCGCATTTTACAGTAACTGCTATTTAGCCAAACCAGCAGGAGCATGATGGAAAATACCCCTTTCCGTCATGCTCCATTTTTTACTTAATTCCGAGAATTCCACTAATCCGCTCTTTCGAAAGCCCCGCGCCGATTACAATCAGCACTTCCTGGCTCTCCGGCACTGCCTGGAATGTCATCTGTTCCCGCGTCGCATTGATTTCGCTCCACACAGTTTCGCCCGTCTTTACAATTCCTTTGATCCGGAATACATTGCCGCATGATGAATCCGCAAAGATTGCTTCTGCTGCCTTTTTCAGCGCTTCTTCCGTAATCTTCGGCTCCAGAAAGCAGAGCGAATCAAATGTCTGCTGCTCGCCGAAATCCAGCTTCCGGTAATCCTCCGAACGGTAATTGCATTCGGAGAGCATTTTGAAATCATCCTCTGTCAGATCATCCCAGTTTTTCTGTAAAATTTCTGCATCAGAAAACTGTCTTCTGCAGCCTGCCTGCTCGAGCGTGCGGTTCAGATGGGCAATCGTTTCTTCTTTCTTTTCCTCCGAAACATTCTGTACTTTGCTCAGCACGATTTTACCAGCGTTCGCCGCCTCGGAAGCCAGCAGATACTCTTCTTCCTCCGACAGCTTCTCATCGAGCCCGGCATCCAGAATCGTGATGACGCTTCCCGCCTCATACCAGCGGTTCAGCGGCTCGTCATACAGCGTGTCAAAGAACTCATCCACATCGTAAATCCCCGACGGTTCCACGAGAATGCGGTCGTAGCCGCTCATGCCCATCGAGATCAGTTTCGTGCGGAATCGTCTGCGGTGTGTCTCTTTGTCGCATCCGCCGGAAATCATCTCCAGCTCGCACTGATCGCCGCGCAGTTCCTGCAGAAGCAGCATATCCACATTGACTGCCCCAAAATCATTCTCCAGGATGCCGATGTTCTTTCCCTGTGCCATCAGATACTTTGCGTACTGTTTCAAAAAAGTCGTCTTCCCTGAGCCAAGGAAGCCTGTAATCAGATCAATTTTAATCATTTCTGCTGTCCTTTCTGCTGTCTTTTTCCGTCTGCAGCCTGCGGAGCTTCGAACACTCTATTTTCGTCTGCGCTCTTTGCCGGTAAATATATCGATGTCTATGCGCCATACGGCAACGCGCTCCACCATCTCCGGCAGAAAAGCGATCTTCGCCTCCGGTGCGATATGCGCCATGATTTTTTCCAGGCCTTTCTTCTTTACCTCCGGATCTGTCACCTCCGTGATGGTTCCGTTTCCCATGATACTGCGGTACGCATAGGAATACGCACACGTATAGTCACCTGTAATCACTTCATGGTTGTAATCCATCTCCACCGCCACGCGCGGATCCGCTGCAAATGCAGCCGCCTTCCGCCCTTCTTTTGCCCCATGCAGGTACAGACAGACGTGAAGAGTTCCATCTTCTTCCCGGACATCATATCCATAATTCATCGGCACGATAAACATGCCTTCCTCATCCATCGCCCCGATCCGCACAACCTCGCAGCTTTCCAGAATTTCTCTTAAAATTTCAGGATCTGTAATCTCCCGCTTTTTTAAACGCATTTCACGCATCGCAATCACACCTCTCTTATTCGCAGCTATTTATGATATGGCTCCCCGCAGTTAATGCGGTAGCTCCGGTAAATCTGTTCCAGCAGAATAACCCGCATCAACTGATGCGGAAATGTCATTTTCGAAAAACTGAGCGCATAGTTCGAACGCTTCAGAACTTCCTCGCCAAGCCCTAAGGAACCACCGATCACAAAAATAATATGGCTCGTTCCCTGCACGCCGAGCGTATCTATTTTCTGGGCCAGCTCCTCGGATGTGAGCTGTTTTCCCTTAATTTCCAATGTAATCAGATAAGCGTCATCCCGGATATATTTGAGAAGGCGCTCTGCTTCTTTGTTTTTGATATTTGTCTCTACGGTTTCACTCGCGTTGTCCGGTGTCTTTTCATCCGCCACCTCGATAATTTCCAGCTTTGCATAGCGGCTGAGGCGCTTCGAATACTCGGCAATCGCATCCCGCAGATATTTTTCTTTGATTTTTCCTACTGTCAATACTGTAATTTTCATTCTGTAATCTTAAAACCCTTTCGGATATCTGTCAAAAACACCAAAAGCCATATAGATCACTTCTTGTCCGCGTCTATATGGCTTTTAGTTTAGAAAAGCAATGCCTTATGCATTTTTGCTTTTGATATACTCATCAATTCCTTTAGCTCCGGCTTTTCCGGCACCCATAGCAAGGATAACGGTTGCTGCACCTGTTACAGCGTCACCGCCGGCGTAAACGCCCTCTTTGCTGGTCTTTCCGGTTTCTTCCTCAGCTACGATACATTTTCTTCTGTTGACATCCAGACCGTAGGTGGTGGAAGAAATCAGCGGGTTCGGGGAAGTACCAAGAGACATGATAACTTCGTCTACTTCAATTTCGAACTCAGATCCTGGAATCTCAACCGGTCTTCTTCTTCCGGAAGCGTCCGGCTCGCCAAGTTCCATACGGATGCAGCGGATACCGGTTACCCAGTCTTTGTCGTCGGTCAGAATTTCTACCGGGTTGGTCAGAAGGTCGAAGATGATACCTTCCTCTTTTGCATGATGAACTTCCTCTGCACGGGCCGGAAGCTCTGCCTCAGAACGACGGTAAATAACGTGTACCTCTGCGCCGAGACGAAGTGCGGTTCTTGCAGCGTCCATAGCTACGTTGCCGCCGCCGACTACAGCAACTTTCTTGCCGTGTGCGATCGGGGTATCGTAATCATCGCGGAATGCTTTCATCAGGTTGTTTCTGGTCAGGAACTCGTTTGCGGAGAATACGCCGTTTGCGTTCTCACCCGGGATTCCCATGAACATCGGAAGGCCTGCACCGGAACCGATGAAGACTGCTTCAAATCCTTCGTCTTTTAACAGCTCGTCGATGGTAACGGATTTTCCGATGATAACGTTGGTCTCAATTTTAACACCGAGAGATTTTACGTTCTCGATTTCAGCGGCAACTACTTTGTCTTTCGGAAGACGGAACTCCGGAATACCGTAACTTAATACACCGCCGGCTTTGTGAAGTGCCTCGAAGATGGTTACATCGTAGCCAAGTTTTGCAAGGTCTCCTGCGCAGGTAAGACCTGCAGGGCCGGAACCGATAACCGCGATCTTGTGGCCGTTTTTCTCTGCTGCCGGAACCGGTTTGATACCGTTTTCTTTTGCCCAGTCAGCAACGAAACGCTCCAGTTTGCCGATGGAAACAGCGTCGCCTTTGATTCCGCGGACACATTTGCCCTCGCACTGGCTCTCCTGCGGACATACACGGCCGCAGACTGCCGGGAGTGCACTGGACTCACCGATAATTTTGTATGCTTCCTCGAAGTTTCCCTCTTTTACCTGTGCAATGAATGCCGGAATGTTGATATTAACCGGGCATCCTGTGATACATTTTGCATTTTTACAGCCCAGGCAGCGCTGTGCTTCTTCTACTGCTTCGTCTTTGTTGTATCCAAGACATACCTCGTCAAAATTTGTGGCACGTACCTTCGGCTCCTGCTCACGTACCGGTACTCTGTTTAATCCCTTTGCCATTATTTGTCACCTCCGCACTGGCCGCATCCACCGTGATGGGTTGCGCCTTCCTGGTATCTTAAGAGAGCTCTTCCCTCTTCTGTCTTATACATCTGCTGACGTTTCATAGCCAGGTCGAAGTCTACCAGATGACCGTCAAACTCCGGTCCGTCTACGCAGGCAAATTTTACTTCATTGCCTACCATTAGACGACAGGCACCGCACATACCGGTTCCGTCTACCATGATCGGGTTCATGCTTACAACGGTCGGGATGTTCAGTTCTTTTGTCAGAAGACATACGAATTTCATCATGATCATCGGTCCGATGGCAACACAGACATCATACTGTTTGCCCTGGTTCTGTACAAGGTCGCGGAGTACATCGGTACCCATACCTTTTCTTACGTAAGAACCATCGTCTGTGGTTATGTACAGATTGCTGACAGCAGACATTTCTTTCTCGAGAATAACGAGATCTTTTGTCTTTGCTCCGACAATGGCGTCAGCAGTGATTCCATGCTCATGCAGCCATTTTAACTGCGGGTAAACCGGTGCAGTTCCAACACCGCCGGCTACGAATACGATCCGTTTTTTCTTCAGTTCTTCGATATCTTCGCTGCAGAACTCGGACGGCTGCCCCAGAGGTCCTACGAAATCCATGAAAGCATCTCCCGCTTTGAGATCTTTCATTTTTTTGGTAGATTCTCCGATCGGCATGAATACGATGGTGATAGTTCCTGCTTCTCTATCGTAATCACAAATGGTCAGAGGAATTCTTTCTCCTTCTTCATCTGCCTTGACAATAACAAACTGTCCAGGGAGGCAGTGCTGTGCTACTCGCGGTGCTTCTACTACCATACGGTAGATATTATTCGCGAGCATTTCCGCTTCTTGAATCTTGTACATAATATCCTCCTAATCTTGTTAGAAATATTTTAACAAAAGCACGACTTGGATTTTCGCGCATTTTATGTTAATACTTTATCACGTTTCCGGTTATTTGTAAACAACGGACAACATCTTTTCCCATCATCCGTGTTCCTCCAGATAATTTTCGAACTGTTCCATGGACATCAGAACTTTTCTCGGCTTGGTTCCTTCCTCCGGTCCTACGACACCGGCATCCGCGAGCTGGTCCATGATTCTGGCCGCGCGGTTGAAACCGATTTTCAGCACTCTCTGGAGCATGCCGATCGATGCCTTATCTTTTTCGATGATAAATTTTCCGGCTTCCACGAAGTAATTATCGCGGTTATCTCCGCCGCCTGCGGCAGAACCGCCATCCAGGCTTACGGTGTGAATCCGTTTTTCGATATCCGGATCATAAGCGTTCTCGCCGTAGTGATCTTTTAAGTAGGCAACGACATCGCTGACCTCTTTATCCGAAACAAAGGATCCCTGCAGACGGGCCGGTTTCTGGTAATCCTGCGGCTTGTAGAGCATATCGCCTTTTCCAAGCAGTTTTTCCGCACCTCCCATGTCGAGGATCGTACGGGAATCTACGCTGGAAGAAACCGAGAATGCAATACGGGACGGCATATTTGCCTTGATAAGACCAGTGATGACATTGACGGAAGGTCTCTGTGTTGCAATAATCAGATGGATGCCGGCCGCACGGGCAAGCTGTGCCAGACGGCAGATCGCATCCTCCACTTCTCCCGGCGCAACCATCATCAGGTCGGCAAGCTCATCCACGATAATGACGATCTGCGGCAGTTTTTCCGGTTTTTTGCCGTTTTCATCCGGCGGCAGCTCGGCAACTTTTGCATTGTAGCCTTTCATATCGCGCACGTTGAATTCCGCAAATTTGTTATAACGGTCTGTCATCTCCGCAACCGCCCAGTTCAGAGCTCCGGAAGCCTTTTTCGGGTCTGTGACAACAGGAATAAAAAGGTGCGGAATGCCGTTATAAACAGAAAGCTCAACGACCTTCGGGTCGATCATGATCAGTTTGACGTCTTCCGGTTTTGCCTTATAAATAATACTCATAATCAGTGTGTTGATGCAGACCGATTTACCGGAACCGGTCGCACCGGCGATCAGAAGATGAGGCATTTTCGCGATATCTGCGATGACCGGCTGACCGGCGATGTCTTTTCCGACAGCAAAGGCCAGATTCGAAGAAAAGTTCTTAAACTCCGGTGTTTCAAGAAGATCACGCAGCATCACGGCCGTGTTCGTCTTATTTGGAACCTCGATTCCGACTGCGGATTTTCCCGGGATCGGTGCCTCAATGCGGACATCTGCTGCTGCAAGACTCAGCTTGATATCGTCGGTCAATCCGACAATCCGGCTTACTTTCACGCCCTGTTCCGGCATCAGCTCATACCGTGTGACGGTCGGTCCGCAGCTTACGTTATTGACTGTAACTTTGACACCGAAGCTGTCCAGCGTCTCCTCCAGTTTCCGCGCTACTTCCCGCAAATGCGCATCGGAATCGCCCATGGCACCGCGCATCCCTTTTTTCAGAAGATTCATCGGCGGTGTTTTGTACTCCGGCCGCTTTTCCTCTGCTTTTTTCCCGATTTCCTGACGAATGCCGTCTATATCCGCCTCGATCTCTTCACAGGAAGACCGCGGATTTCTCGTATGATCCGCAGACGTTTTCTCTTTTTTCGCCTCTTCTGCAGCTTGCCGTGTCATCTCCGGTCCTGTCTTTTCCGGCTCTTCAGCCGGCACAGAACCACGGTGAATCGAAAGCTCCGGCGTCTCCATCTGATGGGTATCGTCGTTTTCGTTTAAATCAGCCTTCGATTCCACATGAGAAAGAAGGCGGGATTTCTTTTTCTTCCCGGCTTTTTTCGGTTCCTCCACTGGCTCAAGAATCAGCTCTTTTCCTTCCTCTTCCTCCATCGCAGCTTGGCGCGCCAGACGCTCCTGGCGGCGCTCCTCCGCCATCCGGCGGTGGTCATTCGTCTTTTCATGGATCGGCGCGAGAATCGGCTTCTGCGTCATCACGATCACGGAAATCACGATGGCGATCACAATAATCACCCACGCACCGATCTGGCCGAATCCCATGCCGAGAATTTTCACGACAGACCCTCCTAAGATTCCTCCGCCGAGATGATCGTAGGCGCTGTCAAAATAGTAATCCAGAAATGTCGTATCTCTCGTATAGCCGGACGCCAGAAGCTGCATAAAAGCGCAGAAAAAGACGAAGCAGCTGATCGCTCCCCCGGTTTTCCGCACAATTAAAAAGTTCTGTCTGTTTGCTATGTAAAATGCTGTTCCAAAGAAGATCAGAACCGGTGCTGCCCACTCTGTCACGCCGAAAAGGCCGAAAAAGAAGTCGCAGACAGCCTGTCCGATCACGCCGCCCATACCGAAATTACTGAGCATCAGCAGAATCGAAACAGCAAGCACGGAAAGCAGAATAATTTCTGCGCGCACTCCCTCGTCCATCGGCTCACGGACTGTGTTTTTCCTTGTGCCGGAGGTACGTTTTGCGGTACTGCTCTTTTTCGCCGTTGTTTTTCTGGCCGTTGTTTGGGTCTGTTTCTTTTTTGCTGTTCCGGAAGCAGAAGTTTTTTTCTTTGTCTTCCCGCTTCCCTTTGTTGTATTTGCCATGCAGAACTTCTCCCCTTTCTCGTATTACAGCAGAAAATATCCTGCAATGGAGAATGTCCCGACAAGAAGACAGTACAAAGCAAAATATTTCAGTTTCCGTTTTTTCACCACACGCATCAGAATGCGGATCGTAAAGTAACCGGCAAGTGCCGCCATGAAAACGCCGACCAGATATACCGGATGAAAAACAATTTTATTTTTTCCCATGGTCGCAATTTCAACGATCGTTGCCCCGATAATCGCCGGAACACTCACAATCAGAGAGTATTTCACAGCGTACGAACGGGTCATGCCGCCGATCACACACGCAGAAATAGTCGAACCAAGACGGGAAAGACCCGGAATCGTGGAAAAGCCTTGGAAGAATCCGGCAATCAGTGCATCTTTCGGCTTCAAATTTTTCTGCGTTTTTTCTCCCTCCGGAAGCATATCTGCCACCACAAGCAGAATCGCCGTCAGATACAGACCAACGCCAGGTGCCAGCAGATTCGAGGAGGTCAGTGTGACAAGGCTCTGAATCATGCCGCCGATTACAGCAGTCGGGATGGTGGTCAGAATCAGCAGGAAAGCAAGCATACGGTAGTTGCTGCCGAGTACCTTCCGGTACTGCTTTCTCTCCTGATGCTGACTGGAAAAGTGTTCCTTTAAATTATGAAACAGATCGATTATGATTCCGCACAGCGCGAGGAAGAGACGTTTCCATTCCTTCGAAAATGTGAGCAGAATTGCAATCATGGAGCCAAAGTGCAAAAGCACATTGAAAAACACCGTCTGCGTATCTTCGATCTTCATAAAGTGACGGAAGATAATCAGATGTGCGGAGCTGCTGATCGGCAGGAATTCCGTGATTCCCTGGATCAGGCCCAGAAATAAAGCTTCTATTACTGTCATTTTTTTATCCTGTTCCCTTATTTTTCTCTTTTGTGAAAGTCCGGCCAAAACTTCCGTTCGAATTTTCACAGCGAACTCATTCTAACACAAAATCCCCTGAAACACAAGCCGCGCCGTGAAGTCAATTTTCTGTCCCTGCTGCCTTTTTCATCAGCTCATTCAGCTTTTCGAGCGCGCGGGCAATGCCGCCGACCTCGTCGATCAGGCCTTCTTCCACTGCCTGCGGGCCGTCCAGCATTGTTCCGACATCCTTGACCAGCATTTTCGTATCGAGCATCAGCTCCTCGAGCCGTTCCTTGGTGATTTTAGAATGGGCCGATACAAAACCTGTGATCCGATCCTGCGTCTTTTCCATATTACGGTACGTCTGTGCAACACCGATGAACATGCCGTTTGTACGCACCGGGTGAATGACCATGGTGGCACTCGGCACGATCAGCGAATAGTCTGCTGCAACGGCGAGCGGGACACCGATCGAATGACCACCCCCTAAAACGAGCGATACCGCAGGCTTTCGCATGGACGCAATCATCTCTGCAATTGCAAGACCGGCCTCCACATCTCCGCCTACGGTATTCAGGAGAATCAGAAGACCATCAATACTTTTGTCCTCCTCGGCACGGGCAAGAGCAGGGAGAATGTGCTCATAGCGCGTCGCTTTCGTGCGCTCGCCGAGTGATTCATGCCCCTCCACCTCGCCGATGATGGACAGCAGATAAATGTTGGTCTTCAGTTCTACAATATTTTCTTTTTCTGTCTGGTTTTTCTGTGATTCTGCCATACGGATTTCCTCTTTTCTGCTATTCCAAAATAGCTTCATCAGTATGCGCAGATTCTTATGATTCTATGTAATTTCCAGTGAAATTACTCGTCCAGGTTGGTATATACGTACTGTACGTCGTCGTCGTCATCCAGCAGATCCAGGGTACGGTTCAGGTCTTTTAATGCCTGCGGATCGGTCAGCTCTACGTAGGTCTGTGGGATCATGGTAACGTCTGCCTCTGCCATGGCGATACCGTCTTTCTCCAGAGCCTCACGTACTGCGGAGAAGTCATCCGGATCGGTGATGATTTCGTAGCTGTCCTCTTCGTCTGCGAAGTCTTCTGCGCCTGCATCCAGAGCAAGCATCATCAGATCGTCAGCATCCATTTCGCACTCTTCTTTGTCGATGATGATCTGGCCTTTTTTGTCGAACATGTAGGATACGCATCCCGGTGTTCCAACGCTTCCGTTTCCTTTGGTGAAAGCGCTTCTTACGTTTGCTGCGGTACGGTTCTTGTTGTCGGTCAGAGTCTCTACGATGATCGCGATACCATTCGGGCCATAACCTTCGTAGGTGATACGCTCGTAGTTGTCTGCGTTTGCATCTCCGGCAGCTTTTTTAATACCGCGGTCGATGGTATCGTTCGGCATGTTGTTTGCTTTTGCTTTTGCGATAACGTCACGCAGCTTGCTGTTGTTTGCCGGATCCGGTCCGCCCTCTTTGACAGCGATTACGATCTCACGGCCGATGATGGTAAAGATTTTACCTTTTTTTGCGTCGTTTTTTTCTTTCTTATGCTTAATATTGGCAAATTTTGAATGTCCTGACATACCTCTTTTGTCTCCTTTATTTAAAGTATTACTTTTCTGTAAAAAGGTTTCCCCGAAAAACGGCAGAAGCCCATATAATATAGAATATAGCACGATCTTTCTCATTCGTCAACCGTGAACCGCGCCAAACAGAGATTTCGCTTTTAGCAACGCATATTTATAAGTAGCCC